>DASXYH010000106.1:0-16926 GCA_036502545.1 Spongiibacteraceae bacterium
TTTTACGACAGCTGCCGTTTGCGCTCACGTCCGCGCAGCAGCGTGTCAGCGACGAAATCGCGCGCGATTTGCAGCAACCGCAGCCGATGCTGCGTCTGCTGCAGGGCGATGTCGGCTCCGGTAAAACCGTCGTCGCCGCATTGGCGGCGCTGCGCGCAATCGCGAGCGGTTACCAGGTTGCATTGATGGCGCCGACCGAAATTCTGGCCGAACAGCATCGCGATAATTTCGCACGCTGGCTGCAACCGCTCGGCATCGCGCCGGGATGGTTGTCCGGTAAAGTGAAAGGCCGAGCGCGTCAGGCGCAGCTCGAAGCCATCGCCAGTGGCGCTGTGCAATTGGTAATCGGCACCCATGCGCTGTTTCAACCCGATGTGATTTTTCAGCGGCTCGGGCTCGCGATTATCGATGAACAGCATCGCTTCGGCGTACATCAACGGCTGGCGCTACGCGCGAAAGGCAGTGCCAACGGCTTGCAGCCGCATCAATTGATCATGACGGCGACGCCGATTCCACGCACGCTCGCGATGAGCGCCTATGCCGATCTCGATACGTCGGTGATCGACGAGTTGCCGCCCGGACGCAAACCGATTCACACGGCGGTAATCGGCAATGAGCGGCGGGCCGATGTGATCGAACGTATCCGTCATGCTTGCGCCGACGGAAGGCAGGCTTATTGGGTGTGCACACTGATCGAGGAATCGGAAACGCTGCAGGCCCAAGCCGCCGAAGTGACCTGGCGGGAACTGCAAACCGCATTGCCGGAGTTGCGGATTGGCCTATTGCACGGGCGTATGAAAACGGCCGACAAGGCTGCGGCGATGACCACGTTCAAAGTGGGCGAATTGCAATTGCTGGTCGCGACTACCGTCATCGAAGTGGGTGTCGATGTGCCTAACGCCAGCCTGATGATTATCGAAAACGCCGAGCGGCTGGGGTTGGCGCAGCTGCACCAGCTGCGCGGGCGCGTCGGTCGCGGCGGCACCGAAAGTTATTGTCTGCTGGTTTATCAGGCGCCGTTGTCGCAGCAGGGAAAAGCGCGCTTGCAGGTGTTGCGCGACAGCAACGACGGCTTTGTTATTGCCGAAAAGGATTTGGAACTGCGCGGGCCCGGTGAATTGCTGGGCACGCGACAGACCGGGTTGCTGCAACTACGCATCGCCGATTTGCAGCGCGATGCGGCATTGCTGCCGCGCGTGCGCGAGCAAGGGCGCGAATTTTATACGCGGTATCCCGAGCGCGTGGATGCATTGATTCGGCGCTGGCTGCCCGATCGCGAGCAATTTGCGCAAGTTTGAACGCACGGCGCGCATCCCGATTGCGCAATACGCATAAATGCTAAGGCGCGAGCGCCGTCAACCACTACATTACGCTGCTACACTTCTGGAAACCCCACCGTAAACACTCCAAAACCGAGGGCGAAGTATGGCAATCCCGGCCGCTGTGGACTCTCTGCTGCGCAAACAAAATATAGAGTTCGGCGTGGAAGAAATCTCTTCGGAGACAGAAATACCCGCGGGTGCGGTGCAGACCATGTTGCTGCACGATGGCTCTCATCGCTTGCTGGTGCTGCACGCACCCGATACTTTGCTCGATCTCAATGCGGTCAGCCAACTGACCGGCTGGCAGCTGCGCGCGCTACCGTATGCGGATGTACGCAAGCTCTGTCAGCAGCATCAAATGCAGCAGATTCCGGCGCTGCCGGCGGCGCTCGGCTTGCCGACGCTGGTCGACAATAAAATTCTGACAAGTGAAACCGTAGTGTTGAGCTCGGGCGATCAATCCGGCTGGTTGCGTATGTCTGCCGAACAATTTCGCCAGAGCCTAGCGGGCGCGACGCTGGGCGATTTCAGCGTGTCGCTCGAAAAGCTCAGCCGCGGCAAATTTGATAACTGCAACGATCTCGAAGAGATCACCAAGGCGGTTGCCGACTTCACCCAGTTGCGCATCAAGCAACGGCTGGAGGAAACGCTCGAAATACCGCCACTGCCGGATACCGCGCAACGCATCATTAAATTGCGCGTCGATCCCTACGCGGAAATGCGCGGGCTCACCAATATCGTCGAAATGGATCCGGCGCTGGCCGCGCAGGTGGTGAGCTGGGCAGCGTCGCCGTATTATGCCGCGCCCGGCAAAATCAAATCGGTACACGACGCGATCGTGCGCGTGCTCGGTTTCGATCTGGTATTGAATCTGGCGCTGGGACTCGCGCTCGGTAAAAGTTTGAATCTGCCGAAGGACGCGCCGAAAGGTTTCACGCCATATTGGCAGCAGGCGGTATATGCGGCGGCGGCGGTGGAATCGTTAGTGGGGTGCATTCCCGCCGACCATCGGCCGACCATCGGTTTATCATATTTGACCGGCCTGCTGCACAATTTCGGCCTGCTGCTGTTGGCCGAAGTATTTCCGCCGCACTTTTCCAGCTACTGCCGTTTTCAGGAAGCCAATCCGCGTTCGAGTTATACGTTGATCGAGCGCCATCTGCTCGGCATCACGCGCGATCAATTGGCCGGTTGGCTGATGCGGTTATGGTCGATTCCCGACGAGGTATGCATCGGACTGCGCTATCAAAACGAAGCCGATTACGCCGGCCCGCACTGCGTATATGCGAATTTGATGTTTGTCGCCATGCGCCTGCTGCGCCGCCACGGCATCGGCAATGCACCGCTGGAATCGATTCCCGCCGATGTATTCACGCGTCTGCATCTGGACCCGGACGCCGCCGCGCAGACGATTCAACACGTGATCGACGCCAGCGATGAAATCAAATCTATCGCCGCAGATCTGGCGGCGGCTTGATATCCCCTTCCAACGTGGCCGCCAAGCCCTGGCGGCCGACGTCGAGCAACCACTGCAGTTTTTCGTCGCGCATCAAATCGCGGTAATCGCTTAATTCATCGTCGCGCAAATAACGGTAATCGTAGAGCAGGTAAGCGACCGTCAGCGACGCCAGATAGCGCTGACGTTCGGCGATTTGCGCCTGCACGGTTGCGGCATCGGCCGCGGGGCCGCCCGCCACCTGGTGCACGCGGTCGCCGATCGCCGTTTGCATCGTTGCGATCAACAATGACGATGCGGTCGCCGCATCGATTTCCTGCATCAGCACGCGACGTGTTTCCGCACCACTCTGCGCATGCTCATTTTGCGCAAAAAAATCGCGCAGATTTTTTTCCGCACCCGGCTGCGTCATCGCCAGATCGAAATAACGCGCGCGTTTCGCCAGCGGCTGCTGCAGCCGTTGTGCTGCATGTTGAAATGTATCGGCGACGTAGCGATCGCCGAGATAGTGCGCCAAATCCTGGTATAGCTGTTGCGGTTTCAGGCGCGGCTCGAGTTCGCGTCGCCAGTTTGCTACCTGCTGCGGTGTGGCTTTGCGAAAATGCGCTTCGGCATTGATGCTTGCATCAAGCGTGGCGGGAACCTGTTCGAGCAGCGCACGAAACCCGAGCCAATCGAGCAGCTGCTGCGCTTGCTCGAGTACCTGTGCGTTCTGGGCGAAAGCGCGCCATGAAAATAACAGTGACGCGACGATAATCAACACGCGCGCCTTCGATAGCATTTTCAACTGATTTGCCCGAGTCCGTTTTTTATGCGCCGATAATGCCGCGCCGGGTTTATTGCGTCTACCCGCCCGCAGTAATTCGCGTCAGGATTTTTGCTACGGCAGCGACGCCTAAAGCTTGTAAGTGCGCGATGTTGCGCGCCGGTATTGCTGCGGGCTGCGAATAATTTTCCAGCGCGCGCGAAATGCTGGCTTCACGCAGCAGATGTACCATCGGTAGCGGCGAGCGATTAGTAAAATTGCCGATGTCATCCACCGCCACGCCCGCAAAGCAATAGCGGGGATGAAAACTGGCGATCTGCACAATGCCGTCGAGGCCGCATTCTTTCAATAGCTCATCGGCGAGCGCGAGAAAATCGAGATAGTGCTCGAAATCGGTCAACGCTGCGGTAAAAACCAGCACGCTAGTGGCTAATTCGAGTTCCGGCGTGCGCTGCAACAAATCCAACTCTTCGAGCAGCGCAAGCGCCAATGCCGGTTCATCGGCCGCAGTGCAGACCGCAACGCGCAATTGATTCGCGCGCAGTACCGGCGCAGCGAAAGGACACAGGTTTTCCGCTACGACGAATTGTTCGATCCAACGGCGGGTAACGGCTGCGGCGGCGGCGACATCCACGCTGTTATTTCAGCGCATCGCGCAGCGCTTTGCCGGGCTTGAAGCCCACCGTATTGCTGGCGGCGATTTCGATCGGCGCACCGGTCTGCGGATTTTTACCCGAGCGCGCGCTGCGGTGACGTTTTTCGAAGGTGCCAAAACCGATCAGACTGACGCCGTTATTCCGGCTCAGTGCGTTAGTGATTTCATCGAGAATTGCCGTCATCACCTGTTGCGCTTTATCGTTAGAGATATCCGCTTTGTCGGCAATGTATGCGGCCAAATCGGGTTTACGCATGATGGGCTCCGCTGACAGATGAAACATGAATGAGGTAGCGGCGATTCCGAATACCCCGGAACCGCCTTTTCGCCGCACCGAATTACGACAGGATCGGCGGCAGCTCTTTTTGCAACTTCAGTTTTTCCTTGGTGCCTTCGCCGGTGAGCGCGAAACCCAGCAGTTCGCCCTGCGCGTTGCGAAACTCGGCCACCACGTTATTACCGTTTTGCTGAATTTCCCAAGTGCCGTCGGCGCCGCGCGGAACCGGACTGACGACAACCGGACAGGCCGGAGTTTTGATCGTAACCGGCATCGCCGGATAGATGACGTCGGTCGGCTTGCCGGCCAGCGTTGCGCCGAGCGAGCGCGCAGCCGCCATCAACGGAGCGACATAGACCAGCACATGGCCATCGACCTCGACACAATCGCCGAGCGCGTACACATTTTTCGCGCTGGTTTCGAGCTTGCGATTGGTGACGATGCCGCGATTGGTGACGATGCCCGATGCTTTCGCCAAATCGATGCGCGGGCGCACGCCGACCGCTGACAGCACTATGTCGGCATCGATGGTGTGGCCGTTATTCAGAGTGACGCGCACGCCGCCCTCCGGACGCTTGTTTACCTCGGTGACTAGCGGGCCGAAATGGAATTTCGCGCCTTTCGCTTCCAATGCCGCCTGCACGGCTTTGCCGGCTTGCTCGGGCAGCAGAGTGGGCAGGCAGTGACCGAGCGGATCGACCGTTTCGATCTGATAGCCGCCGTTCAGCAAATCATTGGTGAATTCGCAACCGATCAAACCGCCGCCGATGATTACGACTTTTTTGACTTTGTTTTTTGCCATCGCCTTGCGAAAGTCATCGTAGTCGAGCAGGTCGTTGACCGAGTAAACCATGTCCAGACCATTGCCAGCCAAGGGCGGGCGGATCACGTCGGCGCCGACGGCGAGTACCAACTTACCGTAGTGAATAGCGGTTTCGGCATCGCCGACTTTGACGATTTGGTTTTCGATGTCGATCGAGGTGACTTTCGTCATCGTCCATACGCTGGCGTTCAATTCTTTCGCCATACTGCCACCGTCGTTTTGCGCGAGCGCTTTGGCATCGTGATTTTTGGTGTAGCCCGTGGACAGCATCGGTTTGGAGTACCAGCGACCATCGTCGGAGCTGATCAAAATCAGCGGCGTATCTTTATTGTGTTTGCGAAATTCATCGGCCAAATTATAGCCGGCCATGCCGGTGCCGATGATCACTACCGGAGCTTTGCCGGCGCCGACGGGCTGTTCGTGGTGAGCGGGTGAAACTGGTTCATCGAGCAGTTGGAAATCATCTTTGCCGACGCCACAATCGGGGCATAACCAATCGGCAGGTACCTGGCTCCAGGGAGTACCGGCCGGCACACCG
This sequence comes from Spongiibacteraceae bacterium, assembly GCA_036502545.1. Classification (GTDB taxonomy): domain Bacteria; phylum Pseudomonadota; class Gammaproteobacteria; order Pseudomonadales; family CAMLJR01; genus CAMLJR01. Next base: position 5,838 of record DASXYH010000106.1, read on the forward strand.
TTCTCAGGATCGCCTTTCTCTTCGTCGTATACCCACCCGCAAATAATGCATTCCCACTTCGCCATCGCTTGTTCACCTTGCTAACTGTATGTTTGGTTCAGTTACACGCTGCTTGCCGCTCGTGTCTCTTGATTGTTGCTCGCGTAGCGCGCATCCTGCACGCGCTGCAATTACCTCGTACCTCGCAGCAACTTCCGCTCGGAAATTCACCGCAGACGGCGACATGGCAGCCTGACGGCCGCTTATCGCAAAGACAAAGCAGCTTATTGCTGGATTCGTAGCCAGTTTTGGAAGACGCGGATTGTACGCCCAAACCTCAAGACGACACCATAGCGAAACCACGGCGCTGGCGCGCGCTTTGCGTTGGTTTGATGCGCATCAATATTCGCCGGCGCAAATTCCATCGGCACTGCGGCACTGGCTGCTGCTCGAAGGTTCGCTGACGCGGCATCTGATTGCGGTCAGTGCCGGCGATTTTCGCGTCGAGCGAATTTTGCAGCAGTGGCAGCGGCCGACATTATCCGAGGCGCGCTTGTTAAATATCGATCCACGCCAGCGCGCGTTGATCCGCGAAGTCATTTTGTGGGGTCGAGACGAGCCATGGGTATATGCACGCAGCGTGATACCGGTGCGCGCCCTGCGCGGCGATTTGCGCCGTTTGCGCCAACTGCGCAACTCGTCGCTGGGCGCGCTGCTGTTTCGCTATCCGCAATTGCGGCGCATGCCTTTTCAACTCGCGAAAGTCGATGCGCGCGCGCTGCCCGCGCCATTGCAGGCGCATGCGCCGCTGTGGGCACGGCGTTCGCGTTTTTCAATCGACACGCGTGCGCTGATTGTCGGTGAAATTTTTCTCGATACCTTTCACCAAACAATGCAGGCGCGATCGCCTGCGCTTCATCGCGCGTTATAAAGCTATTGGTATACTGCGGCCCATCACTACCAGGCCGTGCGCAATGCAGCAGTTGCTCGATCGACTTCCGCTTTATTTGAAATTGATGCGCGCCGATAAGCCGATCGGCACGCTGCTGCTGCTGTGGCCGACGCTGTGGGCATTGTGGCTTGCCGCCGGCGGTTGGCCGCAATGGCATCTGCTGATTATTTTTACGCTCGGTGTATTTTTAATGCGCTCGGCCGGTTGCGTGATCAACGATTACGTCGATCGCGATTTCGATAGCCACGTGCGGCGCACCGCGCAACGGCCGCTCGCGATCGGTCGTGTCGATAAGCGCGAAGCGTTGCTGTTGTGTGCGGCGCTGTGCGCGCTCGCGTTCGTGCTCGTGTTGTTCACCAACAAACTGACGATACTGCTGTCGTTCGGCGCGGTGATGCTGGCCGGCCTGTATCCTTTCATGAAGCGTTTCACGCACCTGCCGCAAGTCGTGTTGGGCGCCGCGTTCGGTTGGGGAATTCCGATGGCGTTCGCGGCACAGAGCGGAACGCTGCCGCGCGGCTGCTGGGTATTATTTATTGCGAATATTTTGTGGACAGTCGTGTACGACACATTTTATGCGATGGTCGATCGCGACGACGATGTTAAAATCGGCGTTAAATCGACCGCGATTTTGTTCGGCGATGACGACCGCTTGATCACGGGCGCGTTGCAGGTATGCGTTGTGCTTGCGCTAATTTTTGTCGGCACGCAATTCAAACTCGGCTATTGGTATTTCGTTTCCCTGATCGGTGTGAGCGGTTTATTTATTTATCAACAATATTTAATTCGCTATCGCCAACGCGATGCCTGCTTTCGCGCATTTCTGCACAACAACTGGGTTGGCGCCGTGGTCTTTGCCGGCATCGTTATGCATTATTTGACCGCCAATTAAATGGCCGCCATGAAGATTGAATTCATCGACAGCATCACAGCGATTTCGGCAGCGCAGTGGAATGCGATTGCCGGCACCGATTATCCATTCACGCGTCACGAATTTTTGCATATTCTCGAAAGCAGCGGTTGCACGAACAGCGGCAGCGGCTGGCAACCGCAGCACGTACTCGTAAAACGCGGTAACGATGTGATCGCGGTGATGCCACTGTATTTAAAATATCACTCCTACGGCGAGTACGTATTCGACTGGAGCTGGGCCGATGCATACCGCCGCCACGGCCTTCAGTACTATCCGAAAATGCTGTGCGCGATTCCGTTCACCCCCGCGACAGGGCCGCGGCTGTGTGTCGCGCCCGCCGAAAACTGCGACGATATCGCGGCACAAGTTATTGCAGCGCTGCGCCGGCGCATCGATGTTGGTGATTTATCGTCACTGCATATTTTATTTCCGCAACCGGAATTGAGTAACGCGTTAAAGCAAGCCGGCCTGAGCGAACGCCTCGGTGTGCAATACCACTGGTTCAATCGAAAATTTTCGAGCTTCGATGATTTTCTCGCAACCTTCAATTCGCGCAAGCGCAAAAATTTGCGCAAGGAGCGCGCGCGCATTGCCGAACAAGAATTGCAATTACGAACCATCGAAGGCGAAAACATTACGGCGGATCACTGGCGATTGTTCCATCGCTTTTACGAACTGACCTACGCCAAACGCAGCGGGCACGGCGGTTATCTCAACGCGCAATTTTTTCAGGAATTGGGCCGGCAACTGAGCGAACACATGATGATGACGCTCGCCTATTGGCGCGATGAAGCTATCGCCGGAGCATTGTATTTTCGCGGCGGCACCACACTATACGGTCGTTATTGGGGCTGCGTGCGCGAATTCGATTGTCTGCATTTCGAAGCGTGCTACTACCAGGGCATCGAGTATTGCATTCGCAACGGTTTGCAGCATTTCGATCCCGGCGCGCAGGGCGAACACAAAATTCAGCGCGGATTCGTGCCGATCGAAACGTTTTCATATCATTGGATAAAAGATCGCGCCTTCCGCGGCGCGATCGACGATTTTATTCAGCGCGAACACCTCGCCATTGCGGAACACATTACCGCAGCGGCAGATTTATTGCCGTTCAAACGCAGCGGCGATAATTAATTCTTTGTGCACAGAGCCTGTATTGGCAGACGCGCCGGCAAACGACCCAGTAATTGTGCATGAACGTTGTCATACAACTCTTTAAGCTCTTCATCCCAGTTTTCTATATCGCTCTGGACCTGCTCAACGGTCGTCACATAAACGGCGCGCTGGCCAAAATAATCGAATATCGGACTGACCTGGCGAATAGCAAGACCATAACGCTGTAAGTGTCGTTGCAAGCGCGGTTCAACCACCATAAAAATCCAACGGTAGCTGCGTTGCAAAATCAGCGCGACGACGGCGTGATAAAGCGATACGGCAATAAATGGAAAACGGCGGCGCACAAAATTGTCGGTCGCTTCGACAGCGGCGATGCCGGCCGCATTATCTTGTTCGCCGGGTCGGCGGCGAAAATGTGTCGTCACCGCTAAGCGCGAGATTTCGCAGCATTGGGTCGGATCGAGTTGCTTCCAGTCGAGCAATTTTCTGTCGACATAGCGCAAACCAAATCCTTCGAATGGCAAACCACCGCCGCCAGCGCGGGGCAATACCAAACGCACGCAGCCGGTATCGCGACTGCTGCTGCGATGATGCAACAGGCAATGCAGACTCTGCGCATCGTGCGCATCGCTCTCGGCGCCGCCATTGTTTTGCATTGCGTAGCCGAGTTCGGCGCAAAATACCTCATGACGAATTTGAAATACTCGCTGGCGCAATGCATCGGTATCGGCAAGTTTGATATCGAAAGTACGATCGAAATCGGCGCCGAGCGAAAGCGGCACATTCGTGTTGGTCATGCGTTCGGCCTCAATTATTGTATGAGTTATTAACGGCGAATAAGCGCTATTTCCTATTCGCTGCATAGACCATAGGAATTGTGACGATGTATCGCCAGTGAGGAGATTTACGTAAGGAAAACCCGCAATCCCTGCGGATTGGAATGAAAAAATCTACGCATTGAATGGTTACGGCAAACCGCGGTATTGAATATCGAAACTGATCTGCCGCGGAATATCGGCGACGCCGCCATTGCTGTTGACGACGGAAGGCCACACATTTTCTTTATCAAACATATTGCGCAGCGCGATCTGACCGGTCCAGTGTGCACTCCATTGTTGGCTCAATGAAATATCGCTGCGGTAGAAAAACCCTGCATCAGTGACGTGACTCTGGCTGGGATTTGTGGTGCCTGTGTCGTCGCCGGTTCTAACGTTTTCATGCAGGCGATTGGCCCAGAATAATTCGAGCCGCTGCGATGGCCAGCGATAACCAATGCCGACATCGGCCATCCATTTCGGGAACATATGCGGCTCGCAGTCACACGCACGCACCGGGCCATCGATAGTGTGATTGGTGATACGCGCGCCACTCAACTCAAAACGCCACTGCTCGAAATCGAATTTACCGGATAGCTCGACGCCTTTCGATTCGCTCTCACCGCTATTGGCATATTGGTTAAAGCCTACTTGAGCGCTCGAACTCAATAATATGCGATCATGCCAACGAGTATTAAAACCAGTCAATTGAACGATACCATTACTGAATGCGCGCGTGGCTGACACTTCATAGTTATCCAACGTTTCAGGTTTCAGATTCGTTGTTCCAAGCGCAAAATTGGTTCCGCGCAATTCATTTGCGTTTGGCGCGCGAAACGCTTTGCCGTAAAGCGCTTTGAAACTGTATTCATTGGTTGGCATCCAGATGAAGCCCACTCGCGGCGACGTTTGAGAACCAAAGCTTGAATAATCGTCAACCCTGCCGCCATAAACAAACTGATACCGCCCATTTTCCCACTGTGTTTTGCCTTCGAGCGAAAAACTATTGATTCGCTGTCCCAGGCCGCTGTAATCCGGCGTAGGTGGTGTCGTTACTATCTGAACCAAAGGTACGAGCGAAGTGACTTTATGATCGTCGATAATCTGATGTTCACTACCCACCGAAAATGCCAGCTGCGTTGAAGCATGCAAAAACTCAATATCGGCACGCTTGATATTCAGACGCGAGCCGTAACGATGCTCGACAATCTGTTGGTCTTCATTTGAATAACCTAAGGTCAAATTTGTTGCTGGACCAAATGGCAGCAAGAGAAAATAGTTTTGGCCATAATCATTGCGCCAATAATAATTATCCCATTTCCAATCCCAACCGCCACCCATTTCACCGTCGAATGCGCCTTTGATCATCCATAGATGCGAATTGCGATCGGCGATATCGTGATCGCGCACATCCAATAGCAGCGTGCCGCCGCCTGGAAATTCATTCGCACTGGTTTGATCGGTGAATACCTCGAGCTGATAACCGACGGCACTGCCGCGCCCTTCCCAACGCAGCATGCCGGTACCGCTGTGATAGCTTTGTTCGCGCGATGCACTCAATGTCTGTCCGCCGAGCGGATACGAATATTCATCGCCCTGATTGCCCTGATGCGCCACGCTGATCGCCAATTGCAGCGATTGTCCTTCGCCGAATGTCTGCGTCCCGCGCGCGGCTAGGCGCTGGTAATTACGCGAACCGGCATCGCCTTCAATCTCTAATTTATTTACGGTGCTGTGATAGGTCGACAGCACCAACGCGCTGTGAAAGGCATCGCTGCCGTACATGATCGAACTCGGTCCGCGCACCAGCTCGAGGCTGTCCATCACCGGCAGCTGCATTTCGGCATTCGAAAATACTTCGGAGCCGAATGCAAAAGTATTGATCGGCACCCCATCGACCAATGTTGCGCGGCCGCGCAACGACGTCGAATCATAACTGCGCACTTGTATCAGTAGGCCACCATCGGGTGGCTCGAGCAGCATCACGCCCGGTAGATGCATCACAGCATCGGGTAACGTGCGCGCCGCGCGCCGCTGCCAATCGTCGCGGGTGACGACGCTGACGGTGGCGCTGCTGTCGAGTTCGGATTCGGCGAAGGCAGAAGCCGCAGTCACTTTTATTTTGGCGAGATGTTCGGGGGAGAGTTCAAAAAAGTCTTCGGAAGCGGCGAACGCGGCATTGCTGAGCCACCCGCAAAGCACCACGCAGCCAAACTGCCAGCCATTCTTAGCCATAGCATCCAAACCAACCGATCTAAGGGATTCAGTCAGTCTAGATGCGGTAGGCGAACCTGGCCAATGCAGATCAAGGATTTAACTAGGCAGTGAACTTAGTGCACGCGCGGCTGTTTTGCTTTTGCCGGCTGGCCGGCTTCGGCGTTTTCATCGGGAAGCAGATAATCGAGATGACCGCTTTCAGCAGCGAGCTGGCGCATCGCTTCCATCGTGCTGCTCATAAATAACTGAAACTGCGCTTCATCGATACCGGCACCTGTCAGCCACATGCCGCCGGCCACTAACTGCGGCATCGCGTCATCGACGATATCGAGAAATAATTTCAGCGTGGGATAGTCGATGTTGAGGCGCCCGAGATCGGCCGCCAATGGCAACAGCGCAACCGGGCGAATCACCAGCTCGGTGCTGAATAAAATGCCCCAGGGCTCGATAAACAATCTCGCATCGGCCACGCCCTCGATCTCCTGCACACCGGAAATATGCAAACCATTGCATTGATCGCATAAATAGAAACCGATGCCGGCCCGGTTCAACCAGTGTTCCAGCTGATGCTGATCGGGCGCCCTGCTATCGCTCATGCACAGACTCCTTGGAATAACGCTTAACTTAAGGCGCGCTATTCTACTCCACATCAATCATTTTTCGCGCTGACGCGTTGCGCCGGACGACATATCCACAGCGTGCGGAGCGCCGCTATGAAACGGTGATGAGCCCCACAAATCCGCTGTATTTCCGGCCGCTTAGCCCAATCGACGCGGTCGGTACTGCTATCTTGCTTAGAGCCCGTTGAGTCCCTCGGAAACCAATATGAAAGTATTTCGCCAGAAGTCGTTGTTGAGCTGCGCCATTGTTCTCGCTCTGCTGCAAGGCTGCGGAGGTGGCGGCGGTGGCGGCAGCGCCAACAGCAGCGGCGGCGGGAGTAGCGACAGCTCAGCGAAAGGTGCCAGCGCACCGGCTTCGACAACGCCGAATGTCCCGGCGGCACCGGTCGCCAGTGTCGGCTTTGCGACCAAGCAACTGCAATTCAGCTGGACGGCGGTCGATGGCGCGACGTTCTATCGCGTGCTCGAAGATGCCGATGGCTCCGGCGCGTTCACCCAAATTGGCGGCGATCTGACTGCATTAACTTACGCACGCGATATTGCCGTGCACACATTTAACTGGTCCGCGGCGCGTTATCAGGTGCAGGCGTGCAACAGCGCAGGCTGTGCGACATCGGCGGCACTCAATGCCAGTAGCGGCGTATTGCAGGCGATCGGTTATTTCAAAGCATCGAATACAGCAAGCGGTGATACCTTCGGTTGGACTCTTGCGCTCAGCGATGATGGCAGTACGCTGGCGGTCGGCGCGCCTTCCGAGGACAGCAGCGCAACCGGCATCAACGGCAGCCAAAGCAACAACGGCAGCGTCGATAGTGGTGCCGTTTACGTGTTCGTCAATAGCGGCAGCGGCTGGGTGCAGCAAGCCTATGTCAAAGCATCGAATACTTTGGCGGGTGCCAATTTCGGCGAAAGCGTCGCGTTGAGCGGCGACGGCAGCACGCTTGCGGTCGGCGCGCCTTTTGAAGATTCCGCCGCCGCTGCGATTAACGGCAGCCAAAGCGATCATTCCGCGAGTAACGCGGGCGCTGTCTATGTTTTCACCCGTAGCGGTGCCACCTGGAGCCAACAGGCCTACGTGAAAGCGAGCAATACCTACGCGGATACTTATCTCGGCTGGTCGATCGCACTGAGCGATGACGGCAATACACTGGTAACCGGTGCACCCGGCGAATCCAACAGCAATGCCGGTATCAATCCAAGCGCTAATACGCACGCTGCCAGCAACGCCGGTGCGGCTTATGTTTTCACCCGCAGCGGCACGACGTGGGGTCAGCAAGCCTATCTGAAATCGTCGAATGCGGCGGCCGAGGATAATTTTGGTTCGGCAATCGCATTGAATGGCTTAGGTAACACATTGGCCGTAGGCTCACCGTACGAATCGAGCAATGCCACCGGCATCAATGGCAGCCAAAGCAACAACTCAGCGACAGACTCGGGCGCCGCCTACGTGTTTACGCGCAACGGCAGTACATGGACGCAACAAGCGTATGTCAAGGCATCGAACACCGGCGCGTCCGATAATTTCGGTGCCGCGCTAGCGCTGAACACCGCCGGCGACACACTCGCGATTGGCGCACCATATGAAGCGAGCAGCGCCACCGGTATCGATGGTGCGCAATCGAATAATTCCGCCACCGCGGCGGGAGCGGCGTATGTGTTTACGCGCAGCGGCACGATGTGGAATCAACAGGCTTACGTGAAAGCATCGAACACTGCGACCAATGATGACTTCGGCAGCGCACTCGCGTTGAGCAGCGATGGTAATTCGCTCGTGATCGGCGCAATCGGCGAATCGAGCAGTGCCACAGGTCTCAATGGCAATCAAGCCGATAATTCGAAAGACGGCGTCGGCGCGGCATATCTCTTTCACCGCAATGGATCCAGTTGGAGTCAGCGGACTTACATCAAACCTTCGACCAGCACACTCGGCGATGAATTCGGCACTGCGATCGGTCTGAGCGCCGATGGTAATACGCTCGCGATCAGCGGGGCGTTCGAACAAAGCAATACCACCGGCATTGGCGGCTCGCAGACGAATACGAGCTCGACCGATGCGGGAGCGCTGTGGTTGTTTTAATTTTTAACTCAATAAAAAGCCGCGCGATGCGCGGCTTTTTATTTTCGATCATTTATAGAAAGCACCTTCGTAGCAGGGTATGGGGCGGAGGAAGGGGTTCTCTTTTTCGGGACTACCGTGGCGAGCATTCCGAAAGCACGGTGTGGTTGGCCTAGGTGGGCTCGACGACTTCTCCGATGCCGAATGGCACTGCAGCTCCGTCAAGATCACCTTCTTGTCCCGAAAAAGAGAACCCCTTCCTCCGCCAACCAACTTGTAGAATGGTGCCACTAGCCTTTAAGGCATTTCAAAAACTAAAAAACAATTTCAAAAACTAAGCGGCATTCGCCGCGCCGAGTCCGCTGAAATACGCGTGCTGCAACTCATCGTGAATATGGGCGAAACCGACTTGCAGCTGATCGATAAACATTTGCAGCTCGGTCTGTTTTAATTTGTCGAATTGCGCGTTATCGAGTTGACGTTTAACGCGGTGCACAACCAGTTTGGCTTTGTCGTGATGCGGCAGAAAATTAACCGCATTTTGCACGGCATCGATACTGAAGCTCAGCGAGCGCGGAAACGATTCGGATTGAAACAGAAAGCGCAACACCTCCATGCGTTGCACGCGCAACTGCATGGCGCGTCGATACATTTGATAGCCAGATAACGAGCGCAATACGCTCATCCATTGCAGATTCTCGTAAGTCGCCTGCGTTGCCGTCGCATCCGGCAATAGATTGGCCGAACGAATATCGATTATGCGACTCGTCATATCGGCGCGTTCGAGATAACGACCGATACGCAGAAAAATATAACCCGCGTCGTGGTTCATCGTGCCCGATAAAATTCCGGTCAGCGTCTGGCATTGACAGATAATTTCTTCGAGAAAAGCAAAGCGACCGCGCTTGCTGCTCGCCTGCGGCGCCTGCTCCTTTGCGTAGAGATACGCCATGTTTATCGTTTCCCACACTTCGCGCGGAATCACATCGCGAATCGTGCGCGCATTTTCGCGCGCATTGGCCAAACACGAAAGAATGGAGACTTGCCCGGTGGTATCGCTGATTAAAAACTTCAGCACCGCACGCTCTTCGTAATCGTTGCTCGAATAAAGCGCTTCAGCGCCGGTGATCGCGATCAGCTGGCTCCAGATCGGCGACAACCCTTTCGGCAAATCGAGCGTCAAATTGGCGGTGACGCTGATCAGGCGCGCCATATCTTCCGCGCGTTCGAGATAGCGCGCCATCCAATAAATATTTTCCGCAACTCTGGCCAACATATCAGGCGTCTCCGTCGATAATCCAGGTATCTTTCGAACCGCCGCCCTGCGATGAATTCACCACCAGCGAACCGCGCCGCAACGCGACACGCGTCAGTCCGCCGGTGGTCACATGAATTTGATCGCTCGATAAAATGAACGGCCGCATATCGACGTGGCGCGGTTCGAATTTGCCATCGATCAGCGTCGGCACCGTGCTCAATTTCAACGTCGGTTGCCCGATATAATTGCGCGGATCGGCCTTGATCAATTCGGCGAACTTTTCGCGTTCCGCTTTTGTGCTAGCGGGTCCCACCAGCATGCCGTAGCCGCCCGATTCGTTTGCCGGTTTCACCACCAATTCTTCGAGATGCTCAAGTACGTATTTGCATTCGTCGCTTTTCATGCACAGATACGTCGGCACATTCGGCACGATTGCCTCTTCGCTCAGATAATAACGAATCATATCGGGCACGAACGCGTATACGACTTTGTCATCGGCAACACCGGCGCCCGGCGCATTCGCCAGCGCGACATTGCCTTTCATCCATGCGCGCATCAAACCCGGCACGCCGAGTGCCGAATCGGAATTGAACACTTCGGGATCGAGAAACAAATCGTCGACGCGACGATAAATCACATCGACTTGTTTCAAACCTTGAATTGTTTTCATGTAGACGCAGTCATCGTCGGCCACGACGAGATCACGGCCTTCAACCAATTCGCAGCCCATCTGCTGCGCAAGATACGAATGCTCGAAATACGCCGAGTTATAAATACCCGGCGTCAATACTGCCACCTGCGGATATTCGGAGGGCCGCGGCGATAACGCGGCCAGCATGTCGAACAACTGCGACGGATAATCGTCGACCGGCAGAATCGAATAATCACCGAATAAATCTGCGAACACGCGTTTGATCACCTGCCGGTTTTCGAGCAGATACGAAACGCCGGAGGGCACCCGCAAATTGTCTTCAAGCACGTACACCTGACCATCGCTGTGCCGCACCAAATCCGAGCCACAAATATGCGCCCATACGCCAAATTTCGGATTCATACCGACACATTGCTTGCGAAAATTTTTCGATTTTTTCAGCAGCTCGCCGGGAAATACTTTGTCCTTCACGATTTTTTGATCGTGATAAATATCGTCGATAAACATGTTC
>DASXYH010000107.1:0-3410 GCA_036502545.1 Spongiibacteraceae bacterium
AAATAAGTCACGCCGACTTCGGGTTTCGAATCGTCGCCGAATTGCCATGCGCCGCCATCGAGCGTATCCATATATTTTGCGAACCCGGCGATGATACCGAGCGATACGCCGCCGCCAATCACTTTGCCGTAGGTGCAGATATCGGCCTGAATGCCGGCGTATTCCTGAAAACCGCCCGGTGCGACGCGAAAACCGGTAATGACTTCATCGAAAATCATTGCGACATCTTTTGCGCGCGTCAGCTCGCGCAATTTTTTCAGGAATTCGATCGGTACCAATGCGGGATGGCGGCTCTGCACCGTTTCGACGAGCACACCGGCGATATCGTCGGCGTTGTCGCGAATGTAATCGAGCGCTTCATCGCTGCCGTATTCGAGAATCACCATATTTTTAACAGCATCGGCCATGATGCCGGCGGCGGCGGGAAATGATTTGTGATTGCGCCCGCCGCGCACGATGACCTCATCGACGATGCCATGATAATCGCCATTGAACATCACGATTTTGTCGCGGCCGGTATTCGTGCGCGCCATGCGCATCGCGCCCAGCACCGCTTCCGATCCGGTATTGCAAAATGCGTAACGCTCGTGCGGTAAAAATTCGTTCAGCAACTGAATCACTTCATGCGTCAACGGATGCTGCGGGCCGATCTCCATGCCTTCCTGCAATTGCGCGGTCAGCGCAGCGACGATCCAATCAGGCTGATAGCCGAAAAACATCGAACCGTAACCGCACAGCGTATCGATATATTCGTTGCCATCGATGTCCCAAAAACGCACGCCCTTGGATCGATTAACAACGATCGGATAAGTAATTTCTTTTACCGCCGGACGAAAACCCGAAACAACGCGCGGATCGGATAATTGCAACCGCGCCTTTTCGGTAAACGCCTTCGATTTAGCGGTGTGCTGCGTATATTCTGCCACCAGTTGCTGATAATGCTGACGTTGCGCCGGTGTGAAATCGTCCTTACCGCTGATATCGATGCGCGCTTGCGCACCGAATGGCTTCGCAGGAAGTTTTTCGTCGGCGGCCGCGACCGGAGAAATTGTTTTGGCAACAGCCGCTGCCGCGACGGCTTGTGCAGACGCAGCAGTCGGCGCCGGCGCATACGCGTTTTGCGAATAGGTTGCTGGCGCCGCACCCAACATTTCGAGTTGGCGCGCCATCAGCTGTAATTGCTGCTGAATTAAACCCTGCACACCGCTCAATGCCGCTGCATCCAGCATTTGTATCGGTGCTTGCGGCATTTGTGCAGGTGCGAAGGCGGGCAACGATGCTTGTGCTACGGCCGCTATAGCAGCGGGAGTCGAAGCAGGCGCCGCGCCGGGATTCGGCAGCAAGGCAGCATCGACTTGTGTGATGAGCAGCGCGGCAAGACTGCCAAAATCCGGCACATCCGATAACAAGCGCCGAAACGGAATCTCAACTTTGTAGCGCTTTTTAATCGACAGCGCCGCTTGAGTGAGGAATAACGAATCGAAGCCAAGCTCCAAAAATGACTGGTCCGGTGGCGTCTCGCTGAGATCCTCGCCGGAATTTTCGGCGAACAATTCGAAAAGCTCTTTTAACAACAATGTCGCTTGGTCCATTGAAGAATTTCCTACTGGAAGACTTTGGATAATCGTTGGATTTTGGGGAATTAGAAAAGGAGCTGCCGCGGCCGCGCTCGTTTGTGCAGTTAGCACATTGGATAGCATAGGTACCTGTACAACGGCGGTTGGTACATCGAGCCAATGACGATCGCGCGCGAACGGATAAGTCGGTATCGATTCCAGCGTCGGCCGCTCGCCATGTAGTGTCAACCAATCGAGCTCACGGCCCTGACACCAAAGATCGCCGGCCGCCGCCAATATTGCACGTTGCTCTGCTTCGATCGCACCCGGCACCGGCGAGCTGCCCAGACTTGCGATAACGGGCTGACGCTCGCCACCGCGCATTTGCTGGGCGGCCAGCGTTGCAGCAGTGTTGCGCGGACCGACTTCAAGATAGATCGCAGGTTGTTCCTGCAGCAGCGCGCGGACACCATCGGCGAAGCGCACGGTTTCCCGCAAATGCCGTGCCCAATAAGCGCGGCTCGTGGCACGCTCAGCGCTCAACCACGTTGCGTCTACTGTCGACATAACCGGAATTTTGGGCGGATGCAACGCAACGGTATTAACCACTTCGGTAAACGGCGCAATCACCACATCCATCATCGGCGAGTGGAACGCGTGCGAAGTATGCAATGCTTTGATTTGAATATTCTCGGCCTGCCACTGCAACGACAATGTCTCGACCTCTGTATGCGGGCCGGCGACCACACATAATTCGGGGCCGTTAATGGCGGCGATGGCGCAGTTCGCCGGCAGCTGCGGTGCAACGCGCTCGGCGGCGGCCGCCACCGCGATCATCGCCCCCGAAGGTTGCGCTTGCATTAAGCCGGCACGGGCGGCGACTAGACGCAGGCCATCTTCAAGACTGAATACGCCGGCAAGAGCCGCCGCCACGAACTCGCCGATGCTGTGACCGATCAGCGCTGTCGGCTCGATACCCCAGCTTTGCCAAAGCCGCGCCAACGCATATTCGATGACGAAAAGTGCCGGTTGCGTAAACTGGGTTTGTCGCAACAGTTCGGCCGCGCTTTCCGCGGTCGGGTCAGCCGGAAACAGCACCTCGCGCAAGTCGCGGCCCAACAGCGGCTGCAACTGATCGCAGCAATTGTCAACGATGCGTCGAAACGTAACGAAGCGGGAATACAAACCCAAGCCCATCGCCACGTATTGGCTACCCTGGCCGGGGAACATAAAGACAAGGCCGCGCGTCTTGCCATCATAAGCGGCGGTTCGTGTTTGGATTTTGGGCGGCTCGCGCAATTGGGCTGCAGCATCTTGCTGCGGATCAAGCACGACCCACTGCCGCTGTTTGAAGCGGGCGCGCCCTTTTTGCAAAGTCCAGGCGATATCGCGCCACGATACGGCGGGTTCGGCAGCATAAAAATCGGCGAGATCATTGCGCAGCGCTTCGAGTCGATCGCTGTTTTTGGCCGATAAAAGCAGTAACTCCGGCTGTCGCGACACCGCTTTCACTATGGAAGGCGAGGCCTGCTCAAGTACCACGTGCGCATTAGTACCGCCGACGCCAAACGAGCTGACCGCCGCTCGCAGCGGATGGCCATTCTGTTCCCAGGCGGCAAGCTCGGAGTTAACAAAAAAGGGGCTATTGGCAAAATCGATCGCCGGATTGGGCTCGCTGTAATGCAAACTGGCCGGCAACTGCCGTCGATACAACGCAAGGCTGGTTTTGATAAGTCCCACCACCCCCGCCGCTGCGACCAGATGACCGAAGTTACCTTTAACCGAACCAATGGCACAAAAGCCGCTATCCACCACTCCGGCTTCGCGAAACGCCCGCGTTAACGCTTCGATTTC
>DASXYH010000108.1:0-24782 GCA_036502545.1 Spongiibacteraceae bacterium
GACAATCAGAAAACCGAAGTGGTTGCGTTCGACAATCCGGCGGCGTATTCGCGCAGCATTCGCGCCACGGCATTGGTGTTCGAAGATCCGTTGTCGGAGGCGCTCTACGAACGCTTGCAGCGTCTCGCGCCGAGCAACGCCAATATTTTAGTGATCGGCGAAACCGGCACCGGCAAGGAATTGATTGCGCGCCAACTGCATCGTCTGAGTTTGCGCAGCAAGGGACCGTTCATTGCGGTCAACTGCGCCGCGCTGCCCGAGCAACTGGTGGAGAGCGAATTGTTCGGCCACGAAAAAGGCGCCTTCACCGGTGCGGTATTGCAAAAAAAGGGCTGGTTCGAAGTCGCTAACGGCGGCACGCTATTTCTCGATGAAATCGGCGATCTGCCGCCCGCAACGCAGGTCAAATTATTGCGGGTGCTGCAGGAGCGCGAGCTGAGCCGCGTCGGCGGCCGCGTGTCGATTCCAATCGATATTCGGCTGGTGGCGGCGACCAATGTCAATCTTGAGGAAGCGGTGCGCACCGGACGCTTTCGCGAGGATCTTTACTATCGTCTTAACGTTGCGCGCTTGCAGCTGCCGCCACTGCGTAAACGTGTCGGCGATATTCTGCCGCTCGCGCAACATTTTCTTTCGGTGTATCTCGGACATCTCGGTCTCGAGCACGCCGAAATCACCGAATCGGCACGGCGCGCGCTGCTCACCTATCCCTGGCCAGGCAACATTCGCGAGCTTGAAAACGTCATGCATCACGCGATGCTGGTGATGCGCCACGGCCGCATCGAAGCGCAGGATTTACATCTCGCGCGCCTCAGCGTCGATGAATCGGTGCCGGCAAGCGCCGCCGGCGATATCAGCAATGCCAATTCCGCGCTGGAGCAGGCGCTGCTGAATATTTTCGATGGCAACGGCAAACATCTCTATGCGGACATCGAAGCGCGCATCGTGCGCTGCGCATTCGAGTACTGCCAAAAAAATCAACTGCAAACAGCAAAATTGCTCGGCGTCAGCCGCAATATTCTGCGCCATCGTTTGAAATTATACGAAATGCTGTGATTTAGAATTTTGGTACGAAGCCTGCGTGACTATCGCCATCTAAAACAGATGAGGAGGCGGATCATGCCACGCGGAGATAAAAGCAGTTACAGCGATAAGCAAAAACGTCAGGCTGAACATATCGAAAAAGGTTACGAGCATCGCGGCGTCGGCGAAAAAGAAGCCGAGCGGCGCGCATGGGCGACAGTTAATAAGGAAACCGGCGGCGGCAAGGTAAGCGGAAGTGGCCGCGGCAAAAAAGAAAACCATGAACCTTCGCGCAAAGGCGGCCGTATCGGCGGCCACAGTCAAAGCGCCGCGCAACGCAGCGCCGCTGCGAAGAAAGGCTGGGAAACCCGGCGCGCTCACGCTTCGTAATTTTTTCGGATAGTGCGTTAATTTCGGTAGTAATTACCATAAGTCGCGCGACTAAATCTTGGTTGCGCCCGCTTGTTCCAGGACTGGCGGCATTGAGCGCGTGGCATGAGTGTTGCGTTGATACTGTCATAGTTTTTCGATCGATAGTTTCAATACACGCTCAATTACCGCGGAGTTTTTATGCCAGCCCATCATTGTCCTTTCTGTAACGCACAGAATACCGCAGCAATTGGCGTGGTGGCTTTTGGCGGCCAACCGCTGGTCGAGCATCGCTGCGGTTATTGCGGCCGACTCTTTTGTATCGGCGATCGGCGCTTTACGACCAAGCGCAGCGAAAAATCTTTTCATATCGCACAGTCTTATCAGTTGGCCGCCCGCACAAGAAAACTGCAATGATTGTTGAATGCAGAAATTTTTTCCTCGGGCATGCCTAGCTTAAGTAACATTTTAAAAATTAAGACCGACGCGCAAGCGCAAGTATGCGAATAGCTGCAGTGAGTTTATAGAAGTGATTGCGCATGAATAATGGAGGTGTCTATGAACAGTCGCGGTCGTTCACCTGAAGATCGAGTGGAAGAGCTTTCGTTTGAGGATGAAAGTCCGCCGCCGCGCGCCGGTGATCCGCGTATCGAGCCGGGCCGCCGCGATCCGGAAATTTCCGCCGAGCGGGCGCATCACGCCGGCATGACGGCCGGTGAATTGAATCTCGATGTGACATCGGACGATTTGAGTCCGGAAACATTGTTCGACGAGGACGCGGTCGACAACGACGAATTCGTCGTCGCCGATAAGGATTTAAGTATTGTCGATGAAAACGAAATCGGCGGCGGCAACGGTCTTGATGAGGCTGAGCTTGCAATTAAAACCGGCAGGCCGGATTAAATTTATGACGGCATGTAATTTAAAAACAGCGTTGCTGACGGGCCTGGCAAGCATAATGGGCACGGCTATGACTGCTGCGGTTATGGCCCAGGAGCATGGTGCACCTGCGCCGCTCGGCCGCCCACCGGCGGCAATCGTGCAGTCGACCCCTGCCGCGAATCAGTTGAGCGATAAAACATTTATCGACAGCGCAGCGCAGGCGTTTGCAACGCAGATTGAATTGTCGAAGCTGGCCGAGCACGATGCAAGCGATAGCAAAACCCGGGAATACGGCAGTTGGATATTGAAAGACTACGAAGCGGCGGCTGCGCAATTAAATCAAACCGCGGCAAAAGTGCGTGTCGACGTGCCGGCGGCAATCGATGAGCAGCATGCAAAATTAATCGGCTCGATCAACCGCAATGCCGACGAAACCTTCGACAGCCGTTATCTTAAATTGATGAAGGAGCAGCACGACAGTTTGACTGCATTATTCGATCGCGCGCACAGCGATTCCACTCTGAGCGTCGAATTGCGCGAGTATGCCGATAAAATATTGCCCACGTTGCGCCAATATCAGAAGCGCGCGCAGACACTGCTCGAATCGATGAATTCGGCGTGATACAAGATAAAATGATTTACGAATCATCCTGAAACTTGTTTAAAAAATATTTTTACAAAAAATTTCGCTACGCAATCAATTTCTGCGGTGTAATCGGCAGATCGCGAATACGTCTACCGGTAGCGTGAAAAACCGCGTTGCCGATTGCCGCCGCGGCGCCGGTAATGCCGAGTTCACCAATGCCTTTCGCGCCCAGCGGATTGATGATGCGGTCTTCCTCCGGCACGAAGGCGATGTCGATCGATTGAATATCGGCATTCACCGGCACGTGATACTCCGCTAAATTATTATTAATGAAACGGCCAGCATGCGGATCGAGCAGCGATTGCTCGAACAGCGCCATGCCGACGCCGCCGACAATGCCGCCGAGCAATTGACTGCGGCCGGTTTTAGCGTTGAGTAAATTACCCACCGCATACGCACCCACTAAGCGCGCTACCTGCAATTGTGCCAACTCTTCATCGATATGCACTTCGGCAAAAATAGCGCCGAACGAATGCATCGAATAACTTTTCTTTTCATCTCCCGGCGCCGACTTTGCGTCCGCCGCCAACACGCGATCCGGACGCCGCGCAACAATCGCGGAAAAAGCATCGCGTTTGTCGCCCATTATCAACCAGCCATCGCGACATTCGACGGCATCGGTCGCGACACCGTGCAGCGGCGATTGGGTATCTGCGATCGCAGTTTGAATAATTTGTTCACGCAGCGCGCGCGCCGCCGCCTGTACGGCGGGGCCGACGCTCGCCGCCGTTTGCGATCCGCCCGAAACCGGCGCGCGCGGCAATTGCGTATCGCCGATTTCAGCGCGAATACTCGTCGGCGCCATATTTAATTCGGTCGCCGCAATTTGCGTCATGATGGTGTACGTGCCTGTACCCAAATCGTGCGAGCCGGCGGATACGTAAACAAATCCATCGGGCCGCAGCAGCGCGCGCGCATTCGCTTCGGAGCGGCGCACCGGATATGTCGCCGTCGCCATGCCCCAGCCGATCAATTGTTTTCCGGCGCGCATCGAGCGCGGTGCGCTTTTGCGCCGCGACCAACCAAATTTTTCGGCGCCGACACGATAGCATTCGCGCAGCGATTTACTCGAGAACGGTAAATTTTTTTCCGGATCGGTTTCGGCGTAATTGCGCAGCCGCAATTCGAGCGGATCGATTTTTACGGCGTACGCCAATTCGTCCATTGCCGTTTCCAGCGCGAACGTACCGCTCGCCTCGCCCGGCGCGCGCATAAAGGTCGGCGTACCGAGATTCAACGCCGCAAGACGATGACTGGTGGCGAGATGCGGACACGCGTACAACATGCGCGTGACAATCGCGGAGGGCTCGGTCCAATCTTCAAACGTCGATGTGTGCGCAATAACGTCGTGCCGCAGCGCGAGCAATTTTCCATTGGCGTCGGCACCGAGTTGAATATGTTGTTCAGTAACCGGACGCGCACCGACCGGGCCGAACATTTGCGTGCGCTCGAGGACAAGCTTAATCGGCCGCCCGGTTTTTTTTGCCGCCATCGCCGCCAGCGGCACATGCGACCATGTCGAACCCTTGCAACCGAAACCGCCGCCGGTGTAATGGCAGATGACGCGAATTTTTTCGGCGGCAACACCGAGCACTTTCGCCAGCGAATTTTTTACGCCATCGACATATTGCGTCGCGTCGCATACCGTCAGGCGATCGCCATCCCACGCCGCGATGGTCGCGTGCGGCTCCATCGGATTGTGATGCTCGATCGGCGTCGTATAAATCGCGTCGATATTAATATTGGCGCGCCGCAGCGCGGCATCGGGCGCGCCGCGTTCGCTGTCGGCATCTTCGCCCATCAGACTATCGGGTTTATGCGCGCTATTCTTCGCCGCTGCGAAATCGAGCTGCGCTGTTTCCGCCGTGTAGTGCAATTGCACCTGGCGCGCAGCGGCCTGCGCCTGCTCCAATGTTTCGGCGACAACAACCGCGATCGGCTGGCCATTGTAATAAATGCGATCACTCTGCAATAACGACAACGCGCGTCCCGCCGGCGGCTGCAATTCTTTTTCACCGAGCACCGGCAATTTCGGCGCATTGCGATACGTCAATATCGCAATGACGCCGGGCATGCGTTGCGCACTATCGCTATCGATTGCAGCGATGCGCCCGCTTGGAATCGTACTCGTCACCAATACCGCGTGCGCCAGCCGCGGAAATTGAAACTCAGCGCTGTAACGCGCCGCACCCGTTACTTTTTGGACGCCATCGCTGCGGTCGACAGCGGCACCGAGCGCGCTCATGCAATCGCTCCCGCCGCATCAATTAAATAATTCGCAACGGTCATGTCAGTCATGTCACTGCTCCTGCGATTGCAAGTGCGCGCCGCGTCGCCGTACGCACCAGCGAAATTTTATAAGCATTCTGCGGCGACGGTTGCGCATCGCGCACAGCGAGTGCAATCAATGCATCGTCGTTCAAGACCGATAACGTGTTGCCGCGCAACGCATCCTCCAGCGCATTTAATCGCCACGGTTTATGCGCGACGCCACCCAACGCGATACGCGCGTCATTGATTTTGTCACCGCTTATATCCAGCGCCGCCGCCACTGACACCAGCGCAAAAGCATAACTGCTGCGCTCGCGTATTTTCAGATAGTGCGAATGCTGCGCGTAACGCGCCGGCGGCAATTCGACCGCGACGATTAATTCATCGCGCTGCAGATTGGTATCGATATGCGGCGTCTCGCCCGGCAGGCGAAAAAAATCGGCGAGCGGAATGACGCGCTGGCCCTGCGGACCTTGCACGCGCACGCTGGCATCGAGCGCAACCAATGCCACCGACATATCGGATGGATTGATGGCGATACAGTGTTCGCTGGCGCCGAAGATCGCGTGATTGTGCGCGATGCCGGCGCGCGCCGCGCAACCCGATCCCGGCAGGCGTTTGTTGCATTGCGCGTAAGCCGTATCGTAAAAATAACCGCAGCGCGTGCGCTGCAGCAGATTGCCGCCGGCCGTGGCCATATTGCGCAATTGCGGCGAAGCGCCGGCAACCAGCGCCTGTGCCAATAATGGATAATGCTTGCGCACATGCGCGTGATTGGCGACATCGCTATTGCGCATCAGCGCGCCGATCAGCAAACCATTGTCGTCGACGCGTATTTGCGCCAGCGGCAAACGTGTAATGTCGATCAAATAATCGGGCTTCTCGACATCGCCTTTCATCAGATCGAGCAGGTTGGTACCGCCGCCGATAAATTTGGCCGCAGGCTGCTGCTGCAGCGCATGAATGGCGTCTTCGATAGAATTCACTCGCTGGTAGCGAAAATCCTGCATGATAATTACCCGGCGCTCGAAACGTTGAGTGCGGCTTCAATGGCGGCGACGATATTGGTATACGCGCCGCAGCGACAAATGTTTCCGCTCATGCGCTCGCGTATTTCCGCCGATGTAATTTCCACGGTTGCGTTGCGTACATCGGGTGTCGCCTGGCTAATCGCGCCGCCGCGCAGCTCATTGATTGCCGCCACACCCGAGCAAATCTGTCCCGGTGTGCAATAACCGCATTGCAATGCATCGTATTCGACAAACGCGCGCTGCAGCGGATGCAATTGATTATTTTGCGCCAGACCTTCGATCGTGACGATGTCGTCGTCCTCGTGCATCACCGCCAGCGTCAGACATGAATTGATGCGCCGACCGTTAATTAGAACGGTACAGGCGCCGCATTGACCGCGATCGCAGCCTTTTTTGGTACCGGTGAGATCGAGCCGTTCGCGCAACGCATCCAGCAACGTCACCCGCGGTTCGGCGGTCAGCTGATGCGGCTTGCCATTTACGCGCAATAAAAATGTACGTTGATTGGATGAACTCGACTTTAGAGAAGAATTTTTTTCCGACGCATCAGCAGAATTTACCACGGCGGCAGCGATGGCCCCCGATAAGCTGGTTTGCAAAAATTCGCGTCGTCGCCACAGCAATTCAACGGTGCTGTCGTGCTCCGGTCGATCGCCGCCATCGTTTGAACCGCTTGCGCTGGTGTCTGAATCGCTCACGTTGGCCTCGCGGCTTGTCACGTAACGGTCCATGAAGAAAAGCAAACCGTATACCAGTTATGTTTTGAGAATCGCGCAATTAATTCACGCTGCCTGGCATAGCGGTTGCGTCGCGCTTAACGCGTACCGTGACGCAAATAAACCGCAAATAAACAAAGAGGAGAAGCGAAGTGAATATGAGCATGCAAACATGTGTTGAAAATTGTCAGCGCTGCCACTCGATCTGTCTGGGCACGGCATTGACCCATTGCCTGCAAAAACAAGGCGCGCATACCGAGCCCGAACATTTTCGCTTGATGATCAACTGCGCCGAAATCTGCCAAACCGCAGCCAACTTCATGCTGAGCCATTCGCCGCTGCATAATGTGGTATGCGCGGCGTGCGCAAAAATATGCGATGCCTGTGCGCAAAGTTGTGAAAAAATCGATGCTATGGACGAGTGCGTGGCGGCGTGCCGCGCATGCGCGCGCAGTTGTAAAGAAATGGCTGCCTGATGCGGTTGGGATTCGAATTAAAAATTACGGATCCGTCGATAACAAATCGCCGGTATGAAATGGCAGCACATAGTTATTGCGCGAATCTTCCACGGCGCGCACTTTAATCTGCGGCATATTCGCCTGTACCGATCCGAACATCGTCGCGAAAGCGGCGTCGGAGGCATCGCGTCCGGTACCGAAACGCACGAACCCCATCGGCATCGCCAACCCGGAGGGATCGAAAATATACCAGCGGCCGCTCAAAAAAACTTCGACATATGCATGAAAATCAATCGGCCCCAGTGCGGCATCGGAGCCGTAATCGATCCCGGTGGTGAAGCGCGCGGGAATATTCAGCGCGCGACATAATGCAATCATCAAATGCGCAAAATCGCGACATACGCCGACTTGCTCGACTAACGTATCCATCGCCGACGTGCTGACATCGGAGGTCTGCGGCCGAAAGGTAACGCGTCCGCGCACCCAATTCTGAATTGCCTGTACCCGCGCATAACCCGGCGATAAATGGCCAAACTCATAAAATGCCAAACGGTGCAGTCGATCCGACTGGCAATAACGACTCGGCCGCAGATACGGCAGTACGGTCGGCGGCAATTGTGCAATCGGCACTTCGGTGAGCTGCATTGGCGCTGCGATGACATGCGCCAGCGTTACCGTGGCGCTGTAGTGCACATTGAATTGACCGGCGCCCGCCTGCAAGCGCAACCAGCGATTGCCGGTGTCGGATTCGGTGTAGAGATTCGTCGTTACGGCTTGATCGGTGGTGAGATTTTCAATCAACACCGACTGACATTGGGTTTGCGCGGCGTGGATATTAAAAACGAAATCGGCCGTTGCCGACGACACCACATAATTCAGAGCGATTTCAAACTCCATCTTTACCATTTAATTTTTGATGGCGCTGCCATCGCTCTCCATTCAATATCTCTAGGAAAATTCTGATTAAGTGTTTTTGTTAAAGGCACGCTGTAGCAGAGCATGAGGCGCCGGAAGGGGTTCTCTTTTTCAGGACTACTGTGGCGAGCATTCAAGTCGCTGCGGTGTGGTCGACCTCCAATATACTCCATGCGAAAAAAACTAAACACCTAAATAACCGCCGCCGTTCACATGAATTATCTGACCCGTAATGTACGCGCTGTCCGCCGATGCCAGAAAAACATACGCGGGCGCGACCTCGCATGGCTGACCGGCGCGCTTCATCAGCGTATCGCTGCCGAACTGGCTGACTTGTTCGGGCGTAAAGGTAGCCGGAATCAACGGTGTCCAAATGGGGCCAGGGGCCACTTCGTTGACGCGAATTTTCTTATCCGCGAGTGATTTTGCCAACGCGAAAGTAAATGCCTGTATCGCGCCTTTGGTCGCGGTGTAATCGATCAGTTTCGGATTGCCTTTGAAACTCGTCACCGAACCGGTATTGATAATCGCGCCCTGCGCTTTTTCCAAATGCGGCAGCGCCGCCTGCGTCAAATAAAAATAACTGAAGATATTCGTTGCAAAAGTTTTTTGTAGCTGCTCCGGCGAAATAGCTTCAAGGTTCTGCTGCACATGCTGTTCGCCGGCATTATTGACGAGAATATCCAAGGCACCGAATTCCTCGATCACTTTTGCCACCGCCTGTTCGCAGTACGATTTATCGGAAACATCGCCCTGCAACGCCAGCGCATCGCTCTGTTCGGCTTCGATTAAATGCACCGTTTCGTCGGCATCGCGTTTTTCCTTATCATCATCATCGCTATCGTCGCTTCCATGGCGATTATCGCTGCCTTGCGAAGTTTCACTATTTTGTTTTTGTTGACCGCAATAGATAAATGCGACCGCCGCGCCTTCGCGCGCGAAATGCAGGGCGACGGCACGGCCGATGCCGCTATCGCCACCGCTGATCAAGGCCACCTTGCCGCGCAGCTTATGCGAACCGCGATAATCCGAGCTAATGGAAATAGGCTGCGGCTGCATTTCCGCCTGACTGCCGGGCTGTTGAGTCTGACGTTGCGGCGGAAATGCCTTTTCGTGTTGCGATTGATCGGCCACAATGATTTCCTCACTCTACACATGGTCTTGAATAGTCATCCCGATACTTTTTTTTAAATTTTTATTTTGTCGAACTGACGTTGGCGCCTTCCATACCGTGCACATCATGCTGATGGCCGCGCAAAATCGGCAGCGTTTTGCTGGCGAATTGCTGCAGTTGTTTATCCAGCTTCTCGTCGGCGGCCGCAGCGGTGAATAAATTGACGGCTTTCTCATGATCTTTTTGCATCGCGTCAACATAGGCCGCATCGAAATCGGCACCGTTCAGGTTGCGCAATTTTTCCGCGGTTTGCTCGTGTTCTTTATCGAGCTCGCTGGGTACCGCGATATTTTTGCTCTGCGCGATGGTTTTCAATTCGGTCGCAGCAGCCGTGTGGTCTTTAACCATACGTTGCGCGAATTCGCGAATTTGTGGCGTCGATGTTTTTTCGAGGGCCAGCTTGGACAGCTCGATCTCGGCGCGGCCGGCAACGGCAGCTTTTTTAACGAATGATTCATCCGACAACATCATTTTGGTGAGATGCTGCTTAACCGACAATTTTCCGCTGTCATCCGCTGCGGGAGTTTGATCGGCGAACGCTGGAGCGATCGGCAGTATCAATAACGCGGTCAATACTAATGTTTTACGCATGATAAGTTCCTCCGAATATCCAAATAATTGTGGCTTTCTATATTCGACGATACAACTCGCGAATCCACACTCTTCGAACGCAAATGTTGTGCCGCCGATAGTTGCGCCATATTTCACTATTCTAAAAATTTTTACTCCGTTTTGCGGAAAATTTTCCGTTGCGTCGGTAAATATTTCGTTTAAAAATTAATTGCTTAATTTATCGTCCAGCATTGCAGGCGAGACTCATCGATACTGCGAGCACAGCTATCAAATTGTTTGACGGCGCACGAAGTTGCTTTGTTTGACCGGCGAAATCGCTGCGAAATGCAATGCCAAGTACGGCATATCGCTTGCATTTATTTGTACAATCGGATTTATGCCTATGGGCTACAAAAAATGCATTCCGCTGATTACATCGATTCGCCTCGCGGCGTTACTGTATTGAATGACACAGCGTTCGCCAACGCGCATGCAACGAATAATTCGATCGACCCCGAGCAATCGATGCTGCGGCCAGGCGATAATTGCTGGCGCATTGAGACCGCCACTCGATTGCAATTTTTAATCGACGGCGAAGAGTATTTCACCGCGTTGCGCGCAACGCTGCTGCGCGCACGACACTCGATTTATATTGTTGGCTGGGATATCGACAGCCGTGTCGCGCTGCCGCGCGGCGACAATGACGAGCTGCCGGAACCGTTGGGACAATTTCTCGATGCGCTGGCGCGAGCGCGCCCGGATCTGCATGTATATGTGTTGAGCTGGGATTACGCCGTATTGTTTGCGCTCGAGCGCGAGTGGTTGCCGGCGATCAACTTGAATTGGCGCACGCATCGTCGCGTGCATTTCCGGCTCGATAACCGGCATCCAACCGGGGCGTCGCATCATCAAAAAATTGTTGTCGTCGACGATCAGGTCGCTTTCGTCGGCGGCATCGATATTACCCGCTGCCGCTGGGACAGCTCTGCGCATGTCTGCGACAGCGATTTGCGCCGCGATGCCGACGGCACACCGTACGCGCCGTTTCACGATATTCAAGCGATGGTGGAAGGACCGGTGGCGGCGGCGTTGGGCGAACTCGCGCGCACACGCTGGCAGCGCGCGAGCGGACGCAAGCCCGCGCAAAAAAAACAAACCACTGTCAGCCCGTGGCCGCCTGCGATTGCACCGGCGCTGCAACAGGTGACGCTCGCGATTGCGCGCACCGAGCCCGCGTTCGAGCGCTATGTGCAATGCAGCGAAATTCAGCGCTTTTATCTCGCTGCGATAGCGGCGGCGCGGCGTTCGATTTTTTTTGAGAATCAATATTTCAGTTCGAACGCGATAGCGACGGCATTAAAGCAACGCTTGACGCAAAGCGATGGTCCGGAAATCGTTATCATCACGCCGCTGCGCGAAAGCGGTTGGCTTGAGGAAACCACGATGGGCGTACTGCGTGCGCGTTTATACGAGCGGTTGCGCGCCGATGATCGCGCCGCACGTTTTCATCCGTATTGTCCAATACTCGAAAATGAAAATAATGACGCGGCTAAAGCCGATGCTGCCCGCGGCCTCAACGTGCACAGTAAATTGATGATCGTGGACGATGAATATCTCACGTTGGGCTCGGCCAACTTATCGAATCGCTCGATGAATCTGGATACCGAATGCAATTTAATTCTGGCAGCCGCGTGCCAGGGCGAACAGGCGCAGGCCGTTCGCGCAGCTATCGCCAATGTGCGCAATCGCCTGCTCGCCGAACACCTTGCCGTTGCGCCCGAGCAAGTTGCGGCGGCGAGCGCCGAACATGGTTTGG
Source organism: Spongiibacteraceae bacterium (assembly GCA_036502545.1). Lineage (GTDB taxonomy): Bacteria > Pseudomonadota > Gammaproteobacteria > Pseudomonadales > CAMLJR01 > CAMLJR01. The sequence goes on from DASXYH010000108.1 coordinate 11,854, forward strand.
TCGGCGCTATCGAATCGCTGCGCGGCGAGCGGCGCACGCTGGTGCCGGCCAACACCACGGTGACCACCGAATTCGCGGCGACGATAATGGCGGATCCCGCGTTTGCCGATCCCGCCGAACCGCTCGAACCGGAACGCGTGCTGTCGAATTATATTCATCATCGCGATCGCAAGCCGGTGTTGAGTCATACCGCGCTTGTCGGCATCGTTGCTATCGTGCTTGCCGCGCTTGCATTGCTGTGGCGCGAAACACCGCTGCATGATTATTTAAATATTCGTACGGCATTGGCTTTCATTGAAAATTTGCAGCGGCAACCGCTGACTCCGCTGTGGGTGATGTTGCTGTACGTTATCGCCGGCTTTGTATTTGTTCCGGTCGTGCTGCTTATCGCTGCGACCGGTATCGTGTTCGGGCCGTGGCTCGGCATCGCGTACGCGTTGAGCGGCTCGATGTTGAGCGCGGCATCGACTTATTGGATCGGCGCGAAATCGGGAGGCGGAATTTGGCAACGATTATTCAGTCGACGCTTGCATCGTCTGCGCGGCCAATTGCAGCGGCAAGGATTGCTCGCCGTCGCCGTGGTGCGAGCTGTGCCAATCGCGCCATTCACGCTGATCAATTTAATCGCCGGTGCCGCGCAGGTGCGCTGGCGCGATTATCTGATCGGCACCTTGATCGGTATGCTGCCCGGCATCGTCATGACGGTTTTATTTGTCGATCGCGCGGCAGCGGCGTTGCGGCGGCCCAGTCTCGGCAGCATCGCAACGCTGGTGTTGACGATGGGAATCATCGTGGGCGTTTCACTGTTACTGCAACATTGGTTGCGCGGCCGCGCCAGCGGCAAGCGCTCATCCTGATGCGCGCGCTTGCGCACAAGTTATTTCACCAATCAGTATGCAACGCGATGATATAAATAACGCGCACACCGGCAACGCTTGCAGGCTGCGCGTAGTGTCTTACAACATTCACGGCGGCATCGGTAGCGACGGCCATTTCGTACCCAATCACATTGTCGATGTACTGCGCGAAATCGATGCCGATGTTATTGCACTGCAAGAGGTTGAATCGCGCACCACCGGTTTCGACATGCTTGAATTTTTAGCCGCAGCGATGGACTTGCATGCGATACCGGGCCCGACGCTATTGTCGGCCGGCGGCGATTACGGCAACGGTTTGCTGACGCGGCTCGGCATAGTGAATACCACTCGCATCGATCTCTCGATTGCCAAGCGCGAAGCGCGCGGCGCCATCGATGCCGAATTATTGCTTTCCACCGCAGCGAATGCCGCCGTGCGCATCATCGCCACGCATCTCGGTTTACATCCGGCCGAGCGCCGCCAACAGGTGCGGCAATTGCTCGCGCTATTCGAACAAGACCGGCGTTTGCCGACGGTATTTATGGGCGATTTGAATGAATGGTTCCTGGCGGGCCGCCCGTTGCGCTGGCTGCACCGGCATTTCGCCCGCACGCCCGCGCCGGCGACATTTCCGGCGCGCTTTCCGCTGTTTGCGCTCGATCGCATCTGGGTGCAGCCGCGCGCGATGCTGCACTCACTCACGGTACATAATTCCGCGCTGGCGCGCTTCGCCTCCGATCATCTGCCGGTGGTCGCCGAACTGATATTGCCGGCCGAATTTATATTTCAGAATGATTGCAATGCGGTGCAATCATTGCACGCCAATTTGTAATGAAGCGGAAACTGTAAGCGATTTATACGGTCGTTATAACGCGGAAGCAGGTTGGCATTTTTCGCAGCTAAGTTGACGCTTCTAAAAAGCAATGCTGACCTTCTAAAAATCAGTAAGGTAGGGTTAGTTAAGACAGCGGCACTTGGTAAGACAGATGAAGGAGGATTAGATATGGCTGAGTTAAGTGACCTCCAGCGAAGATTGTACGTGCAGGAAGTGGAGCGCTTGCTGAAACGCAACATAGACGCCACTGATATCAAGGCGATTCAGAACGCATTCGCACAACACCGCAGCGCGATCGAGACTGCGAATCTGATCACCGGCAATAGCGCGCGCATCGATCGGCAAAATGACGTCGCATGATCGCAACGGCAATCGAATTCGACAGGCAATTTTTACCGGTAAGCAGCGATCTTTACGGGATTAATTGACTGTCATCATCATGGACACCTGACATCAACACAATATTTTTTCATCGACTCATTTTAAATAAGGAGAAATATCATGGCTAATGAAACCAACATCGGTGAGAGTGTCAAACCGCGTACGCAGGCAGCGGCCGGCACAGTGCACCAAGGTATCGATAAAGCGGCGCAGGTTCTGCACGATTCCACCGACACCGCTATCGCTTCGGTGGATCGTCTCGCCGAAAGCGCCGATCGCGGTCGCGCCAAATTGCGCGGAACCGAAGAGCAGGCACGGCAAACGGTGGTGGACTATTCGCAACAGCATCCATTTCGTGCATTGGCGCTGGGATTTGGGATCGGCTTTCTGCTGGCGAAATTAACCGGGCGTCGGTACTAATTACTATACCGGTACTAATTACTATAAAAGTCGGTACCGGTCGCGATCAATACGCAATGCGCTGTCGATAAATTTTTATCGACAGCGCAGGTTATCTATAGCTCAATCGGATTTTTTTATGCTGCGGGTGTTTATTGCTCCGGCCGCGGAAAATCCTCGACCTGATGTAGAACGTACTCGCTGGGATCGTATTCGCTAATGACGGTATCGGGATCGCAGATCAGATAATACAGCGTGAAATAATCTTGCTGATCATGCCAGGTCTGCTGGCAGCGCAGACCCGCTTCCGTCGCCAGCGCGATGAATGACGGCCGCGTATATTTGTACGAATTTTCGGTGTGAATTTTTTCTCCGGCCGCAATTTTAATTGCCTCGCCGGCAATAGTGACAATCTGATCGACACGGCTGACCAGATGCATTTCGATGCGCGCTTTATCGCGATTGAAAAATGCCAGGTGATCGAACGCTTCCGGGACAAAATCGGCATCGGCCAAGCGGTTGATATGCCGCAATACATTTTTATTGAACGCCGCCGTCACACCGGGACGATCGTTATAGGCGCGATTTAAAATCGATTCATCCTTGACGTTGTCGACGCCAATCAATACGCCGCCTTCCAGATCGACCAGATCGCGCAAGCGGCGTAAAAAATTCACCGCCGCTTCCGGGCAAAAATTGCCGATGCTGGAACCCGGAAAGAACGCCACGCGCCGTGCTGTCGGTAGCAATTCGGCAATGCGGTCGAACTGCGAATAATCGGCGGCAATACCGATGCATTCCAACCAATCGTAACGCGCATGCAACCGCGCGCAGGCGGATTGCAACGGCGTTTCGGAAATATCGACCGGCACGTACAGGCGCGGACGCAGCGCCGGCAATAAGTATTCGATTTTTCTGCAGTTGCCGCTGCCGGGCTCGATCACGATCGCATCGATGCCGACCGTGGCGGCAATTGCCGGCGCGTAGCGCCGCAGAATTTCGTTCTCCGCGCGGGTGACATAGTAATCGGACGTCTGCGTGATTTTTTCATAGAGCTGCGAACCGCGCTGATCGTAAAAAAATTTAGGATCGATTATTTTTTGCGGTTTGCGCAATCCCGCCAAAATCTCCGCCGTCGCGTTGCTGCGCGCCAGCGGAAATCGGTAAAACGAAAAGGGCTGATTGCGCTGCAGCACAATGGATGAATTCATTCAACTTCTCCCTGCAGATATGAATATCGGCATATTTATCAGGACGCATCAATGTAAAGATCGCGCCAGGCGAATTCCGGCAAACTGCCAGCGATCGCCCGGATAGAAAAAATTGCGGTAACTCGCGCGCAAATGGCTGCGTGCGCTGGCGCAGGAACCGCCGCGCAACACCATCTGGTTACACATGAATTTGCCGTTGTATTCGCCGATCGCACCGGCCGGCGCCTCGTAGCCGGGATAAGGCGCGTACGCGCTCGCGGTCCACTCCCAAACGTCGCCATACAATTGCTGCAAAAATTGTTTCTCACCGCAGGCGGCGCGCGGATGCAAAATACCGTCGTCGACGAAACGGCCTTCGACCGGCTGCGACGCCGCCGCGTTTTCCCATTCCAACTCGGTCGGCAAGCGCACGCCGGACCAGCGCGCAAACGCATCGGCTTCGTAATAACTGACGTGACAGACCGGCTCCGATAAATTGAGCGGAACCTCGCCATGCAACGTGAACAGTTGCCACGCATGCCCCTGCCGTCGCCAGTACAACGGCGCCTGCCATTTATGCTGCTGCGCCTGTTGCCAACCATCGGCCAGCCACAATTCTGGACGCTGATAGCCGTCGTCTTCGATAAAAGCGAGATATTCGCCATTGCTGATCAGACGATTGGCGAGCGCGTACGAATGCAGAAATACACGATGACGCGGCGCTTCGTTATCGAAATAAAAACCGCCGCTCGCCGCCGCGCCGATATCGCACATGCCCTCGTTGAATTCGGTCCAGTTAAGTTTGGCGGTCGAGCGCAACGGGAATCCGCGCACCGCCGTGCGGTCGTTGCGATTGCAATAAATCGGCGTCATCGGATTGATCGAAAAACCGTATTTGATATCGGTCAGCAATAGCTCCTGATGCTGCTGCTCGTGCTGCAATCCCAACGTGATGCGCTGCAGAATTTGTTCGCGCTGCGGATGGTCGTGCCTAAGCAGCGCCAGAATTTGTTGATCGATTGCGCTGCGGTACTGAAACACTTCCGTCGTGGTCGGTCGCGACAGGAGGCCGCGCTGCGCGCGCGGAAATGCAGCGGTACCGACGCCGGTGTAATAAGAATTAAACAGCGATTCGAAATACGTGTTGTAAACCTGGTAATGCGGACAAAACGGCTTTAACACAAAAGTTTCGAAAAACCATGTCGTATGGGCCAAATGCCATTTGGGCGGACTGGTTTCCGGCATCGCCTGCAGATTGAAATCGTCCGTGTGCAGCGGTGCGCAAAATACTTCGGATTGCTGGCGCAGCGCGCGGTAATGTCCGCAGATATCATCGCCGGGCTGCACTGTCTCAGTCTGCCTGTGTGCTGTCGAATGGCTCGGTGCTTCCGCTGAAAATTGCATGATGTCGTCGCTTGATTAATCCATCGGTTAGTTTCTAATTTATCACTTCATTTTTCCCTGCATCGCCACATCTCTTTACTGCAACCACTTCTTTACTGCAGCACTGCAACCACTTTTTTCTTTCGCTGCACGACCACATTACCGCCGATAAGAATTCTGTTGCCGACCACTTCGCTAAAAATGACACCGCCGGACGGCGAACACTGCATCGCAACGAAACGACGCAGTGAATCGGCGTGAAATCGATACCAAAACTCCGTCGCAATCGCCGCTGCGGAGCCGGTGGCGCCGTCTTCATTAACGCCATACTGCGGCGCCAGATAACGCAAATTAAAACGGCGCCGCACGCTCGTGTCGGTTGCTTCCTGCGTCATCACGATCGCTCGCGGCTGACGCGCAATTAATTCGAACGCTGGTTTAATCAGGGCAATATCCATGCCGCGCGGCCAGCGCAATATGTAGTAGCCATTTTCACTGCCCGCGCACGCGCATTGCAGTGGCGCTATATCGAACCACTGCGCGATATCCGGCGGCATCGCCGCCGGCATGCAAGCCATTCTCGGTGTACTGACATAAATTGTTTCAGCGCGCTTTAGCGTCGGGTAAAAATCGTACGGTGTCTGTAATAATGGGTATAGACCGGATAATTTTTTCCATAAGAAAGCGGCTCCCACTAACGCATGACCGCAAAAACGGATTTCTCGTCCGCCGCTGAACGTGTGCAGACGCACGCTGCGATAATCTCGCCATAAAAAACAATCGGTAGTTTTATTTCGTTGCTGCGCGTCTGCCAGCCATTGCGCAGTCGGCGGCCTATCAAGAATGAAATAACGCGCAGAGTTACCTAACGCTTTTTTACCGTTTTCCGTTTTATCTGCTGAATCGGCAAAAAAAACTTGGGCATCATAAATTTGCGGGCAATCGCTCACTGGGGACTTCACTCGCTATAAAATTTGAAGTGCGCAAGGGAAACTTCGATTAAGTGCACCGTTCTCGCAGCGGGTTGGCGCCGGCAGGGGTTCTCTTTTTCAGGACTACTGTGGCGAGCATTCCGAAAGCTCGGTGTAATCGGCCTAGCGGAACTCGACGACTTCTCCGTTGATGACTAGCACTGAAGCTCCGATAAGATCACCTTCTTGTCCTGAAAAAGAGAACCCCTGCCGGCGCCTTATGCTCTGCTACAGCGTGCCTTTAATCAGAATTTCCCACTCACATCGCTTTCCTGGTTTTGCGCGCGCCCGCTTTTGCCGCCGGTTTTTTCGCGGCACTTTTTGCATCAGTCTCCGATTTTTTTGCACGTGTCGGCGATTTTTGCCTGGCCTCGGATTTTTGCTTCAGCTCGGCTTTGGCATTTTTATCGGCAGGTTGTTTCTTTTTCAGACTTTCTTTGAGTAGCGACATAAAATCGACAACGTTGGTGGCGGCCTCGGCCGGCACTTCCTCCTCCGCTCCCGGTTCCTGCACCAATCCCTGTTTTTTAGCGAGTCGTTTTTCCACAATCTTGGTCAATTGCTCGCGATAGTCATCGACATAATTTTCGGCATTCCACGGCACCGTCATCGAATCGACCAGTTGCGTCGCCATTTCGAGTTCGCGCGGGCTGATGCGCAGCTCGCTTAAATTATCGGACGGAAAAATAAAATTATCCGCTTCGACCACTTCCTGTGGAAAGCGCAACAAATTGAGTAACAGCGCTTCGCCTTCGACCAGCACCGCGGCGAGATAGCGCCGTGTGCGGATCACCACATAGCCGATACCGGCGCGATGGGTTTTACGTAAAATTTCGCGCAGCAATGCATAACCTTTTTCCGCTTTTTTTCCCGGTATCAGGTAATACGGTTTTTCGAAAAATAACGGTGAAATCGCATCGCGATCGACAAATGCTTCGATATCGATACTCTCCTTTCCGTGCGGCGCTGCCGAGGCGATATCCTCTTTGCTCAGCACGACGTAGTTACCTTTTTGGTATTCGAATGCCTGCACGATATCTTTCCACGGCACTTCCTCGCCGGTTTCGGCGTTGACGCGTTCGTAGCGAATCGGTGTTTGGCTGCGGCTGTCGATCATTCGAAAATGCAGATCGATGCGGCGCTCGGCAGCGTGCAGGCTGATGGGAATATTCAACAAACCGAACGAAATAATTCCGCTCCAGATCGGCCGCGCCATCGCAGACTCCCAGCAATCGAATTACTCAATCGACGTAGTGATTTGAAAGAGCATGTTCCATGCCACCGCGAACCTGCGGCACATCGATTGCATCGCAGCGAATTAAGGAAGCTCTGATTAAATGTTTTACCGCTCCGCACCGATCTCGCAGCGCGTTGGCGCCGGCAGGGGTTCTCTTTTTCAGGACAAGAAGGTGATCTTATCGATGAAACCGCTGGATATTTATCGCAAGAAGCGTCATTTCGATAAAACGCCGGAACCGGATGAAGCGCTGCAAAAAAATCGCAGCCGCACACGCGCCGCTTCCGCACTGCTTTTCGTCGTGCAAAAACACGCCGCGCGTCGTTTGCATTACGATTTTCGCCTGGAGCTCGACGGCACCTTGAAAAGCTGGGCGGTGCCGAAAGGACCCAGCCTCGATCCCACCATCAAACGCATGGCCATACATGTCGAGGATCATCCGCTCAGTTACGCGAATTTCGAAGGCACCATTCCGGAAGGAAATTACGGCGCCGGCACCGTGATCGTCTGGGATACCGGTGAATGGATTCCGCTCGGCGACCCGGCTGCCGGTTACGCCGGCGGTCGCTTGAAATTCGAGTTGCGCGGCGAAAAACTGCGCGGCCATTGGAATTTAATCCGCACGCATTTGCGCAGCGGCGACAAAGATTCCTGGTTACTGATCAAGGAGCGCGATGAGGAAGCGCGGCCCGCCGCCGAATTCGACATCACCGAAGCGCAGCCCGCAAGCGTGTTGCGAGGCGCAGCGCCGGCCGGAAAAACTGCCGCGAAAAAATCGACATCCGCTAAAAAAGCAGCCGTAAAAAAAAGTGCGACGGCAAAAGAAATTGCGGCGCCGCAACCCGAACTCGGCGTGAACGCGGAGCAACCGCTAATGTTGGCGCCGCAGCTGGCAACGCTGGTCGATAAGGCGCCGCGCGAAACCGGCTGGCTGTACGAAATTAAATTCGATGGCTATCGCGTATTGGCGCGGATAAACGCCAACGACGGTATTCATCTTTTTACTCGAAACGGCAACGACTGGACTAAAAAACTGAAACACCTTGCCGCCGCGCTGGCTAAATTGAATCTCGGCGAGGCGTGGCTGGATGGCGAAATCGTCGTGCTCGACAACAAAGGTATTTCCAATTTTCAGCAATTGCAGAATGCTTTCGAAAGCGCGAAAACCGAAAAAATTACTTACCTGTTATTCGACATTCCGTTTTATCGCGGCCGCGATTTGCGCGCGGTACCGTTAATCGAGCGGCGCAAATTATTGCAGCAATTATTGAGCGCGAATAACGAAAGTACCAATGCGCTGATCCGCTTCAGCGAACATATCGACGCGCCGCCTGCGGAACTACTCGATACCGCTTGCCGCATGCAGGTGGAAGGTCTGATCGGCAAGCGCATCAATGCGCCCTATACCTCGAATCGAACGCGCGACTGGATAAAATTGAAATGCATGCAGCGGCAGGAATTCGTGATCGGCGGTTATACCGATGCATCGAATGTCAACGTGCGCGCGATCGGCGCGCTGCTGCTCGGCGTTCACGACAACAAAGGAAATTTGCGCTATGTCGGTAAAGTCGGCACCGGCTTTACACAGCAATCGTCGATCGATCTGCACAGCAAATTGCAACCGTTGATCACAGAAAAATCGCCGTTTGCCGACACGGTTCGTCAACCCGGCGTGCATTGGGTAAAACCGTCGCTGTTGGCGGAAGTGGCTTTCGGCGCGTGGACCGATGATGGCCATATCCGGCACAGCGCATTTCAAGGTTTGCGCAGCGATAAGCCCGCCGCAGCGATTACCCGCGAACTGCCGCAGAAGGTCGACGCTGTCGCAGCAGCGTCAAAGCCAGCAGCAGCGCTGAAATCGCGCGCCGCAAAAAAATCGACCGCTGCCGCAACGCGCGGATCGATGCGATCGACCAACCGTGACAGTGAAAAGGCTGTCATCGCCGGCATTACCATTACGCATCCGGACCGCGTCATCGACAAGACCAGCGGTATCACCAAATATCAATTGGTGCAGTACTACGAACGCGTTGCGCCGCAGCTATTGGCGCATTTAAAAAATCGGCCGGTATCGCTGGTGCGCGCCCCCGAGGGCGTCGGCGGCGAAATATTTTTTCAAAAACATGTCGGTGGTTTGCATATTCCGGAATTGTTCGAACTCGATCCGGCGTTGATGCCGAAACACCCGCCGCTGATCGCGGTGAATTCGCTGACGGCGCTGATCGGCAGTGTTCAAATGAATGTCGTCGAATTTCATAGCTGGAACACGAATATTTCGCACAGCGAGCAACCCGATCGCATGGTGTTCGATTTGGATCCGGGCGAGGGCATCGTCTGGAACCAAATCGTCGAAGCCGCTGCGCTGCTGAAAAGCATGCTCGACGCATTACAGTTAAAAAGTTTTTTGAAGACCAGCGGCGGCAAAGGTTTACATGTGGTGGTGCCGTTAGCGCCGCAGGATGACTGGGCAACGGTGCGTAATTTTTCGGAAGCGCTGGTGCGGCATTTGGCCGCTGCGATACCGCAATTATTTGTTGCGGTAAGCGGACCAAAAAATCGTGTCAATCGCATATTCATCGATTATCTGCGCAACAATCGCGGCTCCACCACCGCTGCGGCTTTCAGTGCGCGGCTGCGGCCCGGTCTCGGCGTTTCGATACCGCTGGCGTGGGATGAGCTGTCCTCGTTACAGAGCAGTATGCAATGGACCGTCGATAATGTTGATGCAGCAATTGCCGCCGAGCGCGAGCAAACGTGGAAAGGTTATGCAAAAGTACGCCAGACCCTGCAGCGGGCGCAACGCAAGCTCGACAGTACGAAATAATTTTAAAACTTTATTTTGCTCATGCTTTATTTCACTTCATGTTAGCAACCTGACACAGATTGGCAGAGCTCTTGCTCCATATCGAACAGCGATACCGTTATCGCGATTAAATCGATCAGATGAGTGAGGATACAATATGAATTCGATTATTAAAGACGTAAATCAGATTGTTAAACTAAATTCAATCGTTAGAATAAGTACAGCGGCGATGTTGTTAGGCATCGGCGGAGTGTATGCGGATGCACGCACATCGGATTCGTACTCCTGGATTCCATACACCAACTACGGTTACGTCGGCGCGAACGTGGGACGGTCCGATTTTAAAAACGGTGGCTGCGAAGCGACATTTTCCTGCGACGACACCGATGTCGGCTATAAAATTTATACCGGCGGACAAATTTCGCGCGTGTTCGGTGTTGAGCTGGGCTATGTCAATATCGGCAAGTTCAATCGCAATGGCGGCGATAAGAAAGCGCAAGGCGCCGATATTCATCTGGTCGGTAATTTACCGCTTGGCGACAAATTCAATGTTTACGCCAAGGCCGGCGGAATTTACGGCTGGACTTCGACCACCGCCAATGCGCCGGACGTCGATACCGGCCATGAGCGTGAATTCAACTGGAGCTACGGCGCCGGTTTGCAATTCGAACTCGCCCAGCAATGGGCATTGCGTGCGGACTGGGATCAATATCGTCTGAAATTCGCCGATGGCCGCGACAATGTCGCGCTGTATTCGGTCGGTGCCATTTATAAATTCTAATTTTATTATAAATTTAGTTTTTATAATTGTATTGGTGTAATTGCAAATTTATCGATTACAACTTTATAGGTGGTAAATACCAGCGATGCAGAGTAATTCTGCATCGCATTTTTTATTCTCGTACGTTTTATTTTTCATTGGCAGGTTTATTTTTTAGCACGCCGTGAATATTGGAAATCGCCAGGCAAAATTGCAGCAGGATGAGCGCATAGGCGTGCGAATACAATCCCCAAGCCACCCACAATGCATTGCTCAACAGAAATATCCAGAAGCCGATTTTCCTCTCGCCTTTTTTAGTGACCGATACCAGCCATGATGCAATAACCGTTACCACCAGAGCCGGCCATTGTAACAAATCCAACCATTCCATTATTTTTTCCTATACCGATTTTAATTAATACGCATGAAGTCGACAAAAAAATGCCGCGACTCGCGCGGCATTTTCATCGATCGCTGCAAATAACTTATTGCTTGGTCGATTTGGATGCCGATTCGCGCAGCTCCTTCGCACCGATGCTTTCCGACGAACTCGACAGATTACCTTGCGCACTGGCGGAGGCGGTGGTTTGCGGCTGCTCCGAACCGCGCGTCACGCGTAAACCGTTGTGCACATCCTTAACGCCGCTGCAGCTATCGGCTACATCCTCCACACGATGCTTTTGCACGCGATCGGTAACGGAGCCTTCCAACGTCACGGTACCATTGCGTACCTCAACCGAAATATCGGAGGCATCGATACGCGGATCGTCGCTCAGGCGCTCGCAAATATCTTCGCGGATTTTTTCGTCCGCGCGGGTGTAGCCTTTCGGGCCGAGACCGCGATAATTTTTTTGCTGCAATCCATACGCACCGGCGGTTTGCCCGTAGGCGCCGGCGGACTGCGCATTGCCGCGATTAAACTCCTGGTCCTGTTGCGGATAATTCGAAGCGCCCGGTCGATTCGATGAAAAATTTTGCGCGCTGGAGCCCCATTGCGGACGATAATTTCTGGATTCGTTATACGGACGCCCCTGCGACCAGCGCGGACCTTCGTTGCCGAAATTACCGTTATCGCCAAAGCCCGAGCGGCCGGATGGCGTATTTCCCAAATGATAATCCTGTTGTGCGCCGTAATTTTCATAATCTTCGTTCTGCGGCCAGGGCCGACCCGTCGGCGCTTGCAATTCGCTGCCGTAGTAGCCGTATTCATCGGCATAACCTTGGCTGCGACTCGCTTGCAAATTACGCGGGTAACCTTCGCCTTCGAAATTTTGTGCGCGACGCGGCTGCCCATATCCGGACGAACCCTCCTCGCCCCATGGACGCTCGCTCCTGGAACGATTGTGATAGCGTTCCTGATTGGAGTTCTCTTCGCGCCAGGTAGGCCGAGCGCCGCGATAATCATCCGGGCTCCAACGCTCATTGCGATTGCGTTCGAACGAACGATGGTCGGACTCATAGGAACGGTTATCTGAATAATGCTGCTGATTTTGCGAATAAGGGTTACTCATGATCAACTCCTCTGTGTTTCTCACGTTGCTAAAAAAATTATCGTTTTAAGCCGCGTTCAATACGGTAGTGATTTATATATATCCCATTAACAGTAAAACGACGACGATCAATAATGCCAGACCGATGCCGCCACTTGGCGCATAGCCCCAGCCGGAACTGTAAGGCCACGCCGGAACGGCTCCGATCAGCAGAACCACCAATACGATCAACACTAATAAACTTAAACTCATTTTCATTCTCCTCATCGTAGATAATTTATTGCCGAGCCGATTCCTTAGAAATTAATAAACATAATGCAAGGAATCAGGCTCGGCATTACTTTGCACCGCCACGTTATCCAAATCGACTGCTATCAACGTGATCCCCTGTGGAATAACTCCAATTGTTTCTGAAGGATCGATATATTTTTGAAAAATTTCAGCAGCAGGTATCGCACCACTTTGCGCCGAGTCGTTTACGGCATAGAGCCATAGCAACAATGCGGCGGTCGGCAGCGCGATCAGCATTACCCATAAAATTTTATTGCGCATCACCTCCATCGAATTGGCCGCTAATGTTTCGTATCGAACCGAGGCGATATTCATTTGACCTCCTATGCGCG
>DASXYH010000109.1:0-6433 GCA_036502545.1 Spongiibacteraceae bacterium
CTGCCGGCCCTGGCACAGGCGGGCGGCACGATCAATATCGGTCCGGATCAATCGATCAGCGTCGGCTTCGGTCTGCGCAGCAGCTTCACCAGCGCCGAAAACGGCGCGCCCGATGGCAAATCGCGCAGCGAAGATTTTTCACTCGACAGCATTCGTTTATATGTCGGCGCGCAACTGAACAAATACATCAAAGCCACGTTCAACACCGAAAAGAAATCCGATAACAGCGTGCAAGTGATCGACGGCATCGCCCAATTCGAACCGATGCCCGAATTCAACGTCTGGTTCGGCCGCATGCTGCCACCGAGCGATCGCTCGAACCTCGACGGCCCTTACTATTTATTGGCGTGGAGTTATCCGGGTCTCGTATCGCAATACCCAAGCTACGCCGTCGGCCGCGATAACGGCGTGCTGGCGTGGGGCAACATCGACAAGAAAGTGGTGTACTCGGTCGGCGCATTTGAAGGCCACAACAATATCGGCGGCGGCTCCAGCGATTCCGGCAATCTGCTGTACGCCGGGCGTCTGGCGATCAATTTCCTCGATGCCGAATTGGCGCCGGCGTATTACACCGGCAGCACCTATTTCGGGGCGGCCGATATTTTTACGCTCGGCTTAGTAATCCAGCATCAGACCGATGGGGTTGGGGTAGCGACGGACAAGGGCAATTACACCGGTTACAACGCCGACCTGTTGTTTGAAACCAAAGACAACGGCGCCGGCTCGGTGACGCTCGAAGGCGCGGCATACAAATACGATACCGGCGATACGGTGGACGCCAATGTGCCGATCTCAACGGCGAATGGCGCTTCCTTCTATTCGCTCGGTAGCACCGACAACAGCAGCGGTGTGGGCGGGATTAAACAGGGCAAGGCGTACTTATTGGGCGCCGCGTATCTGTTTCCGCAGCAAGTGGGTTGGGGCAAATTCCAGCCATACGCGCGCTATCAGAAATTCGATCAGGACAAGATCACCGTGGGTCCTGCGGTGGCGTTGTACGGCGGCAAGTTCGAGCAGTATGACATCGGCGTGAATTATGTGATTGCCGGTCCGAACGCAAAAATCAGCGCGACTTACACCGAGTTCAAACCCAATGACGATGATCCTATCGCGGACAACAAGAAAACTAATCAGTTCGTCATCGGTGTGCAGTTGCAGTTCTAATTTGTGTTTTGAAAAAAATTTAATCGTTAGACTCCTGGGAAAAATTGCGAGGCACTTGTTTGCAAGGTAGTGGGTGCCTCGCCCTTTTTAATCAGGTAAATTTTTGGAACGTAAATCAAATTCTAATTTCGATTAAGGAGAGCAACGCCATGCAACCACGTCGCAAGTTTATTAACCGTCGCCTATTTATGAAAAAGGTGAGTGCGCTCGCCGCCGGCATCGCGCTCACCCTGGGGAGCGCGTCCAGCGTTCACGCTGCGGACAAAGAGCCGATTAAAGTCGGCGTACTGCATTCGCTGTCGGGCACGATGGCGATTTCCGAAACCGTATTGAAAGACACGATCCTGATGGCGATCGATGAAATCAATGCCAGCGGCGGTGTGCTCGGCCGCAAACTCGAACCGGTCGTGGTCGATCCGGCTTCCAACTGGCCATTGTTCGCGGAAAAAGCGCGGCAATTACTGACGCAGGATAAAGTTGCGGTGACGTTCGGCTGCTGGACTTCCGTTTCGCGCAAATCGGTGCTGCCGGTTTACGAAGAATTGAACGGTCTGTTGTTCTATCCGGTGCAATATGAAGGTGAAGAACTGTCAAAAAATGTGTTCTACACCGGCGCTGCACCCAATCAGCAAGCCATTCCCGCCGTTGAATATCTGATGAGCAAAGAAGGCGGTGGCGCAAAACGTTTTGTATTGCTCGGCACCGACTATGTCTATCCGCGCACGACGAATAAAATTCTGCGTTCGTTCCTGCATTCGAAAGGCGTGGAAGATAAAGACATCGACGAGAAATACACACCGTTCGGTCACAGCGATTATCAAACGATCGTTGCCGACATCAAAAAATTCTCGGCCGGCGGCAAAACCGCAGTGGTTTCGACGATCAATGGCGATTCCAACGTGCCGTTCTACAAGGAATTAGGCAACCAGGGTTTGAAAGCGAAAGACATTCCAGTCGTGGCTTTCTCCGTGGGTGAAGAAGAACTGCGCGGCGTCGACACCAAACCGCTCGTCGGTCACTTAGCAGCATGGAATTATTTCATGTCGCTGAAAAATCCCGCGAATGAAGCATTCAAGAAAAAATGGGCCGATTACGCGAAAGCGAAAGGTCTGTCGAGCGCGAGCAAGCCGCTGACGAACGATCCGATGGAAGCGAGCTATATCGGTATCAATATGTGGAAGCAGGCGGTTGAAAAAGCCGGCACCACCGATGTCGATGCGGTGATCAAAGCGATGGCGGGGCAGAAATTCGATGCGCCCGATGGCTTCACAATCCAAATGGACGAGAAGAATCACCATTTGCACAAGCCGGTATTTATCGGTGAAGTGCGCGCCGACGGTCAGTTCAATGTCGTGTGGAAAACGCCAGGCCCGATCAAGGCGCAACCGTGGAGTCCTTACATCCCTGAAGACAAGGGCAAAAAAGACGAACCGGAAAAAATGTAATTGCAATTTACCAGTGCGGCGTAAGTCGCACTGGCATAGTTTTCGCTCTACTTTTTTTGCGAGAAATTTTAGTTCTGTGCCGATCGGCATGACGTGATGATTTTCAAGACACGCCGTAAATACATCCTTGTAAGCTCGGCCGCGGCATCCATGCCGCTTACGGTCTTGAAAACCATCACGCCATACCGATTTCCAGCGCAACGCTACCAGCAAATTCGATCACGCATCTTTGCGTAAACAGTAATGCAAAAATGGGGAATTATGCGCAACTGGGCCATTCGTTGTGTTGTCATAATTTGGCGCAGTGTTGTGCTGATTGTACTTAGCTGCAGTGGCTTTGCTTTGAGTGAAAAAGCGAGCGCGCTCAGCGCGGAAGATTATGCAGCGCTTGCCGGCGGCGACAACGATGCGCGCATCGCGGCGATCGGCAAGGTGGTAGCGGGCGGCGATAGCTCCGCCAAAAATTTCCTGCAGGCGTTGCTCGACGACAGTGTGAAAATTGCCGGCGACAAGGTTTTTGTTGTCGACAGCAGCGGCAAGGCGATCGACCCGATAACCGGTGCCGAAGCCACGCTACCCGCTAATGCGGAAGACGTTATCAACAACAATCGCGTGCGCAGCGAACTCGAAGCGGGCATCGCGTTTCTCAATTTGCAAATGGAAGATCGCGGTGCGCGTGCCGCCGCGGTGAAAACACTGCAGGACGCCGATATCGACGAAAACAAAACCGCGCTGCTCGAACGCGCTGTTGCGCAGGAAAAAGACAAAGAATTACACGACACACTGCTGCAGATTCTGGCCGGTGTGCAATTGCAAAGTACCGATAAAAATACACGTTTGGCTGCGGCGAAAATGCTCAGCGAAAGCACCAATCAAAATATCAAGCAAATGTTATCGACGCGACTGGCGGAAGGCGGCGAAAGCGATGCCGATGTGCGCACTGCGATTCAAAATTCGATCGCGGCGATCGATCGCCATCTGCAAATTTACGATTACATCGGCCGTGTATTTACCGGCATCAGTCTCGGCAGCATTTTATTGCTCGCCGCGCTCGGCCTTGCAATCACGTATGGCCTGATGGGCGTGATCAATATGGCACACGGCGAAATGATGATGCTGGGTGCGTATTCGACCTTCGTCGTGCAGAATTTTTTCCGCACGCATTTCCCGGCGATGTTCGATGCTTATATTATCGCGGCGATTCCAGTGGCATTTGTGGTAACGGGCGTGATCGGCATGGCGCTTGAGCGCACGGTGATTCGTTTTCTTTATGGCCGTCCGCTGGAAACGTTGCTCGCGACCTGGGGCATCAGCCTGATGCTGATGCAAACGGTGCGTACTGTATTCGGTGCGCAGAATGTGCAGGTCGAAAATCCTTCGTGGCTGTCGGGCGGCATTGATGTCGCGGCGAATCTAACACTGCCGTACAACCGCATCGCCATCATTATTTTCTCGGCGGCCGTGCTGTTGCTGATGTGGCTGCTGCTGACGAAAACCCGGCTCGGTTTATTCGTGCGCGCGGTGACGCAAAATCGCGGCATGGCGCGCTGTGTCGGCGTCAATACCACCAGCGTCGATATGCGTGCATTCGGGCTCGGCTCCGCGGTGGCCGGACTCGCCGGTGTGGCGTTGTCGCAGGTGACGAATGTCGGACCGGATCTCGGCAGCAATTACATCGTCGATTCGTTCATGGTGGTGGTGCTCGGCGGCGTCGGTCAATTGGCAGGCGCGGTGTACGCGGCACTCGGTCTCGGCATCATCAGCAAATTTCTCGAAGGTATCTCCGGCGCGGTGCTCGCAAAAATTATCGTGCTGGTATTTATCATCATCTTTATTCAGAAACGCCCGCAGGGATTGTTCGCGTTAAAAGGTCGTTCCGCCGATGCTTGATGTCACTGTGAATGCGCTGCATAGCCAGAGCCTGCTGCTGCGGCTGTTCGGCGTTAAAGGCTGGGCTGGATTCGTGGCGGCATTGATCGTTATCTGCGTGGTGTTCCCGGCGTTAAATTTATTGATGCCCGCTACCAGCGTGCTGCATATTTCCGATTACACCGTGGCGCTGTGCGGCAAAATCCTATGTTATGCGATTGTTGCGCTGGCTATGGATCTGGTGTGGGGCTACACCGGTATTCTGAGTTTGGGGCACGGCTTATTTTTCGCGCTCGGCGGTTACGCGTTCGGCATGTACCTGATGCGACAGATCGGCCACAACGGTAATTATCAAAGCGATCTGCCCGATTTCATGGTGTTTCTCGATTGGAAAGAGTATCCGTGGTTTTGGGCATTCACCGATCATTTCTGGTATGCGGCGTTGCTGGTCGTGCTGGTGCCCGGCGTGCTGGCGTTGGTATTCGGTTATTTTGCGTTTCGTTCGCGCATTAAAGGCGTTTATCTCTCGATCATTACGCAGGCGCTGACCTACGCCTTCATGCTGTTATTTTTCCGCAACGAAACCGGTTTCGGCGGCAACAATGGCTTTACCGATTTCAAACGCATCGTCGGCATTCCGATTGCCACCGGTGAAATGCGCATGACGCTGTTCGTGATCACCGGTCTAATGTTGCTCGTCTTATTGTTGATGGCGCGTTTTATCGTCAACAGTAAATTCGGCCGCGTGCTCACCGCGATTCGCGATGCCGAAGGCCGCGCGATGTTTTCCGGCTACACCACGCTGCATTACAAACTCGCGATTTGGACTTTGTCGGCGGTGATTTGCGGTATCGCCGGCGCGTTGTATGTGCCGCAGGTCGGCATTATCAATCCCAGCGAAATGTCGCCGGCCAGCTCGATTGAAATCGCGATCTGGGCGGCGGTCGGCGGACGCGGAACGTTGATCGGCCCGCTGCTGGGCGCCGGTATCGTTAACGGCGCGAAAAGTTTTTTCACGGTGGCGTTTCCCGAATACTGGCTGTATTTCCTCGGCCTGATATTTATTTTGGTCACGCTGTTTCTGCCGGCGGGCGTGCTCGGGTTGTTGCAAAAACTCAGACGTAAACACTGAAGCGCGGAATTAACGATGCAGCAGAATTTCGAAAACATTCCCCCTCTCAATATTCCTGAAGGCGGCAGCGCGAACGATGGCCGCGTGCAGCTGCACGACGAACTCGATACGTCGCACGGCGTGGTGTTGTATCTCGAAGATGTCACCGTGAGTTTCGACGGTTTTCGCGCGCTGAATAAATTATCGCTGTCGATCGATGTCGGCGAATTGCGCTGTATCATTGGTCCGAACGGCGCCGGCAAAACCACGATGATGGATGTCATCACCGGCAAAACGCGGCCCGACAGCGGCACGGTATTTTTCGGACAGACGCTCGATCTGACGAAGTTGAACGAACCCGCGATTGCGCAAATCGGCATCGGCCGCAAATTTCAAAAGCCCACCGTGTTCGAACAGCACAGCGTGTTCGAGAACCTTGAACTCGCGATCAAAACCGATAAAGGCATCTGGCATTCGCTGTTCGGTAAACTCGATTCGGCGCAGCGCGATCGCATCGCGGCGATTCTCGATACGATTCAGCTCGCCGATAAAACGCATACGCGCGCCGGTTTGTTATCGCACGGCCAAAAACAGTGGCTTGAAATCGGTATGTTGCTCGCGCAGGAACCGAAATTATTGATGCTCGATGAACCGGTCGCCGGCATGACCGATCACGAAACCGAACGCACTGCCGAGTTGCTGAATACGCTGGCCGGCAAACATTCGATCATGGTGGTCGAACACGATATGGATTTTATCGATCGCATCGCGCGCAAGGTGACGGTGCTGCACGAAGGCAGTGTATTGGCCGAGGGGCCGATGGCGCAGGTGCAAAATGACGAGA
>DASXYH010000110.1:0-3644 GCA_036502545.1 Spongiibacteraceae bacterium
ACTGAACGACGCATTGGCGCAATTGCAGCCGGGACGCAATGCCACCGTCGAGTTATATTTTGTGGGGTTTGCGCCGTACGCTGAGCAAAGCGTATTTATGCGCGAAATCAATTCGGTAGAAACGTTGTTGCGCACGCGGTTCGATACCGCTACGCACACGATAACGTTGATCAATAATGCCGGCACGCTGCATAAAACGCCGCTCGCGACCGTCACCGCGTTGGAGTTGGCGGTAAAGCGCGTCGGACAGGTCATGAATCCCGATGAAGATATTCTTTTTCTGTATCTCACCTCGCACGGCTCGCGCGAGCATCATTTATCGGTGCAATTCACACCGCTGAAACTTGCGGATTTAACACCGGAACAGCTGCGTAAAATGCTCGACGAGGCGGGAATAAAATGGCGCGTCATCGCAATATCGGCCTGTTATTCGGGCGGTTTCATCGATGCACTCAAAACCGACAACACATTGGTTATGACGGCGGCGGCAGCGGACAAAACTTCTTTCGGTTGCGGCGACGAAGAAAGCTTCACGTACTTCGGTAAAGCATATTTCGACGAAGCGTTGCGCAAAACCGCTTCGTTCATCGATGCGTTTGCAGCAGCGAAAACCAGCGTCATCGCGCGCGAAAAAGCCGGTGGTTACGATCCGTCCAATCCGCAGATCGCGCTCGGAAAAAATATCGAAACGAAATTGCGGGAATTCGAAAAGCAAATACAGCCTTTCTATAGCGCTGCCGCCGCCAACGACAATCGCTAAATCGCATGATGAAAACCGCAAATGGATTTATTTCGAACTATTTAAACGCCGCATGCGATGAACCGATTTGATGAACTAAACTAATACGCCCAACCATTGTTACTTGGATTACATCGATGAGAAATTTGTTGTCAATTCTCGGTTTTTCGTTGCTTGCATTTGGCGCAATAAATTGTGTTCACGCCGATGAACAGATGGTCGCGATCGCCGCTGGCGTTTTTCAAATGGGCAGCGACGAAGCGCGCCAATCGCAACCGCTACACACGGTAACGATAAAAGCATTCGAGCTGGGTAAATATCCGGTAATGCGCGGTGAGTTCGAAAAATTTATTAACGAAACCGGCTACGACGCCGGCAAAGGCTGGCGTAAACCGCTGTTCAAACAGGGCGATAACGATCCGCTGGTCAATGCGAGCTGGGACGACGCGCACGCCTATATCGAATGGCTGAATAAAAAATCCGGAAAAAACTATCGGCTGCCGACCGAGGCCGAATGGGAATACGCGGCGCGTGCCGGCACCAAAACCGCATATTACTGGGGCGATAAAATCGATAACGCACAGGCGAATTGCAGCGATTGCGGCAGCCAATGGGATAACGATAAAACCGCGCCGGTCGGCAGTTTCGCAGCCAACCCGTGGGGCTTATTCGATATGGGCGGCAACGCCGCGCAGTGGGTGCAGGATTGTTTCACCGAAAATTATAACGGCGCGTCAACCGATGGCAGCGCCATGACCAGCGGCGATTGCAAATACCGCGTCATCCGCGGCGGCGGCTGGAACGATTCGCCGAAAGCCGCGCGCGTCGATGCACGTGACTTCAACCTACCGGGCTTTCGTTATTCGAATGTGGGATTTCGGTTGGCGCGGGATTTATGAAATTCATTAAACTGATTTAGGTTCAGGTTAAAATAAAAAAGATGCCACTCACGTGGCATCAAGGGGACCGGTACAACTCTTACGCCGCTGCAACGGAAAATTCCGGTGTCGAAGAGCGAATCAAATAATCGAACGCGCCCAACGCGGCGCCGGCGCCGCTGCCCATAGCGATAATGATTTGTTTGAAATTAACGGTGGTGACATCGCCGGCGGCGAAAACGCCGGGCACATTGGTGTGACCGCGTGCGTCGATTTCGATTTCGCCGCGCGGGCTCAATGCCACGGTGCCTTTCAGCCAATCGGTATTCGGCAGTAAACCGATCTGCACGAAAATACCTTCGAGCTCAAGCGTGTGCAGCTCGCCGGTCGCACGATTTTTGTAGCGCAGCGCATTCACTTTTTCATCGCCGAGCACTTCGGTGGTTTGTGCGCCGGTGATGATGGTAATATTCCGCAACGATTTCGCTTTGTTTTGCAGCACCGCATCGGCGCGCAGTTTATCGTCAAATTCGAGTACGGTGACATGCGCAACGATACCGGCGAGATCGATCGCCGCTTCAATGCCGGAATTGCCGCCGCCGATCACCGCGACGCGTTTGCCTTTGAACAGCGGACCATCGCAGTGCGGACAATATGCGACGCCGCGACCGCGAAATTCTTTTTCGCCAGGTACGTTCATTTCACGCCAGCGTGCACCGGTGGCGATCAGCACTGCGCGGCTTTGCAAACGCGCGCCGCTTTCGAGTTCGACCTCGATCATTTCGCCCGGGACCAGTTTCTTCGCGCGTTGATTCGCCATCACATCGACTTCGTAATCTTTGACGTGCTGTTCGAGGCTGGCGACGAGCTTCGGGCCTTCGGTGGCTTTTACCGAAATGAAATTTTCGATGCCGACGGTGTCGAGCAATTGTCCGCCGAAACGATCGGCGACGATGCCGGTGCGAATACCTTTGCGCGCCGCATAAATTGCAGCGGATGCGCCGGCCGGGCCGCCGCCGACAATAAGCATATCGAACGGCGCTTGTTCCGAAAGTTTTTGCGCTGCGCGCTGCGCCGAGCCCTTATCGATTTTCGCGAGAATTTCGTCGAGTGTGACGCGGCCTTGACTGAACGGTTCGCCATTTAAAAACACGGTCGGCACCGCCATGATTTTGCGGCGGTCGACTTCTTGCGGAAATGAACCGCCATCTATCATCGTGTGGCTGATATTCGGGTTCAGCACCGAGAGTAAATTCAATGCCTGCACAACGTCAGGGCAAACCTGACACGACAGCGAAATAAAACTTTCGAAACGAAATTCGCCGCCGAGATTTTTGATTTGTTCGATTTGCGCAGGCTCGATTTTCGGCGCGTAGCCGCTGACCTGCAGTAAGGCCAACACCAGCGAAGTGAGTTCGTGGCCGAGCGGAATACCTGCAAAGTGCACGCGCGCGGCTTGGCCGGCGCGGCCGATTGCGAACGAGGGTTTGCGCTGCAACGCGTCATCGTTTTCGCGCAGCGTAATCACCGGCGAGAGCTCGACGAGTTCATGCAACAGCGTTTGCATTTCCGCTGATTTTGCATCGGTGCTAAAGGTCGCAACGATTTCGATCGGATCAACAATTTTTTCCAGATACGTTTTCAACTGGGTTTTCAACTTGACGTCCAACATGATCCACTCCGCAATTAATGCTTAGAAAATTACTCAGCAACTAGCCGATTTGCCTGATGGTTTGCAGCGACCGCAGGCGGCATGGATGCCGCCTCCGAGCCTATAGGAATGCCCTTTGTTTCAAAAGAAGACGGCGTGTCGTCGCAAACCATCGGGCGGAGCGGCGAATCGTGGGCACGATCTCCGTTTATCCAATGACTAAATTTTCCCAACTAAATCCAACGACGGCGCCAGTGTTTCCTCACCGGGTTGCCACGCTGCGGGGCATACTTCGCCATCGTGCGTCGCCACATATTGCGCCGCCTGGATTTTGCGGATCAGTTCTTTCGCCGAGCGGCCGATACCGAGATCGTGC
>DASXYH010000111.1:0-4899 GCA_036502545.1 Spongiibacteraceae bacterium
GATCGTGTTCGAACAATTGCGGCGCGAACCGCGGCCGTTGCCAAAATTAAATATTAAACGCAAACCGGCGAGTATTTTCGATTACGAATTCGAAGATTTTGAGTTCGTCGATTACGATCCTTACCCCGCCATCAAGGCGCCGATCGCCGTATGAAAAAAACAAAGGCATCGGTCGCACTAATTTTAGCGGTCGCGCAAAACGGTATCATCGGCAAAGACAACGGACTGCCGTGGCGCATTCCTGCCGAAATGAAATATTTCATGGCAAAAACGCTGGGCAAGCCCGTTATTATGGGCCGCAAAACTTTCGAGACATTGAAGGCGCCATTGCCGCGCCGTACCAATATCGTCATCACCCACGATAAAAATTATGCGCGCGAAGGTATTGTTGTTGCCCATACGCTCGATGAAGCGCTACAACAAGCCGACGCCATTGCGCAGCGCGATGGCGTCGACGAAATTATGGTGGCGGGCGGTGCGGAAATTTATCGCCTTGCCCTACCGGACGCCGATACGCTGTATTACACACGCGTAAATGTGAATGCCGAAGGCGATGCGCAATTCGACGCTATCGATTGGTCGCAGTGGCGGTTGGAATCGCAAGAAGATTTCCCTGCGCAGGATGCGATAACGCCAGGTTATACGTTAATGCGGTGGCGGCGAGCTTAGACTATGGTGTTGCTCCAATGAATGCGAGCATGGAGCGAGCGTGGGTGATAATTTTAAATCGGTTTTAGACTACAAAGTGAATCAATACATCGTCTCAGCCGACAATCGATCAATTTACGAAATTGTCGCACGTGGATAACTGAGCCTGCGTTTTCGCCATAGGATAGGTGGATTGATATGCTGGTTGACAAAAAATTGTTGCGCCCCGCTCTGATAATTACCAGCGTTGCTTTAATTATTCTGGCCGCGGCTGCTCTGTCGCCCACGTTGTTGGTTGAGAGCAGAGATGTCTACTTCAGCAGTCGGAATGCATCTTTTTCCGGCACGTTACTTATCCCGAGAGGGCGCCAGATTGTTGCAGCGATTGTGCTGGTGCATGGCTCTGGCAAAGCAGAACGAATGACCTGGTTGGGTCGTATCTTTGCGCTGCGCGGGATTGCCACGCTGACTTATGACAAGCGCGGCGTGGGTCAATCGGCTGGCGTATATACAGGCCCTGAAGTCGGCACCGAAAATGTATCGCCCGAGAATTTAGACTTATTGGCTGATGATGCGGCGGCGGCCATGCAGACATTGGTCGGTGAATTGCGTGACGTACCGGTGGGATTCGTGGGAATTAGTCAGGCCGGTTGGATTATTCCACTTGCAGCAATGAAAAGCCGCACCGCGAAATTCATTGTCCTGTGGAGCGGCCCGGTATCGACAACCTATGAACAAAGAATATTCCAGAATCTTACGCAGGAAGCCTCGGATTTCTGGAATCAACACACCCAGGCGGAGGTGCGCGAACTCATGAGTAAGGCAGGCGATAATTTTCTATTTGGCGACACCGATCCGCGCGATGCGTTACGACAATTATCGATCCCGGGATTATGGTTATTCGGCGGTCGTGATAGTGCGATTCCGGTAGAGTTGTCTATCGTGCGATTAACCGGAATCGCGCGCGAGAAAAATTCAAAATTCGAGTATCGACTATTCCCGAGCTATCAGCATGACCTCGGCAACTTAGGCAGAGACATTGTCGATACGACGGTGGCTTGGATTAAGAGCTCCATAAATGAAGTTCCTATAACGCCGTAGCTCGTCAGAATAATTATGTCCGCCGTCGGTCGAATACGGTCTTTATCGATTCGGTTTTTGCAACTGCTGCAGTCGATCGATAAATTTTTGCGCCTTGTCGATTTTTTCTGTTAATTCCGGCGTGGATGTCAAGGCATCGGCCTGATGCCAATTGTTCAAAGCTTCTTCGATGCGACCTTCTGCGTATTCGCGATTGCCGGCATCGACCTGCTGCGCGACAAATGCCGCGATCGCGTCGTCGAGTTCGCGCTGCGTCGCATCGAGTTCATCGCTGTGCGTGTTCAGCCCCTTGGCTTGTTCGAGCAAATCGCGCGCCGCAAAAAAATCGCGCTGCTGCAGCGATTGCTGCAATGCATTGTTAAGATCGCGATAGCGCTGTTCGCGTTCGTTGTTGCGCGCGACCTGTTGTTTTTGTTTGCCGGCGGCAATCGTCTGCTCGGCTGTTTTCAATTGGCGGGCAATGGTCGGCGACGGCGTTAACTGATTGGCAATGGCGAGATATTGCGCTGCTTTGGCGCAATCGTTTTGCGCCAGCGCCTGACTGCCCGCTTTCGCGATCAAGGGCGCGAAATAATCGACGTCGGCCTGATGCCGCGCAAGCAAACGCTGCAGCTCCGGATCGCTCGCCGCTTTCGATAATGCCTGATATGCCGCGTGTTCTTTCACCAGCGCCGGCCCGCGCGTTTGTATCAGCTCGTCGAGCTCGCGCTGAATATAACGATCGCGCGCGGCATTAAAACTTTTGTCGAATTGATCGAGTTCCGGCGATGGCGGCAATTCCGGTCGCGCCTTTGCAATCAGGTTTTGAGCGTTGGTGAATTGCTGTTGTTGGATCAAAATGCCGGCCTGATTCAACAAATCGTTTTGATATTGCTGCGCCTGTTTTAAAACGGCGTTGCGTTTTTCTTCGTAATCGGGCGTAGTTTTCTTGCGCGCTTCCAATACTTGCAGTGCGGTGATGTAACTGTGCCGTTCACATAATTGTTCGACGCCGATGTCGGTCGGCAATACCTGCCACGGCAGATGCGCGCAGCCGCCGAGCAACAGGATTAAAGCGAATGCAGAATACTTCACGAGGCTTTCCGATGATGCAGCATATCGTCGATCATTTGCTCGATCACGATGGGGTGGCTGTGTTCGATAGCGCTGACCGCGTAAATCGTGATCGCATCGTTTTTGCCGCGAACTTTAATCTGGCGCGGTTCGGTCACGCTGATGGCGTGATTTTTTGCGAGGCAATGATAAATATTTTCCTCGATGATAATTTGTCCCGCCTGCGCCTCATTGCACAACCGCGAGGCCAGATTGACCGCATCGCCGACCACGGTGTATTCCATGCGCTGTGCGGATCCGATCAGCCCCGCCAGCATTTCGCCGCCGTTGATACCGATACGCAACTGCGCGATCGGTTGCTGCAATGCGCTGCGCTGGTGATTGAACTGTGTAATCAAGCGCTGCATTAGCACAGCGCAAGCAACGGCGTGATAATGCTGTTGAGCGTCGGGACGCAGCGCACCGAAAACCACCATCACGCCATCGCCGATAAATTTATCGACCGCGCCGAAATAAAAGCGCGCGCAGGCATCGAGGTAATGAAAATACTCGTTGAGAAAATTGCTCACGTCTTCGGGCGACATTTGTTCGGACAGCGTAGTGAAACCGACGATATCGGCGAACAGCACGGTAGCATCGACACGATCGCCGCCGACTTTCACCGGGGTGATTTCCGCGAGTAATTTATCGGCGACATCGCGGCTGAGCACGCGCCGCAGCATGTCCTCTACCTGCGCTTTGCGTACCAGATCCTGGCCCATCGTATTCAGCGCTTTAATGATCAGCCCGAACTCGTCGTCGCGCCGCTCCGGAATCTGCGTAAATTCGCCGCGTTCGAGCAGCCGCGCGGCATCGACCAGCGTATGAATCGGCCGCGATAGGCGGCGGCCGAGATACAGCGCAACCACGCAAATAACAACGCTGAGCGCGGCCGCGACCAGCAGGCAAATACGAATAATCTCGTGCCGCGCTCGGTCCAGCGCCTGGCGCGATAACACCAGCGCAACTTTGCCCGCTACCGCACCGCGAAAACTGATCGGCTCGACCAACACAATGGCTTGCGCCTCATTTTTTTGCGGCGGTTGCGCCAGCATCGCGGCGGTCGCCATATCGATCGTCGTGCCCGGCTGCGGCAGCGCGGATAATCGCGGATAAAAACCGGCGGCAACGGTGACGGCCCCGGTGTGGTCGTAAATTGCCGCCCCCAAAACACGCGGGCTCTGCGCATAGCGTTTGATCAAGGCGGCCAATTCGTAGTGCTGATCGGTAAACATCGGCTCGGTCGCAGTGACTGCGAGCTGATAGCCGAGCAACTGACCGAATTCTTCGATATGCGAGCGAATCAAACGCTGTTGATTGCCGATTACGACGCCGGCGAGTATGGCTAAACCGAAAATTAAAATAATGGTGATCAAAGCAGCCATTTTGATGGCGATCGAGGGCTGCAAGTGTGCAAGGCGCGATGTGATTGAGGACGTGCTGCGCGGAACCATATGCAATTAGCCAAGCCGATTTAAAGCGCGGACGAGTTCGCGAAGGCGTTCGAACCGCATTAGAAGGCGCTTGGACCGCATGATAGGCAAATTACTGCGTGCAGGCGAAAGAAAAAAAGCCTGTGCGCAATTTGGATTTGCTTTGCGCTAACGCAATAAAACTCAATCGAACTGGCTGATATCGCGCACGGCGCCCTTATCCGCACTGGTTGCCATTTTGGCGTAGGCTTTCAGCGCCAGCGAAACCTTGCGCGGGCGTTCATGCGCGGGTTTCCAGCCTTTTGCATCCTGCGCGCGGCGGCGCTTCGCTAATTCCTCATCGCTGAGCACGACGTTGATCGTGCGCTGCGGAATATCGATCTTTATCGTGTCGCCATTTTCGATCAGACCGATCGCGCCGCCCGCTGCCGCTTCCGGCGATGCGTGGCCAATCGATAACCCCGAGGTGCCGCCGGAGAAGCGCCCATCGGTTAATAATGCACACACTTTGCCGAGCCCTTTCGATTTGAGATAACTCGTCGGGTATAGCATCTCCTGCATGCCGGGGCCGCCTTTCGGGCCTTCATAACGAATCACGACAACATCACCGGGCTTCACTTTATCG
>DASXYH010000112.1:0-4287 GCA_036502545.1 Spongiibacteraceae bacterium
ATCGGCCTATACCTATTGGAATAATTCAATTTATGCCGAGCTGGGCGCTTATCGCTCGCTGTCGCATGCGGCACTCGATAAATTAAATATCGGCGACGACGCCGGCGAACTTTCGCGTACCGCGCCGTACTGGCGTATCGCTTATTTTAAACCGCTCGCCACCTCAGCTTATTCGATCGGCATCGTCGGTCTCAATGCCGCGCTACAGCCAAATCGCGCCAGCGGCCCGTCCGATAAATATGACGATATCGGTATCGATGGTTCCTATCAATATCTCGGCAACCGCGAACACATCGTTGCGTTCAACGGCAGTTACATTCGCGAACGTCGGCAATTGCGCGCCAGCGTAAATAACGGCGATGCAGATAACGTTCATGGCAATGTCAATTCGCTCAATCTGAGTACCTCGTATCACTATCGACAAACCTATGGCTTGACGCTCGGTTATTTTGCCACGCGCGGCGATCGCGATAGCACGCTTTACGCTTTCGGCGATGCCGATACGGGCAGCCGCAACGGCAAACCCGACACCGCAGGCACGATCATTCAAGCCGATTGGACGCCGTTCGGAAAAGAAAATTCGTGGGGCGCACCGTATGCGAATTTGCGCGTCGGCGTGCAATACACCGCGTACTCTAAATTCAATGGCGCAACACATAACTACGATGGCTTTGGGCGCTCAGCCAGCGACAACAACACGCTGTTTCTGTTCACGTGGTTGGCATTTTGAGGAGGGCAGACATGGCATTTTTTCGATATGGAAAATTTATTTCGCTATTAGCAATCGCTGTTCTCTACAGCAGCGCGGCGGTTGCCGCGGAAGATGGCAACGCCCATAACGGCGCTGACATATTTACCGAACAGTGCTCCATCTGCCACAGCGTGAAAGCGGGGAAAAATAAAATCGGGCCGTCGCTCGCCGGCGTGGTCGGTCGCAAAGCCGGCAGCATCGCAAATTTTGCGTATTCGGACGCAATGAAAAACAGCGGGCTGGAATGGACTAAAGAAAATCTTACTATTTATCTGAAGAAACCCAACGCGATGATCGCGGGCATTAAAATGCCGTATGACGGGCTGGCGGACGAAAAAGCGCGCTCGGATTTGATTGCCTTTTTAAGCATGCAAGCGGGCCAATAAATTTAGGGAAACTCTAAGTGTTTTTTTGCTCTAATTACTGCACCGTTCTCCCCAGCGGGTTGGCGCCGGAAGGGGTTCTCTTTTTCAGGACAAGAAGGTGATCTTATCGAAGCTGCGGTGCCATTCGTCATCGGAGAAGTTGTCGAGTTCTGCTAGGCCGACCACACCGAAGCTACTTGAATGCTCGCCACAGTAGTCCTGAAAAAGAGAACCCCTTCCGGCGCCTCATGCTCTGCTACAGCCTGCCTTTAACAAAAACACTTAATCAGAGTTTTCCTTAATCAATTGCCGATCCGCACCACCTGCACTTCGGGGTCGCGGCTGGCGCCGGCTTCGTGCAGACGCTGCAGATAATTTTCCCAGTATTCTTTTTGGTTTTTGCACAACTCGTACAGATATTCCCACGAATACAAGCCGGTATCGTGGCCGTCGCTGAAAATCAATTGCACTGCGTAATTGCCGACCGGTTTGATATCGGTGATGGCGACATTCACTTTGCCGATTTGCAATGTTTCCTGGCCCGGACCGTGGCCGCGCACTTCGGCGGAAGGCGAACATACGCGCAGAAATTCGCAGTTCAATGTGTAGTGTTCGTCGCCGGCATAACGCAAGTCCAGCGTGCGCGATTGGCGATGCAATTCGATACCGATCAGCGCCGGCGCTTTTGCACTCATAGCGTTGCGCCATTCATAGAGCTGCACCATTCACAGCGTTGCACTTTGCGCAGGTTTTTCGATGGTGACGCGGCGGCCGACTTTATCGGCTGCGGGCAATTGCGCATGGACTTGCGCAATCGCTTCGAGCCGTGCGCGCATAGCGTGCGGAAACGGCGACGCGCGACGTGTATTCAAATCGACATGAATATCCAACTGCTCGCCAACCGCCGCGCGATAACCGCGATCGACATTGAATATCTCATGATAAAAATGCACCCGCTTGTCGCCGACGCCGAGCAGGCGCGATGCGACTTCGATACGATCGCCGCGCAACAATTCGCGCTCGTACACGATATGACTTTCGACCACGCTTTTACCGCAGCCGGTGGCGTGCACATAATCTTCGCCAATGCCGAGATGGCGGCTGAACATTGCGTGCGCACCGAATATCACGTGGCTGTAATAAAGCACGTTCATGTGATTGTTGGCGTCGATCCACTCCGGCGCGACGACGGTTTTGTATTCTCGAAACGGTGCAGCAATAGTTGTGTTCACAACACTTTTCTCATAAATAAATCGACTCACAGAATAAATCGACTCAAATCATCATCGCGCGCAAGCTCGCCGAGCTGTGCATCGACATATGCCGCATCGAGGCTCAATTCATTGCCGGCGCGATCGGCAGCGGAGAACGATACCTCTTCGAGCAAGCGTTCGAGCACCGTATGCAAACGGCGCGCGCCGATATTTTCGGTGCGCTCATTCACTTCCCAGGCAATTTCGGCGATGCGCCGAATGCCATCGGCGGTGAATTTTATCGCGAGGCCTTCCGTTGCCAGCAGCGCTTGGTATTGCTCGGTGAGCGAGACATCGGGCTCGGTCAAAATGCGCACGAAATCTTCGGTTTTCAGCGCATCGAGCTCGACGCGAATCGGCAGCCGGCCCTGTAATTCCGGAATTAGATCGGATGGCTTCGATAAATGAAATGCGCCCGATGCGATAAACAGCATGTAATCGGTTTTGATGATGCCATGCTTGGTGCTGACCGTGCAGCCTTCGATTAACGGCAGCAGATCGCGTTGCACGCCTTCGCGCGACACATCGGCGCCGGCCATTTCGCCGCGCCGGCAAACCTTGTCGATTTCGTCGATGAAAACGATACCATTCTGCTCGGCCGCCGCGATCGCGCGCGCTTTCAAATCGTCCTCGTTAACCAATTTTGCGGCTTCTTCATCCTGCAATTTTTTCAGTGCGATTTTCACCGGCAATTTGCGTTTCTTTTTGCGATCGGCGCCGAGATTGGAAAACATATTTTGCAATTGGCTGGTCATCTCTTCCATGCCGGGAGGCGCCATGATTTCCACGCCGACCGGCACCGACGACACTTCGATTTCGATTTCCTTGTCGTCGAGTTCGCCCTCGCGCAATTTTTTGCGAAACAATTGCCGTGTCGTGCTTTCTTCGACCGCGGCGGTTTCGTTGCTGAAACCGAAACCGGCGCGCGGCGGCGGCAGCAATGCATCGAGTACGCGCTCTTCGGCGGCATCGATCGCGCGCGCCTGCACTTTTTCCACTTCGCGTTCGCGCTGCATTTTGATCGATGCATCGACCAGATCGCGCACAATCGATTCGACGTCGCGGCCGACATAGCCGACTTCGGTGAATTTGGTCGCTTCGACTTTAATAAAAGGCGCATCGGCGAGCTTCGCCAAACGCCGCGCGATTTCGGTTTTGCCGACGCCGGTCGGACCGATCATCAAAATATTTTTAGGCGTGATTTCATCGCGCAGGCGGTCGGCCAATTGCATACGCCGCCAGCGATTACGCAACGCGATGGCGACCGCGCGCTTGGCTTTATCCTGGCCGATAATATGTTTATCAAGTTCGCCGACAATTTCGCGCGGCGTCATGTGTTCTGAGGTCATAGCCATATCAAGCGCACTCCAGCTCTTCAATCGTGCGATTGTGATTGGTGTAAATACAGATATCGGCAGCGATGCCGAGGCTTTTTTCGACGATGTCGCGCGCGCTGAGTTCGGTGTTGTCGAGCAATGCGCGCGCCGCCGCCTGTGCGTACGGACCGCCGGAACCGATCGCGATCAAATTGTCCTCGGGTTCGATCACATCGCCGTTGCCGGTGATGATCAGCGAAGTCGATTTATCGGCGACCGCGAGCAGCGCTTCGAGCCTGCGCAATGCGCGCTCGGTGCGCCACGCTTTCGCGAGTTCGACCGCCGCGCGTGTCAAATGACCTTGATGCTTATCGAGCTGGCCTTCGAATAATTCGAACAGCGTAAATGCATCGGCGGTGCCGCCGGCAAATCCGGCCAGCACTTGACCGTGATGCAGGCGCCGCACTTTGCGCGCGTTGCCTTTCATGATGGTGTTGCCCATCGAAACCTGGCCGTCGCCGCCGATAACGACTTTATCCTTGCGGCGTACGGAGAGAATGGTGGTGCCGTGGTACTGTTCCATAAATATCTCCGATGAAAAG
>DASXYH010000113.1:0-29498 GCA_036502545.1 Spongiibacteraceae bacterium
CGCCCGGTTCTGTAGTACAGTGTATTCAGAGTAAAGTTGTATCCAGGCAGTACTTTCCGCATCTTCCATGCGCGGAACAGCGGCAAATCAGAGAGGGTCCGCACTTGAACGACATGGCAAAGAATCTCCTGTTGTGGTTGATTATCGCCGCGGTGTTGCTGACGGTATTCAATAATTTCAGCATGCAGCCGACCAAGGAGCAGCTGAATTATTCCGATTTCATCGAAGAAGTGCGGCAGGATCGCATCAGTCAGGCGACTATCGATGGCCAGATGATTCTCGGCGTTCGCACCGATCATTCCACTTTTGAAACAGTGCGTCCGTATCTTGATGATCCCAAGTTGATCGACGATCTGATCGACCATAAAGTAGATGTTAAAGGTGTCAAACCGGAAACACAGAGCTTGTGGTCGCAATTGCTGGTCGCCAGTTTTCCGATTCTGATCATTATCGTCGTTTTTATGTTTTTCATGCGCCAAATGCAGGGCGGTGCCGGCGGTCGCGGCGGCCCGATGGCTTTCGGTAAGAGCAAGGCGCGTCTGCTTGGCGAAGATCAGATCAAGACTACGTTTGCCGATGTTGCGGGCTGCGACGAAGCCAAAGAAGATGTTAAAGAGTTGGTCGAATTCCTGCGCGATCCAGGCAAGTTCCAAAAGCTCGGCGGGCGTATTCCGCGCGGTATTTTAATGGTCGGCCAACCCGGTACCGGTAAAACGTTGCTGGCTAAAGCGATTGCTGGCGAAGCCAAGGTACCGTTCTTTTCGATTTCGGGCTCCGATTTCGTTGAAATGTTTGTCGGCGTCGGCGCTTCGCGTGTGCGCGATATGTTCGATCAAGCCAAGAAGCAGGCCCCCTGCATTATTTTCATCGATGAGATCGATGCGGTCGGTCGTCATCGCGGCGCTGGTTTAGGCGGCGGACACGATGAGCGCGAACAGACGTTGAACCAATTGCTGGTGGAAATGGACGGCTTCGAAGCGAACGACGGCATCATCGTTATCGCCGCGACCAACCGTCCCGATGTACTCGATCCTGCGCTGTTACGCCCTGGCCGTTTTGATCGCCAGGTCGTCGTCGGTTTGCCAGACATTCGCGGTCGCGAGCAGATTCTGAAAGTCCATATGCGCAAAGTGCCGCTGGCGGACGATGTTGATCCGGCGATTATTGCGCGCGGTACGCCCGGCTTTTCCGGTGCCGATTTAGCCAATCTGGTCAATGAGGCGGCGTTGTTTGCGGCGCGCTCCAATAAGCGCACGGTGAACATGACCCAGTTCGAACTTGCCAAAGACAAAATCATGATGGGCGCCGAGCGCAAATCGATGGTGATGTCCGAAGCAGAAAAGCGCAACACCGCGTTTCATGAAGCGGGCCATGCGATCGTCGGTCGCGTCATGCCCGAACATGACCCGGTCTATAAAGTCAGCATTATTCCGCGCGGACGCGCGCTCGGCGTAACCATGTTCCTGCCGGAAGAGGATCGTTATAGTCTTAGCCGCCGGCATATTCTCAGCAATATTTGCTCGTTATTTGGCGGTCGTATTGCCGAGGAAATGATTAATGGCGTCGACGGCGTCACCACTGGCGCATCGAACGATATCAAGCGCGCCACCGAAATTGCCCGCAACATGGTGACCAAGTGGGGTTTGTCGGAAAAGATGGGTCCGTTGTTGTACGACGAGAGCGAAGAAGAAATATTTCTTGGCCGCAGCGCAGCAACCGGTTCGCGCAGTGTGTCCAGCGAAACGGCCAAGGAAATCGATCACGAAGTGCGCCGCATTATCGATGAATGTTATGCCGCTGCGAAAAGAATTCTGACCGAGAATCGCGACAAACTGGAGCTGATGGCGGATGCGCTGATTCAATTTGAAACGATCGATGCCTCGCAAATCGACGACATCATGTCCGGCCGTAAACCGCGACCACCCGCTGATTGGAGTAACGATCATCCGACCGGTGGCGGAGAAACATCACCGCAGGACAATAATCGCGCCGGTCCTATCGGTGGACCCGCCGGCGAACATTAACCGTCGCAATCATGACTGAAACAACTTCCGGCCCGGCGCTTAATTGCGCCGGGCGCGTTTTAGACCTTTCGCGCCCGCGCATTATGGGTATTCTCAATGCGACCCCCGATTCCTTCTCCGATGGCGGCGCTGTCTTTATCGATGGCAAGTTGTCGACGGAAAAAGTATTGCAGCGCGTGGCGCAAATGGTTGCCGATGGCGCGGATATCATCGATGTCGGCGGCGAATCGACGCGTCCCGGCGCCGCTGCGGTTTCCACCCAGCAAGAGCTGGATCGGGTACTACCAGTCATCGAGGTGTTGGCGCGCGAGTTCGACGTGGTGTTGTCGGTCGATACCAGCAACCCCGAAGTCATGTTGAACGCCGCTGCCTGTGGCGTGGGATTTATCAACGATGTGCGCGCACTACAGCGTCCCGACGCGATTCGCGCTGCTGCTGCAACCGGTTTGCCGATTTGTTTGATGCATATGCGCGGAGAGCCGGTATCGATGCAGCAGGACCCCCAGTATCGCGATGTGGTGAGCGAAGTCCACGACTTCCTGGCGCAGCGTATAGAGGCTTGTACTAAACTGGGAGTCGCCCGCCGTAATATCGTGCTTGATCCGGGGTTTGGATTTGGCAAGACCGCACAGCACAATTTGCAGCTGCTCAATCGATTAGAACAATTGCAGTCGTTGCATTACCCTTTATTGGTCGGACTTTCGCGTAAAGCGTTGATCGGTCACGTGCTGAAGCGTCCCATTTCCGAGCGATTGACAGGCAGTCTCGCACTGGCGGCAATGGCGGTGCAGCGTGGCGCGGTCATATTTCGAGTCCATGATATACGTGAAACCGGCGATGTGATCCGGCTTTGTACGGCAGTAATCAAGGAGCAAATTGAATGAGCAGACGTTATTTTGGCACCGACGGTGTGCGCGGCCTGGTGGGCGAAGGTCCGATTAATCCCGAGTTTGTTTTGAAATTGGGCTGGGCCGCCGGCAAGGTTTTTTCCCGCGGTGGACGCTGCAAAGTCATCATCGGCAAAGACACGCGCATCTCCGGTTATATGTTCGAATCGGCATTGGAAGCGGGGCTCGTCGCAGCGGGCGTCGATGTATCTTTGCTCGGGCCGATGCCGACACCGGCGATCGCCTATTTGACGCGTACATTTCACGCGCAGGCGGGAATTGTGATCAGCGCATCGCACAATCCCTACCACGATAACGGCATCAAATTTTTTTCCGGTGAAGGTACTAAATTACCGGACGCCACCGAGTTGGAAATCGAACAGCAAATCGATCAGCGCATGACGACTGTCGAGTCCGCGCAATTGGGAAAAGTGATTCGCATCAGCGATGCGGCCGGGCGTTACATTGAGTTTTGTAAAAGCACGGTGCCTTCGTATTTCAATTTGCGCGGCAAAAAAATCGTTGTCGATTGCGCAAACGGCGCCAATTATCACGTCGCGCCATCGGTGCTCGATGAGCTTGGCGCGACAGTGATCGCGCTCGGCACCGAGCCGAACGGATTGAATATCAACGCCGATGTCGGCTCGACCTCGCCGGAAAGTTTGCGTCGACGCGTATTGACCGAAAAAGCCGATCTGGGAATTGCGTTCGATGGCGATGGCGATCGCGTGTTGTTTGTCGATCATCGCGGCGAGCTGGTCGATGGCGATGAATTGCTTTACATCATCGCCTGCGATGAAATGCGTACGCGCGGCAGTTGCAGCGGCGTCGTCGGCACACTGATGTCGAATCTCGGGTTTGAGTTGGCGCTGGCGGAATTGGAAATTCCTTTCGCGCGCGCAAAAGTCGGCGACCGTTACGTTAACGAATTGATGCAGTCGCGCGGCTGGAAATTGGGCGGCGAAAATTCCGGACATATTATTTGTGCCGATGTGACGACAACGGGCGACGGCATTATTTCCGCGTTGAAAGTTCTTTTTGCCATCGTCAACACGGGCAAAACGTTGCATGAACTCAAATCGGGTATGCAAAAATTTCCGCAGATCATGCAGAACGTCAAGCTCGCGCGAAAATTCGATCTCGACAACGCGCCGGCTGTGCGCGATGCGGTGGCATTAGCCGAGGAAAAACTCGCCGGCCGCGGTCGCGTGTTATTGCGTCCATCGGGTACCGAGCCGGTGGTGCGCGTCATGGTTGAGGGCGAAGACGGCACGCAGGTGCAGGCGTTGTGCAGCGAGTTGGTGCTGGTCGTCACCCGCGCTGTCGGGTAAATCGCCGCGCGTTCTCATTCCTTGTTTAAATGAAGCGGTTTGGTTTACCATTGCCGGCCGTTTTGGCAGGGGAAAGGCATGCGCCGCAAGCTGGTAGTCGGCAATTGGAAGATGCATGGCAGCAATGCTGCGACTGCAGAATTGCTGAGCGAATTGTTGCGTTTATTGCCGCCATTGAAATCAACTGACGTTGCTGTATGCCCACCGTTTGTGTACCTGACGGCTGCC
Organism: Spongiibacteraceae bacterium; assembly: GCA_036502545.1. Lineage (GTDB taxonomy): Bacteria > Pseudomonadota > Gammaproteobacteria > Pseudomonadales > CAMLJR01 > CAMLJR01. Next base: position 4,471 of record DASXYH010000113.1, read on the forward strand.
TGTCAGCGGCTCGTTGATAGCCCAATCAAGCTCGGCGCACAAAATGTCGGTGCGGCGGAGCAGGGCGCGTTCACGGGCGAAATTGCTGCGAGTATGTTGCGCGACTGCGGTTGTGATTTCGCGATCGTCGGTCACTCTGAGCGCCGCCATTTGTTTGCCGAAAGCAACGAGCAAGTGGCAGAAAAAGCAGCCATTGCGCTGCGGCATGAACTGACGCCGATCATTTGTGTCGGAGAAAGTCTGGCGGAGCGCGAAGCGGGTAAAACGTTGGATGTTATCGCTCGGCAACTCGAAGCGATATTCGGGCGTTTCAATACTGCTGAATTAAATAGTGTGGTTATCGCCTACGAGCCGGTCTGGGCAATTGGTACTGGCCGCACGGCCACACCGGCGCAGGCGCAAGAAGTACACGCATTCATTCGGCAGCGTTTGCAAATAAATAACGCTGCAGCGGTATCGATCCTATACGGTGGCAGCGTAAAGGCCGAAAACGCGAAAGCGTTATTTGTGCAAGCGGATATCGATGGCGGCCTCGTCGGGGGCGCTTCACTCAATGCTGAGGAGTTTGCCGCGATTTGTAGAGCGGCGGAATAAAATTTTATGGAAACATTGATTATTGTTTTTCATGTGCTGGCCGCGCTGTGCATTATCGGTCTCATTCTAATACAGCAAGGCAAGGGCGCTGATATGGGAGCATCGTTCGGCGCTGGCGCCTCGCAGACATTGTTCGGCAGTCGCGGCAGCGGTAATGCATTGACGCGCTCTACCGCAATTCTCGCTGCGGTATTTTTTGCTACTAGTCTGGCGCTGTCGGTGCTGGCAAAAAACAAATCCGATCCGACGCGAATTGATCTTCCGACATCGCCGGTAAATGAAGTGCCGGCGGATAAAGCGCCTGCTTCCGCGCCGGCAAAATCAGTTGACGACGTTCCTGCTGTCGAGCACAATTCCGCGCCTGCTGAAGGGGAGGTTCCGACTGCACCCGCGCAGAAATGAGGTAGATTTGCCCAGGTGGTGAAATTGGTATACACGCTACCTTGAGGTGGTAGTGGCGCAAGCCGTGCTGGTTCGAGTCCAGTCCTGGGCACCATACACAAGTCTGACAACATCCAAGAACAACCAGAAGCCCGCGAAAATACGGGTTTTTTTATGTCTGACGTTCCAGCAGCGTCTGGTTACATCCATAGACGTACCAACAAATTGTTGGTAGATTTGTTGGTATCTCGGGGTCAGCACGGATTAGATACCAACAATGTCGCGCTTAACCAGCAAGCTGAACGATCTGGAGATCAAGAACGCTCGCTATGGCGAATCAGGGAAGCCGAACAAGCGCTCCGATGGTGGCGGTTTGTTCTTATGGCTAAAGCCTAATGAGGCAAAATACTGGCATCTCGCCTATCGCTTTGCTGGCAAGCAAAAGACGCTGGCGCTTGGCGTATATCCGGCGGTGAGTTTGAAGGCCGCGCGCAAGAAAGCAGCCGACGCAAGGGCGCTCCTCGAAGGCGGTGCTGACCCCGCAGTTGAACGCAAAACCTCGAAGGCGGTGAAGCGCCTCAATGCCGATAATACCTTTGAGGTCATCGGCCGGGAGTGGTGGGAGAACAAGCGTGGTGAGTGGGTCGATCATCACGCTGATCGGGTGATTGGTTATCTCATCAAAGATGTGTTCCCCGCATTGGGCAATAGCCCTATTGTCGAAATCACGCCGCCGCAATTGCTCGACGTTATCCGCAGGGTTGAACGCCGGGGTGCTCTCGATGTTGCGAGTCGCGAGCTGCAGTTCTGCACGTCGATTTTTCGTTTCGCTATTCAAACTGGTCGTGCAACTGTTAACCCCGCCGCCGAATTATCAGGCGCGCTGAAATCCCGCAAACCGCAACATCGCCCCTCGCTCAAAATTGCAGACCTGCCATTGTTTTTCGAGAGATTGGAGGAAAGCCCTTCCGGTCTGATCGCTAAGACTGCCGTGCGCATGATCATCTACACCTTTTTGCGCCCCGGTGAAATTCGCACTGCGCGTTGGCAAGATTTTGACCTCAAGAATGCAGAGTGGCGAGTGCCTGAATCGTTAATGAAAATGAAGACCGAGCATATCGTGCCGCTGTCGCGCCAAGTGCTAGCGATGCTCGAAGAGTTACGCCCCCTCACGGGTCGCGGTGAGCTGTTATTTTCGGGTGAGCGTAAGCGCACGCAGCCGATTAGCGAAAACACCATGAATGCCGTAATCAATCGCATGGGCTATCAAGGTATGGCAACGCCTCACGGCTTTCGCGCAACGGCTTCTTCGTTTCTCAACGAGCAAGGTTTTCATCGCGATGCCATCGAGCGTCAGCTTGCGCACATGGAACGTAACAAGGTTCGATCGGCTTACACACACCATGCGGAATATCTCGATGAGCGAAAACGCATGATGCAGTGGTGGGCGGACTATCTCGACTCATTGACGGTGGGCGGAAATGTTATAGCGGTGAATTTTCAGAAATAGATTTTCGATATTCCACTTTTTTGATTGTACTTTGAGGAAAAAGTGAATGCTTGACTTGAGAAACGATAAATATTTTTTTTCCACAGAGGATGCTTTGGAGATGATTGGGGGGACACCTTCTGATGAGGAAATCCAGAGGCTGATAGAGTATTACCCAACTTACAATTTACCTCACCGCAGTAGACTCCTAGAAGATTTGCTTGAGAATAAATCCCCAGTTGTTATAGCAAAAAATAAAATTCAAACGAAAGGCATTATCGCAGATAGCAAGCAGGCAATTGGTGGGCATGTTAGGTGGGCCATCGCTAAATTGAGACGATTTGTGAGAAGAGTGATTTATCTTCGCCTCCGTATAAACGACGGGAAAACTCGGAGGCAGGCCAATCAAATAATACTCAAAAATTATGTCATGAAAAAAATTTATGATCATAAAAAAGTAGATTCCTTGCAACGGACAGTGCGAAAAGATACTCAATGCCAGAAGTTAGATAAAAAATAACTCCGTTTTAAGCACCATTCCGCTTTATTTTTTGAAATAAAAATAATTTTGCATAAGAATTAAATCCAGATGTGACCGAAATTAATCTGGGTGGTCCAATGAGTGATCGAGTTTTGAGAATGCCGGAGGTGATCTTAACCACCGGCCTGTCCCGTTCGACAATTTATGCCGAAATTTCAAAGGGGAATTTCCCAAAGCAGCTAAAGCTTACTGGAGGCCGCTCTTCTGGTTGGCTTGAAAGCTCCGTTAGCGAGTGGCTTACCTCAAAATCTAAGAAATAGTTATCTGGCAATTAGTGCGGGTGCGCAGCCATTGTGCTGCTTGGTGGGCACTTAATAAACCACCAACTGGGAATACCTCAGGTTGAGAGCAAGTGGATTCGGCTATCGATGGCCGCCACCCATTGAATATGGTGTATCGATGTGGTGCTGCCGCCATGTACGGCAGTCAAGCTCTAAAAAGGGTTTGGGCTTGGGTGCCTGAATTTCCTAGGTTGAGCAGGGGTAGGGGCCCCTGTAGAGCGCAGAACATATCAATCATCGGGAAGACGCAGATGGATAAACGCATACTAAAAACCGGTTTATTTAGGTTGCGGTTCAAGCTGAGTGAGCGGGCTATGGACGTAGTAACTAAGGCGATTGAGTTGGCTGAGTGTCGTTATCCCCATACAGCTATGGAGCGCATTAGTGCAGCTTATCTTTCAGGAAGGCCGACTCCATGCCAAGGCACCGCTAAAGGGTTTGTACGTTTTTTAGTAAGGCTTTATCCAGAGCAGTTTGAACTTATGATGTTTGCGTTGGATGGAGCAAAAGGGGTGTCTCACAGCGATGAAGATGCTCTTCTTCATCTATGCAGTGAATTTATTAGATACATGAAAGCCAGCCAATAAGTTCGTCTGTTTGGCAGGCAGGCGAAAAATAAAATACTGGCACGTCCACTTTTGAATTGCAGTCGGTGCGCTTGTAATTGGTTTTAATTAATTTTAATCGGAGATGCCATGGCTCTTTCAAGTAAACACATGCAGGCGGCCTTGTTGTTGGCATCGGGCATGCAATCAAAAGATGTTGCAGAGCAGCTTGGGGTAACCCAGGCGACGCTTTGCAATTGGAAGCACTACGAAGAGTTCGAGGCATATAAAAACGCAATACTGCGCGAGATGTTCAACAAACAATTTGAAAGCCTACTGCGGTTGAATATTGCCGCACTTGAAACACTTAAGACGCTGCTCGACACCGGCTCCGAAAATACAAAACTACAAGCCGCTAAAATAACCCTCAGCGCCGCCGGTTTCTTCGGTGAAGCCAATTTGCCGTATCAACGTACGTTCCTTACGATTGGGCCTACCACAATGTCAGAGGTCTTTGAGCAGCGGCTAGAGAAAGGCGATCCGACATGTTTTTCGATTTGACATTAATGTCACAAGGGATAATGTACGGTAGCGCAATAGACGTGCGCGCGTGGCGGTATTAATGTTAATTTTCAGTTGATATTGAGCGTGGTGGTGGAACGGGCTTCCTGGTACTACGAATGCAAATTTAACGAGAACTTGGCAGCTTATTTTCGACAGCCACTACCAATTCGCCCGGCGTTACTTCTAGCCCTTCAGCTAAACGAAAAATGGTTTCGAGTGTTGGCTGTCGTTTCCCTCGTTCAAGCATGGATATGAAAGTTCTATCTCTACCGCAATCCAAGGCAAGCGCCTCCTGCGACACACCTTTTGCCGTGCGAAATTCTTGTAATGTCTCTCCGAAGAGTGGCGCTAAGAGCTTGAACCTATCCATACGACTAGGTTCGTGTCTTGTGTACTATTGATCCACGGACTATAGTCTACGAAACGCAAGAGATTGTTTTTCGCGGGAGGCGTGCTGGGTGTTTACTGCATTCGGATATTCACGATGTCCGCACGCAGAGCAAATCACCCTTCTGGTTTTAAGTGAGAGACTATAGGATGCGCAACACAAAGATTATTTTATTGGCGACAGTCATGAGTTTAATTGGTGGCTGCGCCAGCATCATGGGCGCCTTAGAACCGCCAACCTTCAAATCAAAAAAAGATGCCTATGACGGTAGTTTCACAGCGTACGAAGGGCCAATAACTACTCAGATATGCACGAGCAACTCTGGATACATTGCAGGCAATAGTGGCGTTGGAGTGAATGTCAATCTTGGATTGGCCTTAGTGCAGGATAAAACGGGAAGTACAATATACGCTGTTAGCGTCAGTTACTTTGACCAATCGTGGCTATTCATAAACCCCAAAAGTTCGTTGGACATTTTGGCGGATGAGCAACAGATACATTTAGTCACTGCATTAGGCTCAATCAATGATCGCCATGTAGACGGTAACGGACCTGTCAGCGTTACCGAGTCGGCAAATTATGCGGTGCAACGGGCCGATATTGCTCGACTTGCTCTTGCAAAGCGCATCCAGTTTAAGATTACGGGAACCAACGGCTATGTCGAGCGGTGTGTTCTACCCTCACAGATTCCTGCAATCAGCGAATTTTTAAACAAAACCAGTTCGGTGAATTAAGATCAAAAATTACTGGTGATCGGTAGCCCAATTGGAGCCTGAAAACGTCCTTATATGGCGGGCGTTTTACTTCCGGGAATTACTTGCGAAATTGTTTTTGACGACCAGCATATTCGGTTGGCCTGTCCTATCAGTTCTAATAGCTGGTCCGTAGCCCCCTCGACACTCTGTCAATGGGGGTGCATATCGGAAGGCCAAGAGTGATGCCTATAATGCGAAATATAACAATCGCGCTCTTTGATTATTATGCCCTATCAAAAAATCAAATAAGTGACATTAATGTCAATGCCTACGGCATCATCGGCATCCATTAAGGGCGGACTTGAGAAAGCATGAAAAATATAATTATTGCTTTATTGTGCTAAAAAATCCGCAGGCTGAATCGTTTAGTATCTATGCATAAGCCAAGATTGGAATAGGAGAATCTAATGGCTTTGATCGACTGCCCAGAGTGTGTGCAGCAAGTTAGCGACTCTGCAAGCCAGTGCCCGCATTGCGGCTTCACATTAATTGGAAAAAAATCAGGTGGGTTCTCAAGAGGCGTAGGCAGGCTGTTGGTAATTCTTGTTGGCCTTTTTATTCTCATATTTATCTACTCCTTAGTGTCCCCCTCGGACGTTAAAAACAAAGCGTGGTGGGCAATTGATGAGGGCAAGAAAAGCCTCGAAGCAAACTTAAAGGACCCTAGCTCTGTTGAGTACGGCGAAGTGTGGGCCGCACGCATGAAAGCTAAGCCAGAGGACAAAGGCATACTTGTAGCGTGCGGTACCTATAACGCTCGAAATGGATTTGGGGGTATGACTGGTCAAAAGCGGTTTATTGGCAGTCCTGGCAATATAGTGTTGACTGATGAATTAAATGGTGGCGTAGTGTTGAACACGATTTGGTCAGATGTGTGCGTCAGAGGCCGCATTTATTAGCGGTGCGCACCTAAATTGTGAAGATGTGCGCCAGCGATCTCCCCTTCTGTTACTTACGAGCTTTCCAAGTTAATTGCTAACGTGCGATCGAAGTTCGAGGCCGCGCGTATTAGAAATTTGTAGCAGCAAAAATGATGATACAAGCATCGTTGTCAGCTGAGGAGCGAACGGTTGGTGGTAGATTTGCCACAATTATTCAGTTCGAATTATATTTGAGGAAACTCTATGCGAATGGTGAAGGTTAAAACCGATAAGCTGAGCTGATAGGATCGACACTGGATTGGGCCGTAGCTAACGCAGTAACGGCCACCAACACGATTGAATCGCTTGGTGAACGGGGTAGTCCTTCGACTAATTGGGCGAAGTGCGGCCCGCTTTTATTCGCAGAGCAATTAGGCGTCCTGCGTGGAATCGATGGCGTATGGCTGTCTCGATATCGAATCGTTGATGGCGATCTTAAGAGTGAATTACGCACGGTGAGCGGCGCTACACCAGAGATAGCAATCTGCCGCGCAATTGTTTTAAAGCGGCTTGGTGAAGAGGTGGGCGTTCCAGCAGAGTTGATATTGTGAGCGAGCATTGTTCCACTGGAATGAAACTAAAGAACGTCTAAGCAGCATCCTATAAGGGAGTATCCGCAGTGCATTTTCTAAAACAAAGTGATTTTGCAGTAATGATCGCATTACAGCTTGTCTTGATTTTGCTCGCTGTTATCGGGATTTCAAAAGGCATTTATGCTGGGCTGCATCCAGGGGCCAGTTTGACGGTTGGCCGCGGTGAGTTGAGTTTGACGTGGCTCTATACGGCATATTTAGGGGCAACGGTTGCTTGTGGCTTAGCTATTCAAGTCGCGGAAACAGGCTCCCTGATAGGGCATAAAGTTGCATTGGTCGCGCTCGATTATATTTTAATTACTTATCTTTTTTTGCATTGCGATTGGTTCATTAACTCTGTGCTGTATCGTTTTTTTCAGCATGTGCAACAGATTTGATTTGGGGGCAGCTAGCTTGAAAATCGCCGCCAATGCAAAAGTGTTGGGGGTGATAGTGAGAAGCTTTCCCTGAAATCGCATGCAGGCTGATCGATTTGTTGGTTCTTTTGTTGGTATCGGTGAAAAACGAACTTTAGGTAGTCTTTATAAATCAATGCTATTGTACACTAGGTGTGTGTGCAGTCCTGGCACCAAAAATACTTAAAATAAATAAGTTGCGTGATTTTTAAATAAAGTGGGGAGTAATAATGCCCCCCACGTCCTCAGTAAGTCTCTGTGCAAACGTCCCTCTTTAGAGGTGTTGCACGATGTCTTCCATACAAAAATCCAAAGCTAGAAATGACACTATTTCTTTCCGTGCTCAAATCTTTATCAATGGCGTTCGCGAATCTAAAAGTGGGTGAAGTAGAGCTTATCCTCTGCCTCGTCAAGACATCGCTCCTATCTCTTCTCAAGAGCGCCAAAACGGCAGGTGTTTGGGGCGTACGATGAATAGCTTTATCGGTCTTATTGATACTATTTCTATATTGCCGCTCAAGACGAATCTTTTTGGCGCGTAGCCGTCACACCGTGAATAATCGCAATGCCGACCATGCAGAGAACGCCGACTCCGATCCATTGAGGCGGCACGTTTAGCAGATATGCACCAAGCGCCAATCCGACGATAAAAATAAAATAGCCAGCAATGTAAATTCCGAAAGACATGTTGCGGCGCTCATAAAAATCGGTAGTATCGAGCGTATTCGTAATATTTTTGTCTCTCAGTGCGGAAGCGTCCATTCGAATGAAAGCCTAGGCTTATCATAAGATTTTTATCATTTTTCGTTATCTTCTTCATCGTCCTGCAAAGGGCGCAATTTGCTGTAATCAATATTCTTATCAATTTCTTTATTTGTAAGTAACTGCGAACGTATTACTAACACAAAGCCAATTATCGCAAGCACGGAAATGCCTAAAACAATCCACAAAGTCTTTGTCATGTCTTTCTCTCTCTCCCAATAATGAGAGCAGATATAGTCAAATGATATTGTTTTGCTTCTGTTGCCTCGTAAGCTCCGCGACTATTGGCAGTAGGAAAGACAAATTGTCTCTCCCCAATTTCATGAAACGAACACCATATCCGTGCATTTGAGGGCTGTCTGTGCATTCGCAATGCATGACTTCACACTCAACCGACAAATGTCGGACTTTACCTGCGTGTTCGACGTGGCTTTCCAGCTGTATTCGATTCTGCACTTCTAAAACCACTAGAGTCTCGAAATACGCTCCGTTGAGAGAAATATTTCGCACTAAGGCGGGTTTAGCGTCCAATCCGTCTCTTCCAACGCTAGCCTTCCATTCAACGATATTACGATTGTCACAACGTCGATTTTTATCATTCATGTCCATAATCTCCTTATCCATTGAACTTTCAGAGTAAAGCTGATATTGCCAATATACAAGCTGCTTGATCGCCCTAAAGATGCTTCTTTCAGCAATTGGTTTACAAAATTTGCCAGATAAAGTATCTGAATAGTTTCGTTTGCGACGTATAAAGCGCATCCCGCTAATGCAGTTTCAACACTTTACGTCGAACGCATTTATCGGCCAATGCATTGCTTGACTAACCGGGCGAGTCTCCAGTGGTTTTGTTCCATAACTCACATGAGAAAGATGAAATGATTGCACACTTTGAAGGAAACGTTGATGCTCGCTGGTTAGTTGGTGCGGGTGATGATAGAGACATGAAGCTACTTGCTGATTTTGCTTTTGTTGACGGCGCTGGCTTTCGATGGGAGGCAAAAAAAGACGATACAGTTAATGGAGCCAGCATTCCCACTGTTGTGTGGTCGGAAATAGTGGGTACTCCATACATTGGAGATTATCGAAGAGCTAGTGTTGTACATGACGTTGCTTGTACTAGACATATCAAGACATCAAAAGACGCCGCTCGAATGTTTTATGAGGCAATGTTGGCGGACGGAACGCCTCAGCCGAGAGCGTTATTATTTTATACTGCTGTTCGATTGTTCGGACCACAGTGGGAGGCTGCTGTGGGAGTATCGAATGCGGAATTCAAGGCGAAATTTTCTCTAAAGGTCAAGAATACTTCCGTTGATTTTAACAAATTTGAAAGGGCCTTGGATGAGGCGATCGTCTTCTAATTTTTGTTTTTCAATGCAAAAATCCCGCCGATGTGCGGGCTTTTTATTTTTGCGCAATTAAAAATTAAATCGATCCGAATTACTGAAAAATATCGGTTGCGGCTACTTGGTATAACGCATTCGTGTGCCCGCCATTATCGACAAGCGAATTTCTTCGGCGCTTAATTCTTTTGGAAAATAGCAGCCGGAAATTTTCGCATCGATCATGCTTGCTCCTTCGAGATTGGTCTTGCGAAAATCGATGCCGCGCAAATCTGCGCCGTGAAAATAAGCGTCGCTAAAATCGAGACCATCCGCATTGATTTCGCGTAAATCCAATCCGCGGTAGCTGCCGCCGTGCAGCATGGCGGATTTTGCTTCGTCATGGCGGCGATTGAACTCGGCGATATTTTCGTTGTAGAGCAGTTGATACAGCGGGTCGGTAAGAACCTGGGGAGCGGTCATGGCACTTTCTCGCGGCCGATAAGCTCGATTAACTATAGTTGGCGCCGGCAAAGGTGTCACAATCTGCAAATGCAGCGCGATGAGCTGGGCCGCACGGTATTATTATTTTATTGCCCGCCGCCGCTCCATTTGATCGAGCCAACTATCAGACTTGTGTTCGCGGCGGCCATTGCGTAGAATCTGCCGCCCTTTAGTGGTACCGATAAACATTGAAACCAAAGCGCGGTGTCGATTATTTATCGATCGCGCTGCCTGTACTTGCCCCGGCTCGCCGGCATATTACATACGTTGTCACTGTCATGGTCACAACTCTTTGCAAGCAGGCCTTACGGAGCAATAGTAATGACTTACGCAATTATCGAAGCCGGCGGCAAGCAACATCGCGTGCAGCCCGGCGAAATCCTTAAAGTCGAAAAAATTGAAGCGGCCACCGGCGCCTCCATTGATTTTGACAAAGTGCTGCTGGTCAGCGACGGCGAGAACGTTAAAATCGGCGCACCGTACGTGGCCGGCAGCAAAGTGACCGCCGAGATCATCGAGCAGGGCCGTCACGACAAGATCAGAATCATCAAGTTTCGCCGCCGCAAGCATCATATGAAACAGATGGGCCATCGTCAGTGGTATACGGCGGTCAAGATCACCGCAATTAACGCGTAGTCGTTAGGAGAGCAGTAATGGCACACAAGAAAGCAGGCGGCAGTAGCCGTAACGGACGCGATTCGCAGAGCAAACGTTTGGGCGTCAAGCGTTTCGGTGGTCAATTGGTAACGGCGGGCAGCATTATCGTGCGTCAGCGCGGCACTAAAATTCGTCCCGGCGTGAACATTGGCGTCGGTCGTGATCACACCTTGTTTGCAACGGTCGATGGCACGGTGTTGTTTGAAACCAAAGGCATCGATAAACGCAAAGTGGTAAGCATCGTAGCGGCCTGATTACATCAGACCGGATCAAAAGCCCCACTCGTTGGGGCTTTTTTGTTTGTAGCGGATAATGCACTGAAGTGCTCCGGGTAAGAAGCCATGAAATTCGTTGATGAAGTCATTATCAAGGTCCAGGCGGGTCGTGGCGGTAACGGCTGCATGAGTTTTCGCCGTGAGCGTGCGGTGCCATTCGGCGGTCCGGACGGCGGCGACGGCGGCGACGGCGGCAGCGTATTTTTAACGGCCGATGCGGCAGTGAACACGATGGTCGATTATCGTTATGTGCGCAGTTATCAGGCTAAAAGCGGCGAATCCGGCCGCGGCGCCAACTGCACCGGCAAGAGCGGTGACGATCTGGTTTTGAACGTGCCGATCGGCACCACGGTGATCGATGAGGATACTGGCGAAGTGCTGGGTGATTTATCTGTACCTGGCCAGCGTCTGCGCGTCGCTCAAGGCGGTTGGCACGGCCTCGGCAATACCCGCTACAAATCGTCGACCAACCGCGCGCCGCGGCAAACCAGCAAGGGTACCGAAGGCGAGCAACGTAGTCTGCGAATGGAGTTGAAGGTGCTGGCTGATGTCGGTCTGCTCGGTCTGCCAAACGCGGGCAAATCAACATTGATAAGAGCAGTCTCGTCGGCGAAACCCAAGGTGGCCGATTATCCATTTACGACGTTGGTGCCAAATCTTGGTGTTGTACGTGTGCAGGCGCATCGCAGTTTTGTGATGGCGGATATTCCTGGGTTGATTCCGGGTGCCTCTGAAGGCGCTGGGCTCGGTATCCGTTTTCTCAAGCATTTGACGCGTACGCGCTTGTTGCTGCATCTGGTCGATGTGTTGCCGCCCGATGGCAGCGATCCAGTTGCCGCCATTGAAGGTATCGCCAATGAACTGCAATTGTTCAGTCCCACGTTGGCCGGTCGGCAGCGTTGGCTGGTGCTGAACAAGATGGATTTGTTGCCGGCCGAAGAAGGCGCTGCGTTGTGTCGGGATATTGTGCAGCGCTTGCAGTGGCAGGGCCCTGTTTATCAAATTGCCGCAATCAGTGGCGACGGCACCGCTAAATTGTGCGGCGACATCATGACGCATCTTGAGCAATGCTGGCAGCAAGAGACTGCTGACACTGAGCTCGCGCAGCGCGAAGAGCAATTGAAAATTGCTATGCAGGCCGAAGCACGCGAACGCATTCAGGCATTGGCGGCGGCGCGTAAAGCGCGGCGCGCGGCGCAGCTTGAAGTCAGCGATGATGACGAAGACGATGACTACGATGTCGAAGTGGAATACGCCCCTTACTAGAAAGCGATACGCGCGACAACAAACATAATCGCAGCACGACTGCCTCGAACAAGGTCAAGCGATGACGCAACTACAAAATACACGGCGCTGGGTCATAAAAATCGGCAGCGCATTGCTGACCAACGACGGTCGCGGCTTATATCTCGCGGCAATCGAGCAATGGGTAAAGCAAATTGTCGAGTTGCGCCAGCGCGGTATAGAGATAGTGTTAGTTTCGTCGGGCGCCGTTGCAGAAGGCATGGTTCGGTTGGGCTGGAAAACGCGGCCGCATGCGTTGCATGAATTGCAAGCGGCTGCAGCGGTCGGCCAAATGGGATTGGTACAGGCATACGAATCGCAATTTCAGCGTTATGGATTGCATACCGCGCAGGTGTTACTCGGTCACGATGATATTTCCGCGCGCGATCGCTATTTAAATGCACGCGGCACATTGCAAACATTGGTAAAGCTCGGCGTCATTCCCGTTATCAATGAGAATGATACCGTTGTCACCGATGAAATTCGGTTCGGCGATAACGATACGCTGGGTGCGCTGGTCGCGAATTTGATCGATGCCGATTTGCTCGTCATTCTTACCGACCAAGAAGGACTGTTCGAGCGCGATCCGCGGCTCGATCCTAACGCTGCGCTCGTGGCGCGCGGTCGGGCCGGCGATCCGCGGTTCGAACAAATGGCGGGTAGTGGTGGCAGCCTCGGTCGCGGCGGTATGCTGACAAAAATTCGCGCGGCGCAGCTCGCTGCGCGTTCGGGCGCGAGTACGGTGATTGCGAGTGGTCGCGCGGAAAATGTGCTGCTGCGTCTAGCGGGTGGCGAGGAACTCGGCACGCTACTGGTGGCTGACAACCAGCCATTGGCTGCACGCAAACAATGGCTGGCTGGCTTAATGCAGACCAGCGGACAATTAATGCTGGACGATGGCGCGGTGCGAGTGCTGCGCGAATCCGGCCGCAGCTTGCTGCCGGTTGGGGTGACTGCAGTAACGGGTCGTTTTAATCGCGGCGATTTGGTTTCATGCGTCGACGCGAGCGGTGCGGAAATCGCACGCGGTTTGGTGAATTACGCACACGATGACGCGGTGAAGATTATTGGACAAAGCTCCGAGCGCATCGAAGCCATACTCGGTTATCAAGGCGAGAAGGAATTGATTCATCGCGATAATTTAGTGGTGCTTTAACATGACTTCAGTGGCATTGAAAAAATTTGTCAGCGGATGGTTGATGCCGCTGCCATTGTCGGTGCTGTTGTTGGTTATCGGATGTGTTTGTTTATGGACTCAGCGCGCGCGCAGCGGACGTTGGTTAGTGACGGCGGGATCGGCGTTGTTAATTGTTTGCAGCTGTACCGCGCTTTCGGATTTGCTGTTATTACCGCTGGAAGAAAGTTATCCGAAATGGAATGGACTGGCGGCTGATGTCGAAATAGTTGTAGTGATGGGCGCCAGTCAAGGCGATGCGCCTCGATTGCCGCTTAGCAACCGGCCAAATACCGCGGCGGTTTATCGATTGCTCGAAGGTATTTCGATTTATCGCGCCAATCCCGGTAGTAAATTGATCTTATCGGGCGGCGGTCAATACGAATCGCATGCCGAGATAATGGCACAGGTGGCGCGCGCAATCGGTGTGCCGCCGCAAGATATCATTCTGCAGAAAGAATCGCGCGATACAGAGCAGGAAGTGCGCCTGCTTAAACCGCTGGTAATTAATCGGCGCTTTGCCGTGGTGACTTCCGCCGTGCATATGCCGCGCACAATAGCGTTGTTTAATGCCGCCGGACTTTTCCCGCAGCCTGCGCCCACGCATTTTCTTGAGCGCAATAATCCGCATCCGAATTGGCGCGATATTTTTTTCCCCGACATCGAAAGCTTGGCGCATGCGGAATTCGCGGCGCACGAATATTTGGGTTTGCTTTGGCTGAAAGTAAAAAACTGGTTTGCTTTGTAATCGATAAAAATCGGAGCAATAAAAAAGCCGGCATCGCCGGCTTTTATTTATCGCGGTATTGCTTAAGCGGCTTTTTGGGCCAATGCTTTAATCTGCGCATTTAGCCGGCTCTTGTGGCGGGCGGCCTTATTTTTGTGAATGATGCCTTTATCGGCGATGCGGTCGATTACGGGAACGGCGGCGGCATAGGCGTTTTTTGCAGCTTCTGCATCGCCTTTACCGATTGCCGCAACCACTTTCTTGATATAGGTGCGTACCATCGAGCGCAAGCTGCCATTATGCAAACGGGCCTTTTCGGCCTGTTTTGCGCGTTTGCGCGCCTGTTTAGTATTCGCCACCGCAGAACTCCTGAGTTCGAGTCATTAAAATTTGAGAGGCGCGATTATTCATATCCACGCTCCTCCTGTCAATATGAAAAACGAGAAGGGCCGACATGAAAAATGGGAAGGACCAGCGACAAGCAGGCGATTTAGCCGATGAAACGCTGCCACAGCGACGGCGCCCAGATGATGAGAAACAGCATCAGGCTGGTAAAGACCCCGGCCGAACCGATGTCCTTGGCTTGTCCCGACAGCGGATGCATTTCCGAGCCAAAGCGATCGACCGCAGCCTCTATCGCTGAGTTGAACAACTCTGCCAAGATGACAATCGCGCAGGACATGACAAGCAGCAACTTGTGGGTCAGTCCTTGCCCGACCCAAAATGCGAGCGGCACGCAGATTAAAGCGAGCGAAGCCTCGATGCGAAAGGCTTCTTCGTATTTCCAGGCGGCGCGCAAACCTTGCATAGAATAACCGGTGGCCGCGATAAGCCGCGCGAAGCCGGTTTTGCCGGGTTTGGTCATCATAAGTGTAAAGTCCTGCAGCAAAAGCCTGCGCATGGTAGCGGTTGCGTGAGTGCTGTCAAACTTTGATTTGGCGCAGCTAAAGAATTTAACCGCGGGCGTGCCGGCCTTCGCGACGACCATTGGCGGAGGGATGAGCGGTCAACGCGGCATTGCTGATTGAAGCAGTAGAACGTGCATCGAAGCTAATCACGGGCCAAACTGCAAACAACGGCGATGGTGCATATTGCGCGAGCGTAGCGGCAAATGTCGAAGCGGTTTGACGATGTCGATTATCCGTACCAGGGGCGGCACAAATGGCGGTGCTTTCGCGGATAATCATTTTGCGAGCGCCAACCCGATAAGAACCCATCCGATACCGGCGATGATGATGGGCTCCTTGGCAATTCTCCAACGCGATAAGGCATAAAGGTATGAGAGCGGCGGCAGCAACACGGTCACCAATCCCCACGAGAAATCCTCGCGGCTGCTGTATATCAACAGCAATATCCAACTAAAAAGTAGCGCGGCGATACCGGTGAAAAGAAAAAAAGCATGCGGGGCAGGCACGTCGAATTTCCTCTATGATCGGAAAGCTTACAGGATGATAACGGAAAGCTTGCTTGATAATAGTGCCTCGACGCCGCCGTAACAACCATGCTATCGCAGAATCCGCTACGCTATCGGGAGCAGATAGAGAGTTGCGCATGACCTCCTTACAACCAGGGCCGCAGCCGCCTGATCAATCCGCAGCAATGATACGCGCCGAGCAGCTCGGTCTCTTGTTCGATACGTTGCCGTTCAATAATTTCGGCGCGGTGGTAGTGGCCGCAATTGTTGCGGTGACGTTGTGGCCGGTCAGCAGTCATCGCATCACGGTGCTTTGGTATACGGCAATTGTAATAACCAGTTGCGGACGTGCGGCGTTAGCGTTCGGATGTCGACGCGATCCGTTGCGGCAATACCGTACCTCGTATTGGCGGCGCTGTTTTATCAGCAGCAGTGTGATTAGTGGTGCTGTGTGGGGATTGGGCAATTTTTTATTGTTTCCCGCGACCGATTTGTCCAAGCAGATGTTGCTGGTCTTTATTACCAGCGGTATTTCCGCGGCCGCAGCGGTATCGCTGTCCGCCGATCGCAAAATTGTTTGGAGTTTCTTGATCCCCTGTACGCTGCCGCTTGTACTGCAATTCTACCGGCACCAGGAGACCATCGGTATCGGCGTGAGCGCGATGGGACTGTTGTACTTGGTCTTCATCGCCGGCGTCATTAATCGGCTGCACAATTATGTTAACGATAATATCGCTTTGCGTATCGCCGCGGCTGAGCGCGAACAAGTGCGCAATGAGTATGCGCAGGCATTGCATGCGAGCCGGGAAAAATTGCAGGCGTTATTTGAGTTATCCCCATTGGGCTGCGCACTCAGCACAGTAAAAGGCGAGGTGATTGAAGCCAATGCGGCACTCGAGCAATTGTTAGGCTTTCGAGCTACGGATCGATACAGTCTGGACGATGAAGCCACTACGCCCGAGCCTTTTCGCGCCGAAAATAAGCGGCGCTGGCAGGTTTTGATCGAGCATGGCGGTACCGATTCGTTCGAACGCGAATATATCCGCAAAGACGGCAGCTCAATCGCGGCATCGGTACATCGTATGGCTGTCGATACCGGCGCAGGACGTTATGTCTGGTCATTGATAGAAAATATCAGCGCGCGAAAAGTCGCGCTGGCGCAGTTGGCGGCAAGCAGGGAACAATTCGCGGCATTTATCGAATACGTCCCTGCCGCGGTAACGATGTTAGATCGTGAAATGAATTGTGTAGCCTGCAGCCGGCGTTGGGCTGACGAGGCACACCTGAAAATTGAAGAGATTGTCGGGCACAATCATTATCAATTATTTCCGTGGTTGTCGCAGGAAGCGAAGGAAATGCACCGGCGCTGCCTGAGCGGAGCCATCGAACGTTCGGATGCCGAGATGTTCGTATGGCCGAATGGACGCGTGATCTGGTCGCGCTGGGAGGTGCGGCCCTGGTACGACATCAATAACGAGATCGGTGGCATCGTTGTTTTCAACGAAGATATCACCGCGCGCAGAGAGGCAGAGCAGGCCTTGCGCGCGCGCGATGAGCTGTTGAAAAAACTCACCGAGCGCGTCCCCGGCTACATTTATCAATATTGCATCGCCCCCGACGGTACGCCGACATTTCGTTACGTCAGTGCCGCGGTGCGCGATATCTATGAGCTGGAACCGGAAGAGCTTTACGCAAACCCGCGGCTTCTGTTTCAGCGCTTTCATCCCGACGACATCGATTCGATCTTGACTCCGGCACCGGTGGGTCCCGATGCTCCTACCAAATGGAATGCGGATTATCGCGTGTGCTTACCGCAAAAAGGCGTGCGTTGGGTACATGGCGATGCCGTAGGCGAGCGGCAGGCGGACGGTACTCTGGTATGGCATGGTTACGTCAGCGATATCACCGAGCGCAAGCGCACCGAAGAACAATTGCAGATTTTGAACAGCCGCTTGTCGCTGGCAGCGCATGCCGGCGGCATCGGCGTGTGGGAGTGGGACCTGGTCGGCGACAAATTGTTGTGGGATGCGCGCATGCACGAGATATTCAAAGTGCAGCCGCAAGATTTATCCACGCAATACATCGATTCGATGATACATCCTGATGACTGGCGTATGTCGGCGGATAATTTCATCGCGGCGTTACACGATCCTAAAACGGATCGCTATGTGGCGGAATATCGTATTATCTTGTCGGATGATACCGAGCGTGCGATCCGTATGGCGGGTATTTTTCAGCGCGATGCGGCGGGTCGAACATTGCGCATGATCGGTGTAACCTGGGACATCACCGAAGTGAAGAAAGTAGAGCGTATGAAGAGCGAGTTTATCTCGACAGTATCGCATGAGTTGCGCACACCGCTGACATCGATTCGCGGCTCGCTGGGCCTGGTCGCGAGCGGCGTCGCCGGCGAATTACCGCCAGCTGCGCTGGAATTAATCGAAGCGGCGTATAAAAACAGCGAGCGGTTATCGCTGTTGATCAACGATATTCTCGATATCGAAAAAATCGAATCGGGAAAAATGCGCGTCGATTTAAAGCAACAAGCGCTGCTGCCATTGATCGAACAGGCGATTGCTGCGAACCAAGGCTATGCGCAAACATTTGCGGTAGAGTTGAAATTGGTTGCTGCTGCCGATGCGGCAGTCACCGTCGATGCCAATCGATTAATGCAGGTCATGGCGAATTTTATTTCGAACGCGGTGAAATTTTCCGAAACGAGCGGTGTTGTTGAAATTGCAATCGAATTGTTACCACAGCGTGCGCGTGTCGAGGTGCGAGATCGCGGCCCGGGTATTTCTGCCGATTTTCGCGAGCGCATCTTTCAACGTTTTTCGCAGGCCGATGCCTCCGATGCGCGCGCGCGCGGCGGCTCCGGTTTGGGACTCGCGATTACTAAAGCAATTCTGGAAAAAATGCAGGGCGAAATCGGCTTCACCGCGCGTGTCGGCGGCGGCACCGTATTTTTCTTCGATTTGCCGCGTCATAACCCGCTGCACAACAATTAACCGGGAGCTCACCGTTGAGTAAGGCACTGCAAAAAATCCTCTATGTGGAGGATGAGCCCGATATTCAGCGTGTGGTCAAACTCGCGCTGGAGGCAATGGGCGGCATGAGCGTAGTCGCTTGCAGCTCCGGTGAGGAAGCGATAGCGCGCGCACCATCGTTGGCGATCGATTTGATATTGCTCGACGTGATGATGCCAAAAATGGACGGCCCGACCACACTCGGTCATTTGCGACAATGCCCCAATTTAGAGAGCACCCCCGTCGTGTTTATGACGGCGAAGGCGCAGTCGAACGAAATCGCTTACTTCCAGGCGCTTGGTGCGCTCGATGTCATTGCCAAACCGTTCGATCCACTACTGCTGGCGAAAACATTGCGTGCGATTTGGGAGCGAGCACAGACTGTATCGGCGCAGGAAATACAATCGGCTGACGATAACAATGAGCCCGAGCTGACCGTTGAGCAACGTTTCGCCGCGCGCATGGCCGCGCTGACACAGCAATTTCAGCAAGAGCTACCGGCGCGGCTGAAGACCTTGCGGCAGCAGTGGCGCGCACTGCGCCAGCAATGGAACATTGAAACGTTGCACGAGTTGCATCGCAGCACCCACAATCTTGCCGGCGCCGGCGCCACATTTGGCTACGAAGAAATGACGGCGCGCGCGCGCGCTGTCGATCGCCGTCTCAAAGCGCTGTTGCAGGATCAGCAACAGCCCGATGCTGCGTTGTGGGTGGAAATCAGTGTGGCATTTGCAGAATTGGAAAGCGCGCTGCAGAACATTGTGGCGCAACTCGAAAACTAAAATCATCGCTGCACAGAGTTAAATGTCCGAAACGTGCGCGACGGTTGCAATTTCATCGCGTTATTAACCCGGCAATGAAAATTGTCGGATTAATAACGAACGCAGGATGCGTTTTATGCGGCTTTTGCCGCGCAATCTAAATACATCAGGAGGATGTATTTAGATGCCAGATTAATAATAATTGTAATTTCCTCGATTTTTACTGATTTCGGCGCTGACGGTTCTTTTCGGCAGCGGCGATAATCGTTACTCTGTTGTCTAGTCGCACCGTCATATTAATTGTATTGTCGTATTAGCTGTTACGCGCCGAGCTGCGGCTGCGATCGGGCCGCTGTGCCCGATCGGTAACATGTCTGCTGCGCTCAAGGATATTGCATGTGGATTGTTCGCGTCGCTTTGCAGCGGCCCTATACATTTATCGTCCTCGCGCTATTGCTGCTGATAGTGGGCCCGCTGACGATTCTGCGTACGCCGACCGATATTTTTCCGAACATCGATATTCCCGTTATCAGCGTGGTGTGGAGCTACAACGGTTTACCCGCGGAAGAAATGGCGAATCGCATCACCACCAATTTCGAACGCGTGGTGACGATCACCGCCAATGATATCGAGCATATCGAATCGCAGTCGCTGGGCGGTATCGCCGTTATCAAAATCTTTTTTCAACCGCACACCAAAATCGATCTGGCGATGAGCCAGGTGACAGCGGTTTCGCAGACCATGCTGCGCAATTTTCCGCCGGGCACGACGCCGCCCTTCATCATGAGTTACAACGCGTCGAGCGTGCCGATTCTGCAACTGGCGCTGTCGAGCCCGCGTCTCACCGAAGCTGAAATATTCGATTTCGGCAACGTCTTCATGCGTTCGCAATTGGCAACGGTGCAGGGCGCTTCTATTCCTTATCCGTATGGCGGCAAGCAGCGCAATATTTTGGTCGATTTAAATCCGCAGGCGCTGCAGGCAAAAGGTTTATCGGCGCAGGACGTGACGAATGCAATCGGCGAACAAAATTTAATTCTGCCGTCGGGCACGCAAAAAATCGGCGAGTACGAATACAACATTCGCCTCAACGGCAGCCCGATGAATGTCGATGCACTGAACGATTTGCCGATCAAAACGGTCAATGGCGCGACGATCTATATCCGCGATGTCGCGCATGTGCGCGATGGTTTCGTACCGCAGCAGAATATGGTGCGCGTCGATGGGCAGCGCGCGGCGCTGATGACGATTCAAAAAACCGGCAATGCATCGACGCTCGATATTATCGGTCGCGTCAAAGCGTTGATGCCGCAAATCATCGACGGCGCGCCGCCCGATTTCAATATTCGCGCGCTCGCCGATCAATCGCTGTTCGTGCGCGCCTCGATCGATGGCGTAATCCGCGAAGGTGTCATCGCGGCGGCGTTGACCGGCTTGATGATTCTATTGTTTCTCGGCAGCTGGCGCAGCACGCTGATCATTACCATTTCGATTCCGCTGTCGGTGCTGGCTTCGGTTATTACGCTGTCCGCGCTCGGTGAGACGATCAATATCATGACGCTCGGCGGGCTCGCGCTGGCAGTCGGTATTTTGGTCGACGATGCCACTGTCGCGATCGAAAATATCAATTGGCATTTAGAGCAGGGAAAAGAAGTCGAAGCGGCGATTCTCGATGGCGCGCAACAGATTGCGGTGCCGGCATTGGTATCGACGCTATGTATTTGCATCGTATTCGTGCCGATGTTTTTTCTCGAAGGCGTCTCGCGCTATTTATTCGTGCCGCTCGCCGAAGCAGTGGTATTCGCGATGCTCGCCTCTTACGTGTTGTCGCGCACACTGGTGCCGACACTGGCAAAATATTTATTGAAAGCGCATTCGGAAGAACATGAAACGCCTGCGGCGAAGCGCAACGTATTGCAGCGCTTTCAGCACGGCTTTGAAGATCGTTTTGAAAGCGTGCGCGCTAACTATCGCGCCTGGCTTGAAAAAGCGTTGCGTTATCCGCGTATGTTTCTCGGCGGATTTCTCGCGCTGGTCATTGCCTCGCTGTTGTTATTGGCGCCGTGGCTCGGCAGCGATTTCTTTCCCTCTGTCGATACCGGAGAAATTAAATTGCATCTGCGCGCGCGCACCGGTACGCGCGTCGAGGAGACCGCGCGCATTGCATATGAAGTCGAACAGGCATTGCGCAAAGTTATTCCCGAACACGAACTCGCAACGGTGGTGCAGAACGTCGGTCTGCCGGTCAGCGGTATCAATTTGTCGTACAGCAATTCCGCGCCGATCGGTTCCTCCGACGCGGATATCATGATTTCGCTGAAGCCCGGTCACGCGCCGACGGCGGATTATGTGCGCGTGCTGCGACGCCAATTGCCCGAACAATTTCCGGGCGTCACGTTCGCATTTTTACCGGCCGATATCGTCACACAGATTTTGAATTTTGGTTTGCCGGCGCCGATCGATGTGCAAATTATAGGTTTCAACAATGCCGGTAATCGCGAAGTCGCGCGCCAAATGCTGGAGCAGTTTCGGCACATTCCCGGTATCGTCGATCTGCGTATTCAACAGGCGTATGATTTGCCGGAGCTGCATGTCAACGTTGATCGCTCGCGCGCCAAGCAGGCGGGCCTGACGCAGCGCGATGTCGCCACCGACATGTTGATTTCGCTCAGCGGCAGTTTTCAAACGGCGCCGGCATTTTGGCTGAACCCGCAAAACGGCGTGAGCTATCAAATCAGCACGCAGATGCCGCAATACAATGTCGATTCGCTCGATGGCTTGCGCAATTTGCCGGTGACGAGCAGCAGCAACAACGGCGCAGCGCCGCAAATTCTCGGCGCGCTGGCGACATTTTCGCGCGGCAGCGGCGTCGGTGTAGCATCGCATTACAACGCGCAACCGGTTATCGATATTTTTGCCGCGGTGCAGGATCGCGATCTCGACGCGGTCGGTAAAGACGTCATGAAAATTGTCGATGCGCAATCCAAACATTTACCGAAAGGCTCGCAGCTGATCGCGCGTGGACAAATGGAAACGATGAAGTCGTCGTTTAAAGGATTGTATTTCGGTTTAGCGCTGGCCATTGTGCTGGTGTATTTATTGATTGTGGTGAATTTCCAATCCTGGCTCGATCCATTCATCATCATCACCGCACTGCCGGCGGCAATTGCCGGCATCGTGTGGATATTATTTCTCACGCATACGACATTGAGTGTGCCCGCGTTGACCGGCGCGATCATGTGCATGGGAGTGGCGACGGCGAACAGTATTCTGGTTGTCAGTTTTGCGCGTGAACGTTTCGTCGCCACCGGTGATGCCACGCTGGCGGCAATCGAAGCGGGATTTACGCGCTTTCGCCCGGTATTGATGACGGCGCTGGCGATGATCATCGGCATGGTGCCGATGTCGTTGGGACTGGGCGAGGGTGGCGAACAAAATGCGCCGCTCGGCCGCGCGGTGATCGGCGGGTTGCTCAGCGCAACGGTCGCGACTTTGTTTTTTGTGCCGGTGATATTTCGCACGCTATATGGACGTCGGCACGCGCCGGCGGAGAGTTAACAATGAACAATTCATCCAATGACGATTTTTCAAACGACAGCGTTTCGAAAAACAATGATTCAAACAACGGTTCCGAATTGGCAATCACAAAAAAGCAGCGGCGCTGGTTTCTCATTGTTGCGGTAGTGCTCGTTGCCGTCGTGATATTGGGAATTGCCACACGCATGCATGCGCAGAGCGTGTTGCAGCGAAATACCGAAGCGGCCGCCACCATCGCAGTCGCCACGTTGAAACCAAAGCTGCAGGCGGGCGGCGAAGAATTGGTATTGCCGGGCGATGTGCAGGCATTTGCCGATGCGCCGATTTATGCACGCACCAGTGGTTATTTGAAAAGCTGGAAAGTCGATATCGGTACGCGCGTTAAGAAAGGACAACTGCTCGCGGAAATCGATGCGCCGGAAGTCGATCAGCAATTACTGCAGGCACAGGCCGATCTGGCGACGGCAACCGCCAATGCAAAACTCGCGCGCAGTACCGCCGAGCGCTGGAAAGAATTGCTCGCATCCGATTCGGTTTCGAAACAAGATGCCGATGAAAAATTCGGCGATGCGGCCGCGAAAGATTCGCTGCGCGATTCGGCGCGCGCGAATCTCGAACGGCTGCGGCAAATGCAAGGTTTCGAACGCATCGTCGCACCGTTCAGCGGCGTTATTACCGCGCGCAATATCGATATCGGCGCGCTGGTGAATGCCGCATCGGGCGTGGAATTGTTTCGCATCGCCGCCAGCGAAACGTTACGTGTCTATATTCAGGTGCCGCAAAATTATGCGTCGTCTATTAAGCCCGGCTTGGAAGCGAAGCTGGAATTCGCCGAGCATCCCGGTCAGCAATTCGACGGAAAACTCGTGCGTAGCGCCGATGCCATCGACACAAATTCGCGCACCCTGCGCGCGGAAATCGCAGTGGACAATGCCGCCAATAAATTATTGCCGGGCGCGTACGCGAGTGTGCATTTGCATTTGCCGGTGCAATCGGCCTTGCGCTTGCCGGTAAACACGTTGATTTTTCGCGGCGATGGTTTGCAGGTGGCAACGGTGGATGCGCAGCAGCGTATTCAGTTGAAATCGATTCAGCTCGGCCGCGATTACGGCGGCGAGGTGGAAGTTGTTGCGGGAATAAACGCCGACGATAACATCGTGCTCAATCCGCCCGATGCGATTGTCGATAAACAAGTCGTACGCGTGGTAAAACCTGAAGAACAGAAAACCACGGCGGCAAAAGATAAATAAACCTCCGCTGCAGCCGGTTGAATGAATCATTCGGACATTCGCCGGTCACTATTAACCTAGCAACAAATTACATCTTCCTGATGTACTTTGTTTTCGCGGCTAAAGCCGCACGGATTCATCCATGAGTCCATTATTAATCCGACAATGTTCATTGCCGGGTTAATAAATAGCAACGGTTGCTGAATCAGCAGGGATGAAACATGCGACATCTCGGCATTCGTATCATCATTATTTTTCTGATCGGCAGTTTATGCGGCTGCTCGATGCTTTACAGTTATCGCAACATCGAGCGTTACATCCGTTGGTCTCTGGCCGATTATGTCGAGTGGGACAGCGCGCAGCAGCAACAATTGCACGCACGTTTGAGCGCGCAGCTCGAATGGCACCGGCAAACGCAATTACCGCGTTATCGTGCCTGGCTCGAAGGTATACGCGACGAAACTCAAAGCACTGTCGATATAGCGCAATTACAGCGTGCGGCCGATCAATTGCAGTTATTCTGGCAGGATGCGATGGCGCATGCGGCGGCCGACATCGGCGCGCAGCTGGCAATGCTGTCGGATAAACAAGTGAGCGATTTGATCGCCGCGATGCACGAGAAGCAGGCCGATATCAAAGCCGAGTACGCGGAACTGACGCCGGCACAGGCGATTAAAAAACGCAGCCGTGCTATGCGTAAAGCGGTGCAGTACTGGCTTGGCCCACTGGAAAAGAATCAGCAGGATTTAGTCGACGAGTGGGCGCGGCAGTTACCCGATGGGCGCGCACGCTGGTTGAATAGCCGCGAGCGCTGGACCGCCGCATTCGAGCAAGCCTTGGCGCACCGGCACGAGCCGGATATGTTTGCCGCTGCTATTCAACGTTTGTTTGTCACGCCGCAGGAAAA
>DASXYH010000114.1:0-9229 GCA_036502545.1 Spongiibacteraceae bacterium
TCTTTTTCGGGGCGGAAAGCAGGGCGGCCGCCGTTGTTGACCAGATCCCACAATTTCTCGGCGCCGCGCTTGGCGATCGTGTTATCGCGCTTGAGCGAACCACGCAGGCGCACCACATCCTCGGCGGAATAAGTCCGGGTCACGCCTTTCCAGCGCGGATTCTCGGCCCAATCGGCTTCGATACGGGCAATTTCGGCGCGGCGGTCATAGCTTCCGGGGATGCGTTGCTTGGTGCTCATGAGACTTCTCCACAGGGTCCAGCGAATGGGTGCAGTACTGACTGCATGCCCACATCGTATGGCCGCGCAGAGCATTAGCCGAATTTATTCTCTTTATCTTTTGAATTCAGGCTGTGAATGGTGGGGTGGGATGAGGCTCTAGCCGAGTTGGGGCGAGATAGCTTGGAGAGGTGGTTGTCGTTGTGTTTGAATGCTGCCAAATAACGACCCAGACCGTTTTCCCGCCGAACTTTAAAGTCTTGCCGAACAAGGAATTGTCGATCGATGGAAATTCGCAGAAAAATTAAAGAGGCCGACCTTTTAATCGAGTGTTACTGGGCCACGGCGGCGATTCTAATTTGGCCTTCGGTGGCAAGAGCCCGTTAATGATGGCGGTTGGTGGATCTTATTGGATTGCGCCCAGTTACTGTTGGAGCATGGGGCAGATATTAATTACGCGGATCAACTAATATCGGCGCTTGATATGGCAATGCTTCATGTTCAATTTGGTGATGCGGTTTGGGTTTTGAATCATGGTTATACTCATGATCTTCCGATGGCTCGACGAATGCTTGCCAGAGAAGAACCACGATTTGGGGAAGGAAAGCAGAAAGAGCAAGCGCTGGAAATCGTTGACCGACTGCTAGCGGGGCGGCAAAAAATCAATAGCGAAGGCCCCAAATAATTAGCTCGTAGGGCGCAATAGCCGAAGGCGTATTGCGCCGCTTTTGAGGTTTCGCAATTCGGCGTATTACGCTATTCGCTAATACGCCCTACGTTTTTGAAAGTTATTCGGGAGTTGGTAGATGAATAATAAATATCACGGCTCTTGCCTCTGCGGCGAAATAAATTTCGAAATCGACGGGGATTTCGGAAGCTTCTATCTTTGCCACTGCGAATACTGCCGAAAAGATACCGGCTCCGCTCATGCAGCGAATCTATTTTCTTCTGCCGCAAAACTGAATTGGATTTCCGGCGAAAGTAAAGTTACGCGCTTCAATCTGCCCTCGACTCGCCACAGCAAATGTTTCTGCTCAATCTGCGGATCGGCATTGCCGAGGGTGGAAAGGAATGGCCAGTTGATCGTGGTTCCCGCAGGCAGTCTTAATACAGATATTCCGATCAAACCGAACTCGCATATATTCTGCGCCAGCCGAGCCAATTGGGATGATGCGTTGGAAAAAATTCCGAAGGTCGATAAATATCCGTCTTGAGCGGGAAAAATATTTTTCGCCGCCGTCGAAGTTGCCACCCGCCAAGCGATTATTCAAAGACAAATCACTAAATTGTCCTTAGCTCAACCCGTGGGAGAGAACAGCAATGTCCCGAATGATCTTTATCAGCCTGCCAGTAACCAATCTCAACGCATCGATGGCTTTCTACAAGGCGCTCGGTTTCGAAAATAATCCGCATTTCACCGACGATACGGCGGCGTGCATGGTGTGGAGCGAGACGATTAACGTCATGCTGCTTACGCACGCCAAGTGGCAGCAATTCACTGATCGTCCGATTCCGCCTGCAACATCAAGTGAAGTATCGCTGACATTGTCGTGCGATAGCCGCGCGGTGGTCGATACGCTGAGCGCAATAGCGGCCGCGAATGGTGGCATAGCGGACATCAATCCGGTGCAGGACCACGGTTTCATGTACGGTCGCGATCTGCTGGACCCCGACGGCCATGTATGGGGAATGATGTGGATGGATCAGGCAGCGATTCCTGCCGGCAGTTGAGATGAAGAGCCGCGGCGATTTACTTTATTGTCTCCGCTGCCGTTGTCACAGCGCCCATAGCATCGCGATAACGGCGACGTTATTGATCGTTAGCGCTGTGGCAGTGATTCGATCGAAGGGACACGTCATGTTGTGAAAGTTTGAGTGCGACAAAAGTCCTCCGTAAATAGATTTTTCCATTATCTCGCGGTATCAGCCGGCCATTCAAAATCGCTCCGTAACAGTGTTATGCTCCGACTCCGCTGTCGGTTTTCGCTACCGCTGTATTCAATTCTGTTGAGACAAGCCCATGACAAACACGTTGTTTGAACCACTGTCTTTTGCGCGCGGTAAAGTCATGCACAATCGTTTCATGCTGGCGCCGCTCACCAATTTACAAAGTCATGAAGACGGCACGCTGAGTGATGACGAATACAATTGGTTATCGATGCGTGCACAAGGCGGTTTCGGTTTGACGATGACTTGCGCGACTTATGTGCAGGAACAGGGCAAGGGTTTTGCGGGGCAGCTTGGCATCTGGTCGGACAAACATATCGATGGTTTAGGCAAGCTCGCGCATGCGATCAGGCTGGAAGGCAGTTTGTCATCGGTGCAGTTGCACCATGCCGGCATGCGCTCGCCGAGCGATTTGATCGGCACCGCGCCGGTCGCGCCGTGGAATGACGAGAAAACCGGCGCGCGCGCATTGACCACGGCGGAAGTCGAACAAGTGATCGAGGATTTCATCGTCGCGGCACAGCGTGCCGAGCGTGCGGGTTTCGACGGCGTCGAAATTCACGGCGCGCACGGTTATTTGATCGCGCAATTTTTCGACGCCGAGAATAATCAGCGCGACGATCGCTATGGCGGTTCGTTCGAAAATCGCACGCGCGTGCTGTTCGAAATTATCGGCGGTGTCCGCGCGCGTACGCGCGCGGATTTTCAAGTCGGCGTGCGCTTATCGCCCGAACGCTTTGGCGTCACGCTCGCCGAAGCGCGCCAGCTGGCGCAGCAATTGATGCAAAATGGGAAAATCGATTATCTCGATATGTCGCTGTGGGACGCGCTCAAAGAGCCGGTGGAAGAGGCTTTCAAGGGAAAACCGCTGATCGATTATTTTACCGATCTCGAACGCGGCAATACGCGGCTCGGCGTTGCCGGAAAAATCACGAATGCACAAACCGTACAAGCCTGTATGGATAAGGGTGCAGATTTTGTCATTATCGGCCGCGGCGGTATTTTGCATCACGATTTTCCGCGTCAAGTCGAAAGTAATCCGCAGTTCGAATCGATCGCACTGCCGGTGACGCGCGAATATTTACAGCAACAGGGACTCGGCCCGGCGTTTATTCACTATATGGCAACGGGCTGGAAAAATTTCGTCGCCGCTTAGCGGCGTTTATTAACCCGGCAATAAATATTGTCGGGTTAATAACGAACGCAGGATGCGTTTCATGCGGCTTTAGCCAGCCGCGAAAATCAAATACACCAGGAAGATGTATTTAGATGTCAGGTTAATACCGTAAGAAAATGCTACCGCAAAACAGCGAAGTGCCAGGTCAGCGCCAATTCCACGCGATTGCCGGCGCGATCGTCGCCGAGCACGTAGCGGGCATTGTTGTCGCTGTGAATCCAGCGCAGTCGCCAATTGGTGCCGAGCCACTCGGTTTGCACACCGAGCCATGCATAGTTGTAATCGGGGTCCGGAAAGCCGGAGTTATGCGCATGCCCAAGACCCAAATCGCCGCTGAATGTAGTCGTTAGATACGGTTGTTTTTCGATTTCGATATTCCACGCCGGCCATCCCAATTGACGATAGTCTCTGGTGTAGGCGAATTGAACGGCAGTATCGTTGCGATAAAATAAATTGGCGCGCCATTCCTGATAATTCTGCGATACCGGTAGCGCGCTATCGACGCCTGTTACCCATGCGTGGCTGAGCGACCACTGCCATGTGGGCGACAATTGCGCACCATAGCCTGCGCTAAAATCCAGCAACCATTCCCGCGTGTACGAATAGGCATAATAGTTTTCCGCATCCACGCGCCCGGCCCAGGTATCGATAAACCATCCGCTGCTGTGTTTAAGACTCAATCCTGCAGTGACGACGGGACCATTATTGCGCAGCGCTATTCCGCGATAGACATATTGCGAACTTGCGCCGATATATGCGTCTGCAACCCACGCAGCTGCGGGAGGCTTATTCGAATTCACATCTGCCGCGATAGCAGCATTGATCATGTCGCCTATTGCCACGCGCTGCTCTTTATCCCGTTGAAGAATTAGCGTGAGCGCGCCACGGCGGTGGGCGTCGCGACCCAGCGCTCAAGGTTGTCCAATAGTTGCGCTGAAGTCAATTGCTGTTGGTCCTGTCGCATCAATGCCGAGAGGCCGGTAACGCGCGCGGCCGCCATCGAGCTCCCGGAAAAAAAATCGTAGTGACCGCCTGGACTGGTACTCAATAATTCCCTCGCATTTGCCGCCAGCGCAACGCGGCGCGCAACCGACGTGCGAGCGATGAACGCATTGTCCGCCGTTTCGGTCACGGCGATGACGCCAGGCACATCCGCGGGAAATTCATTGTCCTGATTTTGCGCGGCGACTAATAAAATGCCACGTGCCAGCGCCTCTTGCAGTAATTGCGCTAACAACGGATCGTCCGGTCCGCCTAAACTCAGATTGATAATATCGACGTGTTGCGCGATGGCAAAACTCAGCGCTTTCGCCAGCGTGAACGAACTGCAATAAGCATCGATAAGGCGAATATCCGCTTGCCAACATGCTTTCAATGCGAGCAGGTTCGCCTCGGGCGCAATGCCGACAATACCGATACCGTTATTCGCCGTCGCCGCGATAATACCGGCAACGGCGGTGCCGTGAATATCCGTATCGAAACTCGAATCGTTATCGACAAAATTGCGGGCGAGCCGCAGTCGTTGCCGCAAATCCGGATGCTGACGATCGACGCCGGTATCGATAATTGCGACGTTCACGCCGCGTCCGGTTGCGCGTTGATGCCACTGCTCGATTTGCGCGGCATGTTCGCCGTACTGCAAAGAAAAATACGGATCATTGGGACCGGCGTGAACGCGAAATAGGTGCATGGGTTGCACCAGCTTCACGCGACGATCGGATTGCAGGCGCGTTATTTGCGCAGCGACATCCGCGCCGACCGATGCCTCCATTACTACGCAGTAAATATGCAGAATATCGATCGGCCAGCCGTTGATTTGCTCGAAGCCGTACTCGCGCTGGATGCTCGCAATGGCCTGGCGTGCCGACCACGACATCGAATAACCCGGTCGATGATAATCGCGCTCGAAATCTGCTGCTCCGCTGTCCGCAACCGTTATCAATATTTGCCTTTCGG
This sequence comes from Spongiibacteraceae bacterium, assembly GCA_036502545.1. Taxonomy (GTDB): domain Bacteria; phylum Pseudomonadota; class Gammaproteobacteria; order Pseudomonadales; family CAMLJR01; genus CAMLJR01. The sequence goes on from DASXYH010000114.1 coordinate 5,299, forward strand.
GCGAATGGCTTGCCGCCAGCGCGAGCGAATCGCACGCGAGCAGTACGCCGATAACGCAAAAGGATGAGAGTAATGCACGATAGATTTGCAAAAGTTTCTTCCCTAGCAGCTCGTGGGCTCGGCCAACAATACGGCGGGATGCATATGTAAGCGCTGTAATGTGCTGTCGCGCTGTTTTGTGCGTAAGGTATATACACCCTGTGCCGATGGCCCGGCAATAATCTGCGCATCGACCGCTTGCAATAAATACTGCAAATCATTCGAGGCGAGATTGTCGACAAAGCGCACATGCAGTGCGCCGCAGGGCGATGCTACGCCGCTATTGGCCAGCGTGCGGTAACGGGATTCGTTCATATAATCGTGCAATGACACTCCCGCTACAATTACCACCAGCGCAGCGGCTGCGAATGAAAGCCAGCGGTTGTTCCGCTTTTTGTTCGTTGCGCATGGTGTGGAAGCTTCGATGTGCTGCCACAGTTTTTCGAAATTGCGTTGCGCGCGCGCGGAGTCGGTGTCGTTCGCTGGCGGCCATTCGCGGCGTTTTAATTGATAGGTTTGCAACCACTGCTGCAACATTTCATCGGCCAGCAATTTGCGCTCGAAATAACTTTTCATCCGGTCGACAAAGTGCAATTCGTCGCGGCAGGTAGCGCAGTGTTCAAGATGCGCATCGATTGCGTCGGTTTCGGCCGCACTCAATCGCAGGCGTCGATACGATGGTAATAGTTCCGCGCAGTGTTCGTCTCGATCGATAGAAGTCATGATGCGTCACCGACCAATAGATGCTTCGCTTCGAGAATTTGACGCAAACGTTTGCGGGCATGGTGCAGCCGTGTTTTAACGGTTCCCAGGGGGCAAGTCATGATGGTCGCGACCTCGGCGCAGGAATAACCATAGAGATAGGTTAATTCAAGGGTTTCGCGGTGCTCGGCCGACAGCTGAGCCAGTCCATGCTCAAGCAGTTCGTCGTCGGCGTGCTCTGCGACGGTTTCTTCGGATGCATTCAAATGCTGGCTGAGAATTAGTTGCTGGCGCTGCCATTGTTTTTGCCAGCGATAACTTTTGAAGGTGGCGATACCGAGAACCCACGTCGCCACCTGCGCGTCACCGCGGAATTCGCCGCCCTTTTCCCATACCACCCACATGACTTCGTTAATCAGATCGTCGATGTCGTCGGCGCGGCGCACGGTGCGTAAAAGATAGCGCGATAATTTCGGGTATAGCGCCTGATACAGCGCGCGAAAAGCCGCTTTGTCGCGGTTTGCGACACGCAGCAGCAGCGCGCGCGCATCGCTGTCGCTGAGTTCGTCTAACGTATCCTTCACAACCGCTCACTCGCACTTTGCATTGGAATATTCAATCCATTAACCAACTTCTGTGTCTTTATTCGCGCCGAGGGTTCATTCCGATAAAAATATTTATTCGATGAACCGCCAATCCTGCTCCCGGTACTCATTAGCGCATAGTTGTCGGTTGCCATCCCACAGAACTGAGATTGAGAAGGAGTTTACGATGAAACCTCTACAGCAATTGTTACCACGCGTACGGACGCAGTTGATTACCGCTTTTGCAGCGGCGAGTCTGGGCTTATTGCTATCGAGCCATGCGGCCGCCGGCAATTTTTATGAACAGCGCAATTTGGTATCGGATGGCGCCGTTGCAGCCGATCACGTCGACTCGAATCTGGTGAACGCGTGGGGTCTCGCATTCAACCCTACCGGCCCTGTCTGGGTTTCCAACAATGGCACTGGCACCTCGACATTGTATGATGGCGCGGGCGATATAATTCCGCTCGTAGTCACCATTCCTGGACCAATTACGAGCGCCGATCCAGGTAAGCCCACGGGCATCATCTTCAACGGTTCCAGCGATTTTGTGATTACGCAGGGAACCAAAAGCGGCCCCGGTCGTTTTATTTTTGCGACCGAACAGGGCACGCTCGCCGGCTGGGTGCCGAACATCGATATGACGCATGCGCTCACAGTCATCGACAATTCCAAACAGAATGCGATTTATAAAGGACTTGCGCTCAGCGCGGGCGGCAACGGCAGCCTGTTGTACGCCACCGATTTTCACAACGGTAAAATCGATGTGTTCGACGGCAAGTTCGCGCCGGTACAGATTCCCGGAAAATTCGTTGATCCGTACATTCCGCCGGGTTTCGGTCCCTTCGGCATTCAGGCCATTAACGGCGACATTTACGTCACTTATGCGAAGCAAGGTCCGGATAAAGTGGACGATGTGCACGGCAAAGGGTTGGGCGTGGTCGATGTGTTCGATCCCAACGGTTATCTGTTGCGTCGCATCGCCACCGGTGGTCCGCTCAATGCGCCGTGGGGACTTGCACTTGCGCCGGCCGGTTTCGGTCGTTTCGCCGGCGCGCTATTGATAGGGAATTTCGGCGATGGCCGCATCAGCGCATACGATCCCGTCACCGGCTGGTATCTCGGCCAACTGCGCACCAAAAATCATCGGCCGCTGGAAATCGATGGGCTGTGGGGATTGGCATTCGGCAATGGTTTCGCGGGACAGCCGGTGAATACGCTGTATTTCACGGCTGGCCCCGCCGCCGAGGCGCACGGTCTTTACGGCAGTGTCAGCGCGAAAGCCAGCAAGGATTTTTCCCCGTTTGATGGCGACGACGATTGAGAAATCTGATCGAGTTACCGCGCATGGTTGTGTGCCGTATTTGAATCAATGTTTGATTCGATATAAATCGAAACCGCGCCCGATATGGACGATTTGCAAAATATCGGGCGCGGGATTGTTGGTATCCTCCGGATCGGTCCCGAGCACGATTAAATAATCGTAGAAATCTTCCCAGCCGTTCCAATAATGCACTTCGGCATTGGGCGGCAGATCGGTTTGCGCGGTCACCAGCGCCTGGCTGATCGTCGGCGTATCGCCGTCTTCGGTATCGACGTGATCGCGAAAATCCGCGCGCGCGCGCAGAATTTGTTTTCCCGGCGTGACGAACAGGCGCGATACCAGCGCCGAGCGTTCGATCACGGCGAGATTCGGCGCATGCGACAATGCGTTTTCAGTCGCTCCTTCCTGCAGATTATCCACTTGCGTAACGAATAATCGTGCGCCGGGTTCAAGCGAATGCAACGCGCTTTTGAGTTCCATCAGCGGTTGCGAGAGCGCGGCCCAATTGACCGAGACATCGACCACACGAAACGCGATCGCCACCAGGCATATCGCGAAAAACGCATTTTGATTTTCCAGCTTGCGCAAATCGATCGAAATAAAACCGAGCGACATAAAAAAAATACCGACCACGATGCGCTGATCCGCCATCCACGAGCCGAACGCCTGGCGCGGCATCGCCAGAAATGCGAGCGAAATAGTGGTGGCTACGATCAATCCGGCCGGATGCACACGCACCAGGCCGCGCCGAATTGCAGTACCGATTGCGATCGCAATTAACACCAGGAAAGGTACGCCGGCGATGTCCGAATAAACCGAAAGAAAAATTTCAATGGCTTCGAGCTTGCCCTGCGATTCCCATACGTTTTGCTGCGCCAATCCCCAAGTCGGGCTGTGCAGTAGAATGTAAAAAAACGGCAGAAAGGGCAGAACAACAGCGGCGGCGGCGATTGTTGCGGTGCCGATACGCAGCGGTCTGACGCTCCACCAGCGCCACGCTTCAAAGCTGGCGATCGCGAGGCCGTACATGCCTAGCGCGGCGATATGGCAGACGTAAAGAATCGCGCAGCAAACGAAGCTGACCAGTACTTTCAATACGATTGATTTATCGGTCAGCCTAATCCAAGCCGCGAGACCGAATACCGCAACGCCGACGCCGAATAAATAATTCATCAGGCCGATAAATAAAAATCCGTTGTAAACGAACAGGCCACCGACCAACGGCCACGCCGACCATTTATGATAAAGCGCGCGATGTAACGCCATCGGGCCGAACAGCAGC
>DASXYH010000115.1:0-4130 GCA_036502545.1 Spongiibacteraceae bacterium
CGTATAAATAAACGGCGCAATCGCCGAGCCCTGCCCTAGTACAATCAATGCACCGAGCAGCAGCATCACTACAATCAGTGGTGCGAGCCAGAATTTTTTGCGCTTGCCCATAAAGCCGGCCAAGTCTTTCAGTAAGTCCCACATTAGTAAGGCTTCTCCATTTGATCTTTCGTATACGGGGCGCTTATCACGCGATAGGTTGCTGTGGATTTCTCCAGCGCGCGCGCCATCGGGTCTTTGCCGCGCATTTTCATGATCCATGCGATCGGCGTCAGCAGTACAAAAAAGAAAATGCTCATGATGATGCGCGTATTGATAAAACCCATCACCGCGCCGAATTTCATCCACACGATATACAGCGGCCGCAATACTGCCGGCCATATTGCCGCCAATAGCGCGATTGGTACACCGATATAAAACGGCCACAATGGTATCGCCCGCTCTTTCCACCACGGCAACAGCAGCGCAAACAATCCAATTAAAATACCGGCAAATAAAAAACCGAATTTGCACAGCTCTTTGTTATCGACAACCGCAATGGTATGCATAATTAATCCAACTCAAATTCGTTTTGCCAATCGCTCCGCTCTTCCCATACCGGCTGCTCGCGTTTATGCAGAATGATATTTTCGAGCACCAGGCAATCCATTTCTGTGCGCATAAAACAGCGATACGCGTCTTCGGGTGTGCAGACGATCGGCTCGCCGCGCACGTTGAACGACGTATTCACCAGCACGGGGCAACCGGTTTTTTGCTCGAACGCATCGAGCAGGCGATGAAAGCGCGGATTGGTATCGGCATGTACCGTTTGAATGCGCGCCGAGTAATCGACATGCGTCACCGCAGGAATTTGCGAGCGCGGCACATTCAACTTTTCGATACCGAACAATTGTTGCTGCTCGGCATTCATCTCGATGCGCTTCTCGTCGCGCACCGGCGCCACCATCAACATATACGGGCTGCTGCGATCGTGTTGAAACCATTCACCGACGCGCTCGGCTTTGATCGCGGGCGCGAACGGGCGAAACGATTCGCGGTATTTAATTTTCAGATTCATCACCGATTGCATTTTCGCGCTGCGCGGATCGCCGATGATCGAACGTCCGCCGAGCGCGCGCGGGCCGAATTCCATCCGCCCCTGAAACCAGCCGACGACTTTTTCATCGGCGAGCACAGCGGTCAACTCCCGCATCAACGCGTCTTCGTCCAGTTTTTTATACGGCGCTTTGATGCTGTCGAAATACGCGGCAATGCTATCGCCGCCAAACCATGGCCCCAGATAACTGCCGCGCATGCGATCGCCGACCGAACTGGTTGCATCGGGCGCGTTGCGCGCATTGCCGAGATACTCGTACCAGATTGCCAATGCCGCGCCGAGCGCGCCGCCGGCATCGCCGGCTGCCGGTTGAATCCAGATATCCTTGAAAATATTTTCGCGTAATAGACGGCCATTGGCGACGCAATTGAGCGCGACACCACCGGCGAGACACAAATAATCCTGCTTCAGTTCGCGCTGTACCGTGCGCGCCAACCGCAGCACTACTTCTTCAGTCACGACTTGAATCGATGCGGCGATATCCATTTCGCGCTGCGTCAACGGGCTTTCCGCTTTACGCGCAGCTCCGCCGAACAAATCGGCGAATTTTTGATTCGTCATCGTCAGGCCGGTGGTGTAGTTGAAGTAACTCATATCGAGACGAAAGGTGCCGTCGTCTTTCAGATCGAGCACATACTTTAAAATCGTATCGACATATTTCGGCTGACCGTATGGCGCGAGACCCATCAATTTATATTCGCCGGAATTCACTTTGAAACCGGTGTAATACGTGAACGCGGAATACAGCAGACCGAGCGAATGCGGAAAATCGATTTCCCATTGCGGCGTCAGTTTATTGCCTGCGCCGAGCCACACGCTGCTGGTCGCCCACTCGCCGACGCCGTCGAGACACATCACCGCCGCGCTTTGAAACGGACTCGGAAAAAATGCCGACGCGGCGTGCGCCTGATGGTGTTCAGTAAACAATAATTGCGGCAATTGTTTTTCTTTGATGCCGCCGAGTGCGGCGAATTCTTTTTTCAGCGTCGCCTTCAGATACAACTTTTCCTTCAGCCATAGCGGCATCGACGCGAGGAACGAGCGAAACCCCGCCGGCGCATACGCCAGATAGGTTTCAAGCAGGCGCTCGAACTTGATCAGCGGCTTGTCGTAAAACACGATGTAATCGATGTCGGCTAATGCGACCTGCGCTTCCTGCAGACAGTATTTAATGGCGTTGGCAGGAAACGCCGCATCGTGTTTCTTGCGGGTAAAACGCTCCTCCTGCGCGGCGGCGACAATATCGCCATCGCGCACCAGCGCAGCCGCGCTGTCGTGATAATAAGCGGAAATACCGAGGATCAACGTGCTCACAAAAGATTCTGCCAACCGCAAAAAGGCGCTAGTGTACTCGCTCGCTCGGATGCTGAAAATTAGAGGGCCTGAAATGGGCGCGCGCTTTATAGCTTTTTCATGCGATGCAGGTGCAGTTCCCCACCGACGCGGCCTTCTTTTTCGCCTAATTTGTCGTGCATCGAGCAACCCCGTAACAAAGGTTGCTGCGCCGTAAAGTATCAAAGGTTGCTACGCCGAAAAAAAGGCGTAAGGTAATCCTCCCGGCGCAAGCCGGAAGAAAATGACGTGTGCCTATCGCTGCTTTGAAAAACGCACACGGCGATTCGTCAACAGTGAGCAGGAGATCATCAAATGAGCACCGAAACGCAAAAATCAAATGGAAATGGCGCGGACAGCAACGTACATGCAGGTACCGAAGCGGCCGCGCGCGTCGCCCACGACTTTGTCGATCGCGTCGCTAAAATCGCCGGGCAATCGGAAGAGCATCTGCGCAAGGTCAGCGCCGATGCCGAGGCCTCGGTCAAACAATCGCTCGATACCGCGCGCAATAAAAGCGAAGTGGTAAAAACGACGGTCGGCGATTTCGTGCAGCAGCATCCGCTCGCGGCGATCGGCATTGCCTTTGGTGTCGGCGTATTGCTGTCCTATGTCACGCGCGGTACCCGCACCGTTCGAGTAGAGCGCGATGACGACATCGCCTGAAACGTTATCCGATCAGGCGTTACCCGATCAGGAGAGCACCGCTCCTGAGCAAACCAATCCAACGCTGCTCGCAGCAGTGCAGCAGTGGCTGCAATCGCTGCGAGTGGTGGTGGCGCGTGCAATCGATATCACGGTGCTGGAAGCGCGGCTGGCGGCACTCAATTTTGTCCTGATTTTGATCATCGCGGTCGCCAGCGGTCTGTTATTGGCGACCGCGTGGATTGCGTTTTTCGGCGCCGTCGTCGCCTGGTTTCACGAACTCGGTTTATCGTGGTCGGCCGCGTTGCTATCGATGGCCGCGATCAATCTGGTCCTGGCCATCGTCGGCGGTTTTACCATTTATCGCATGAGCAACAATTTATTGTTCAAAGCGATACGCAAATTCATTTTGTATGAGGAAGGCGAACATGTCAGTGCTGAGCCTGCTGCTGGGGAATCGCCGGCTGCGCCGTAATATCGAAGCGCAGACATTGCAAATGCGGCGCGATATCGAGCATGCGAAATTCACTACCGCGCAATTGCGCCGAACCTTTGGCGCGCGCGCCGCTTCACCGCTCGGCTTGGCGAGCGCTGTCGCCACCGGTTTCGTCATCGGCAAATTGCGCAGCGGTCACAGAAGGTCATTGACCGCAAGTGCCGTGGGAACCATCGGCGGCGTCGCCGCGGCGGCATTCGCGGCCGTGCGCACGCTCGGCTGGCAATTTTTGATGCCCGCCGCGATCAATTGGGCGCAGACTAAACTGATACGCAGTCGCGCACCGGCGCCAGCATCCGCCGATGCCGATCGCGCTCAGCAATAAGCCGCTTGGCGCACCCATTTGGTCGCAATCCATTTTTCACCGCGCGTGACGGGCGCGCCGCCGTGCAGCGTTAAGCGATCCAGCCGGCCTTCGGCATCGCAATATGAAAAATAAACGCCGCCGCCTTTGCGCGGCGCGACGGCAAAATCGATTTCCGGAAAAATGGTTTCGCCGCCGCTTTCGGCATCGCTTAAATAAATGATTAACGTCGCCACGCGCTGCCCGCCTTTTTTAAT
>DASXYH010000116.1:0-22733 GCA_036502545.1 Spongiibacteraceae bacterium
ACCGTATTTTAAAATCCAGCGTTTTTGTTGACCCAACTGGAATTGCAAAATTTTTAAAATACGTTTGTGCATTGCCAGCGCCGGTGTGATATCGGCACGCGAACTCCACAACGCGTAACTCGGTATATTGCTGCGGCTGCCAAAATGGCCGCTGTTGAACTCATAGGCCATCAACTGCGAACATTCTTCTGGCAGATCGGAGCGCTGTTCGTGTTTGGCAATCAGACTCTCATCGATTTCATATTGAATCTGCGATTCGGCGTCGCTCCAGGCAATGCGCGCGGCTCGATCGTCTTCCGGCGATAAACTGGCATCGATTGGACAGGGCAATCGCATCTCCCATACCAATGGCGCGCGATGTGCGGGATCTTTGGATAAATACTCGTGCAGAATGGTCGAGCCGGTGCGGCCCATGCCGATGATGAACAACGGTTCCACAATTTTTTCGTCGTGCACTTTCGGATGTTTCTTTTCGAAATCGATCACGCGCAATCGGCTTTGCAACACGCGGCGAATTTCTTCGCCGACCACCAAGCGACCGACCAGCGTCAGGTTCGCTTCATTGTTGAGAGAATCGACCAGAACAGTGAATCCTTCCTTAAACCCTTCGTCGCCGAAATCGGAAAGACCCGTTAGCGATTTGGCGTCTTCCAACATTTGCACCGCTTCCATCGGCACCACTTTGTCGCTTCCCAGATAATGCCCTGCAATATTCAATTGCTTCGTCCAGGCGGCTTGCGGAACTTGTCTTTCGTTGGTCGTCATGTGTATTTCCCTAATTTTAGGCGAATCAATATTGGCGATAGCGCTGCGCAACGTGATGTTGCCGAGTCCGTATTTGTTCGATGCGATCCTGCGGCGCAAACACCGACGTATCATCCGGCAAAAACTCGCGGATTCGATCGAAAGGCATCACCTGCGTTTTGACTTTCGGCAACTGATCGTGCTCGGGCATGTTCGAATAAGTGAAGCGCACGGTGAGATAGCCCGATTCGTAGCCCACCGTATCCATCCAATTCTGAATGCCGGGATCGCGCGCGCTGACCACATAGCGATAGACGCCATCGCTACTGCGATAGCTTTGCAATTGGTTAAGGCTGGTCACATGATTGGCGAAATCGTAGGACTCGCCCCAGTAATTCGCCAAATGAAAACTGATATGGTCGGGCTCTACGGCGACGTCGAATTCGATCAGCAGCGCCTGATCGTCCCGCAATTTGAATAATCCGCCGGTCATGGCATTGGTGGATTGCCCGCCGCCCTCTTTGGTGGTGTTCGCGCGCGGTGCGAACAGCTCGTTAAATTCCAGATTGAGTTTGCGTTGCGGCAATTGCCGGAACGGATCGAGCGAGTGGCCGTACAGCTCGGTCCAGTACTGCATGTGGTTTTTGATCAGCACGCCCAGTTGCCGCAGCTGTGTCGCGGTGCCTTTGGCAGTGCGCACTTTCGGATACTGACCCGCGGCGCCGACCCGCTCGATATATAAATCGTCCAGCGGCTCTTCCTTGCCCCAATCGCCAAATAATTCGCGGATATAGAGTCGATGCGCGAATTTATCGCTCTCCAGCACATCGCCACGCGGCACTACAGTGCCTTTCTTAACCACCGACGGAATGAAATTACCGGTGTAACCATCAGGACGCTCCGGGCCGATCAGAATTTCGAAAGTGCCGTCGGCATTGATCTGAATTTTGCGCGAATGCAGATTGCCGATGGTCGCCTTACTGCCATCGTTATTTTCGTTAATGCTGCCGCTATCGCCCGGTGCGATGGTATGCGTCTCGAAAATGACATAACTGGGCGCGTAGCGTTTGGCCAGCAGGTTGCGCGCTCCGCCATTCCAGTGCGAAAAATCCGCGGCCTTGCCGGTGAGTCGGTATAACGCATCCGGTTTGATCGGCGCGTAAAGATAAGAGCAATCCGCATTGTCGATGGTGTATTTGCTGATTAACGCCGGATGATGCTGGATATAGGGGAAATCGGCGTTCTGCTGCAGCTCCGTTTCGATCAACCGATGCAGATGACCCAGCAGGTAGCGATAGCCTTCCGCATTGTTGCGATCGCCCGGCGGCGGCGTGAAAAACTCCGGGTTTTTCATCGCTGTGCGCGCCTCGCCTAAGCCGCGAATAAAATCATCCCACGCTGCGTCGAGATCTAGGAGTGCATCGTTATTCGAAGTCATGGCAGTCCTCGTTGGCGTTGTGTTTTTTACTGTGAGGTTTGGATAAATCGTCAGCCGATTTTTGGAATGGTCATTAGTAAGCGCCGGATTTCTTCATAGTAAACGCTGCCATCGCCGATAAAAATAGACAGGACTTGCAGAGATATGGACAATCCGATTGGAATTGGGTCGGATTTCAACGCGGCTTACGCTCGCCGCAGACGGCCTGCTTCGAGTTTGCTTTCGGGCGGTTTAACCACTTTATAAAGGAATTAAAGAGCAAACTGAAAACCGTAACGCCTGCGGACAGACCCGATACAAGCAAATGATGAATAGCAAACAAAGTCACAACATGGATAATTTCACCGATCTGGAACTAGCGCGCGCGTTGGCGGGACTTTATTACAGCGTAATAACCGGCCTGGAAATTAGTCCGGGGCGAGGTAAAGCCGCATTTGAGGCCTGGAGCCGCCTGACCATTTCGCCTTGGTCTGCGCAACCCGATCTGCACTCTGATTCAAAAGCGTATCTGCACGCATTCAGCGAATCGTTTCGCAACAGCGGCCCGCTGCAAAACCTGTGTCGTTGCTGGCAATCGAAGTTCGATCGGAATGGCGTGCCGTTATCGGATATCGACGTACGCGGGTTTTTAACGGAAGCCATTTCGATTCAGCTGCACTCATCGCACACACACCACGATTTTTTCTGCATCTGTCCCACCTTTAAACCCGACAGCGTGGTGAATTTTCCGATCAACTATCCGATTGCCGCCGATTTCTGGACAATTTGTTTAACCGAGGGAGGCGCGGGATATATTCAGGCGGCAACGCACCGGATCGATTTATTGCCGGGCTCAGTGGCGCTGATACCGCCCGGCTTTCATGGACAAGTCGTGCGTTGTGAAAATTCGCCTGAATGGCGCTGCTGTTATCTCGGTTTTCGCTCAAGGCCGCAATGGCTGAAATTGCTCGACTGGGCCTATCCGCTGCGCACGCCGGTTGTACTAAATTCGGATTTGCTGGGAGAGCGAGACACATTCCGCCGCGCCTTTCTTGAAATATCGACAACCAGTTATCACCGTGGCGATATCAATGAAAGTCTTTGTTTTATTCTGATAGCAAGTCTGCTGACTCGCTTTAATCGATTGAACAAAAAACATTTTGAAAGTGCTGACAAAGGAAAGGATTTACATATGCTCGACGTTCGCGTTAGCGCAGCGGTAAATTTTGTTATCAACAATTACAGCAAATCGCTCAACCTGGAAACGATTGCGAATCACGCCAGCCTTTCAACAAGTCGCTTGAGCGCGATCTTCAAACAACACTACGGCATTAGCCTGATTCAGTGGCGAGACTCCATTCGCCTCAGCATAGCGAAAAACCTGCTCGCCAATACCAACATCAGCGTTACCGATATTTCTCAACAGGTGGGATGGGCAGATCAATTGTATTTTTCCAGACGCTTCAAAAAAGAATTCGGCTATTCGCCTAGAAATTATCGGCGGCATATTCGGAGTGCGCTCATTGAGTGAAATTAATTATTGAGTGCTGTGATTGCTATCGACGTCGGCCAGAACAAGCCGTCGGTCGTATACGGTGTCTCGCCCCAACAAAAAACTTGGTTGCGAATAAAAATTATTCTTTATGAATAGCTGCCGTCAGTTCGCGAAGATCGCTGCCCGCGCCTTGCTGCTGATGAATAATCTCCCCGCTCGGATTCAGTAGCGTGAGGAGATTGCTGTGGGAAAATTGTCGGTTATCCGTCTGCGCGTAGTTGAAACCCAATACTGCCGCGAGTTCGCGCACCGCCGCCGGCGTGCTGCGCAATAACATCCATTGCGGTTCGTCCAGTTGCATCTCTTGTCGATAGTGCAACAACGCTTCGCCGGTATCGTCGGGATCGATCGTGATCGCTACAAATCGAGTTTGATTCTTTATGTCTCGCGGCAGCGAGGTGCTGAATGTTTGTAATTCCTTCACCATGACCGAGCAAACACCGTTGCACTCGGTAAATATGAGTGCCATCACGACGTAATAACCACGCAATTCGCCTAGCCGTATAGTTTTGTCGCGGTCCGTGGTCCAAACCGAGTCCAGCAGATAGAGCGATTTATCGCTTGCGACGGCGTGGCTATGAGCCGGCGCGATTTTGGGCGCCGGCCGAAAATATCGATGCGAAGTTACTGCTACCACTACGACAAACAGCAGAACGGCAATAACGTACCAGCGGCGCCGGCGTGTTGCGATCAGCGGGCGCACCGAAATCCCAAGTTCTTAAGTGTGTAGTTGGCGCGCAAGCTGCTGCGAAACGAGTAGCGCAGGAACGCCGCGTAATCGGTGGCGTTGTTGGAACGAAAGCCATCGCCGCAGAATAGGCTAGAGCCGCTGTTATTTACAGCGCCACTGGTGGCGCCTAATGCGAGTGCGGAATTGAAATCGACGGTCCATTCCCAAGCACTTCCGAATGTCAGCGGTGTCGAGCGCACATCGGCGGCGGATTGTCCCATTGCAAAGCGAAACGGCGATTGCGGATTTGCGATTGCGGTATCGGGCGCGCCGACTTTTGTGTTGTCGACTGCACCGGCCACTCGCTCCCATTCCGCGACCGTGGGCAAGCGACCACCGCGATCGGTACAGTAGGCGCGGGCCGCGAACCACGACACGAACATTACGGCGGCTTGAGTATCCTCTCCCGGATTTAAATCGTCAGCCCAGTCGGCAAGATAATTATTTTCTGCAAAGAGCGCCTTGATTTGCGATTTGCGCCAGGCGGGCCTGCGGCGCACAAAATCGAGATAGTCCGCGCGCGTGACGGGTTTGATGTCCAACCAGAACGCAGCAACCGGAATATCTTGAGAGCCGCCGTCCTTGCGTTTAAAGAACGAAAAATAGCGGCCTGCCGGAATGTGGATCGCTCCGCGTTTATCGCTGTCACACGTTGCAGCATCGGCAGCTCCAGCCGCGCAGCGGTCGATATTATCCGCCGTGAATTCCTTTGCCGCATTTGCTGCAACGGCTACATTGCAGGTTAAATTTATAAGTAGCCACGCAGCTGCAATTTTTGATCGCATGAGCATGATGATGTAAGTATCAGGTGCCGTCCGCGACGCGATTCGGCACTTGAGCTTGACTCATGTTCGACGCAGCCCGCACGCGAGCGATATCGCTCTGCGAAACAGTGCTGCCGGAGTTGCCGAAATTATTGCGAACATAGCTCAACGCGCCGGCGATATCCTGATCCGTAAGCGGCAACTTCGGCATGACGCCGTTGAATTTATGACCGTTGACGACAATTTCATTGTCGAGACCTTGCAGCAATACACGCACCGCACGGTCTTTGTCTCCCATCAAGAAATCCGACTGCGCCAGCGGCGGAAAAATATTGGGCAATCCGCGTCCATCGGGTTGATGGCAGGCCACGCAGATGGTTGCATAGACTTGTTTGCCGTGCTCGATCACTGCGCTATCCGCAATCGAATATTTAACCGCAGGTGGCGTGATCGGCGCTGCAGGTTCAACAGCCGCTACACGCTGCAAATGCGTTCCCGGATTGTAGATTGCTTCTGATTGTCGGCCGGAAAATAATTCGGTGCGCGGCGCGCCCTCGACTTTGAGAGTGCCCATCGCACCTTTGTTGAAGGCGCGGAACATCGAGTGATCGACCAGCGCATAATCCCCGGGAACATCGGCAATCAATTCCACCATTGCAGCGCCGCCTACGGGAACGACAGTCGTTTGCACGTTGTGCTGATTTATTGTGCTGCCGCCTTCGCCGTACACGGCGTCGAAAATTTCGCCAACTATGTGAAACGAAGACGTTAGGCTGGGTCCGGCATCACCGAGATAAAGCCGAACCGATTGCCCGGCTTTTACTCGCAATGCGTTTTCTCCCATCAAAGCGCCGACATGGCCGTTGAGTACGATGTAGTCCGGTCGTTCTTTCAATGCTTTTTCCATTGAAAATTCTTGCTGACCGCGGTCGCCATACGCGCCCTTTGTATAGAACTCGCCCTGGACGATGAAAAACTCCTTATCGACTTTGGGCATTCCCGTTTTCGGTTCCACCAGCAATAAACCGTACATACCGTTCGCAAGGTGTAGTCCCGCGGGTGCAGCCACGCAGTGGTAAAGGAATAAACCCGGTTTCATAGCGCGCCATGTGAATGTTGTCGTGTGTCCTGGAGCGACGAACGACGCTTCGCCGCCGCCGCCCGGACCGGTCGCCGCATGAAAGTCGACATTGTGCGCAACAGTGTTGTCAGGGTGATTGCTGAAATGCGTTTCGACCAGATCGCCTTCGCGAATCCGAATGAAATTGCCGGGCGCATCGTCGCCAAAAGTCCAGTAAGTATAAGTAACGCCATCGGTCAGCGTTTTCACATGCTCCTTTACTTCAAGGTTGAGCACTACTTTGGTAGCGTAATTTCGCGTAAGCGGCGGCGGCACGTTTGGCGCTGCTGTCATCGCGGCGAATTCTTCGCCTTGGATAGCTTCAAGAGCAGTAGAGGTTAGCGGAGAGTGCGCATCGGAAGCGTTCACTTCCATTTTGGATAGAAGAAAAACTGCCACAACGCACGTACAAGCAACTGCAGGTAGAGAAATGGAATATTTCATTATTATAGGCTCCAGATAGCGGCAACGGCCAAAGCCATTCGAACGTTGCATTTGGATCGATTTTATTCGCGAATGCGCAAGCTGCTCCGAGAGCAATTGCAAACGCGAAAAAGCCGTCATTCCCTATTCAGGCATGTCGTCGACTGGCCGGAGCTGAGTTCTATGAAGAGGTATGTAAATAAGGCGTGTTTGCTGTCGTGATGTATTAACTAATCGCTATCTCAACGAAACAAACCTTGTTTCTCCCTCACGATCCACTCATTGCACTCGATATGCGATGCCGTAGCACCTTTCCATTATAAATTAATGTTAGGCCATTACCAATTTATTATTGCGCCATAGTGACACAATTCTTTGCAGCGTTGCTATTAATTTCTTTAATGCCTTTATCGATGTTTGCAAACGAGATGCTTATATGAAAGCGGAACTAAACAAACATCTCACACCGTAAACATTTATATGTTCAGAACAATACGCTTGCGCGACGCAAAATTCACAGGAATGGCGTTATTATTATTTGAGGTTTCGCTGCAAAACTACAATGGTTAGTATTGTTGAAATGAGGCATTTTTCCTCTTTAAATGCCGATGATTTTAAAATCGAATTCGATGGCTGAAATAGAAAGTTTTTTCCAAGTTTTAAGTGAGCTTTCTATTATTAGTTATCAACGCGGCGATATCAACGGAGTCTGTGTTTAATCGCATCGCCAATTTACTGATTCGTTTTAATCGATTAAAAACACAGGGTTTTGCGAAAGCGATGAAGGCAATGATCTACCTATTCTCGATTCCAAAATCAATGCCGCTATAAAATTAAAACTCTCAGCGATGGAGCATGCGAATTAGCAGTAATGCGGGTGTATGAATCTGCGGAACCTTATATAAATGCTCAGAAGAACAAAATATTTTTGCTCTACTGAGTTGAAATGCAATTGATTAGCTGATTCAAGAATGCAATAACTGCTGCATGTTGGTCTTGCCCTACCTTCTGTGGCAAAAGTTAGTCACCGCACGCAGTCTCTCCAGCGAGCCCAACGACTTGATATGTATCCAGCACACCGGGGCTGAAGCGGTATTCAATCTCGGAGGGCGCGCCGATTGCCGATACCGCGCGCACCAGAATCTCAACATCGTTTAAGACGACACAATCGCTGAAAGATTGCCGATAGTAATGTGAGTCATTAATATTGAGTTCTATTTTCACCACAAGCATGCTATCTGAAAATACCACTATGTCGCTTGCACAACTTCTTGGTGTTGATATTCCCATCATCCAGGCACCCATGGCGGGTGTGCAGGGCAGCGCGCTGGCGATTGCGGTCTCTAATGTGGGAGCACTCGGCTCGTTACCGTGTGCGATGCTCAATGTGGATGCGATGCGCAAAGAACTCGCCGCCATCCGCGCGCAAACCAAACGGCCGTTCAACATCAATTTCTTTTGTCACACACAACCCACAATCGACGCCGAAAAAGAAAAAGCTTGGCATGCGTTGTTGGCTCGCTATTTTAGCGAGTATGACATCGATGCCGATTCTCTTGCAGCGGGCCCGGCACGTTTACCTTTCAGCGAGGAATCGGTAGAAGTATTGGCCGCATTCGAGCCTGCAGTCGTCAGCTTTCATTTTGGTTTACCGAATTATGAGTTGTTGGCAAAAGTCAGAAGTTGGGGCGCAAAAATTCTTTCGACGGCCACGACGGTAGAGGAAGCGGTGTGGCTCGAAGAGCATGGCGTCGATGCAGTCATTGCTCAAGGTTGGGAAGCCGGCGGCCATCGCGGGAATTTTCTTTCCGACAGTATGGATAATCAATTGGGCACGTTTGCGCTGGTACCACAGATTGTTGATGCCATAAAAATCCCTGTGATTGCAGCAGGCGGTATCGCCGATGCGCGCGGTATCTATGCTGCAATGGAACTGGGCGCGGCCGGTGTGCAAATTGGTACAGCCTATCTACTGTGCGATGAGGCAACCACAAGTAGCGTCCATAGGCATGCGTTGAAAAACGAATTAGCCCGCATCACTGCGGTGACAAATATTTTTACAGGGCGTCCAGCGCGTGGCGTTGTCAATCGCATAATGAGAGAAATCGGGCCGATTAATTTCGCTGCTCCAGAATTCCCGTTAGCCAGTTCGATCATGGCGCCGCTGCGAGCAAAAGCCGAAGAAAAAGGTTCTGGCGATTTCTCGCCATTGTGGGCCGGGCAGAACATCAGCGGGTGTCGCGAGATTTCGGCAGGCGATCTAACGCGAGAGCTTGCTCGCGGAATTTTCGCTGTCTTTGAGCGTTAAGCCGCGCAAGGACTCGTTTTAAAAATTAATATCGAGCGATTTCCATCATGCTATGTTATAACATATAAAGTGACCTGTGGGCAAAGCGCCTCGCCTCAACGTTCTTGGATACCGCTTATGAAATCAGCACGATTTATATTTTTGGCAGCGCTGTTGCTGCTGGTCAGCGGCATCGGCCAAGCCCATGAACATCGGGAGCATGGTGCGCATGTGCATGGTGTAGCGACGCTGACACTGGCCATAGCGGAGCGGGGGATCGATATTGAGTTCGAAAGTCCCGCGGTTAATTTGATCGGATTCGAACACGCGCCTCACAGCGCGAACGATCAACGGGCGATTGATCGCGCTGCACAAGTATTGGCGCATCCATTAGCTTTTTTGAGTTTGCCGCCCGCGGCGCATTGCGTAGTAATCAAGAGTGCCGTGGAATCCGAGCTACTCAAATCCACTGCGCAAAAGACAACTACCGACACGCCGCATTCGGAAAGCTTCCCCGCTGCTACACACGATGATTCCCACCACCATGAACACGACAGCGACGAACCCGAAGGTCATGCGAATTTCAATGCCAAATATCATCTGGAATGTAAACAGCCGCAGGCATTGAACACGATCGACATAAAGCTTTTCGATACGTTCAACGGCATTGAAAAAATCAATGCGCAATGGCTCACTGATGGCGCACAGAGCGCCAGGGTGCTGACGCCAACAGATCGCTCTATTAATTTGCGATGACAGATTCTCACACTCGCATCGTCAAGCCATCGTGCAGCGCGTGTCGATAAGCGATGACTCCCGGTACTAACCCCAACAAACTGGCGAGAACAATGACGGCCCCCAGCAGCAGCCATTGCAGCGGCGCCAGCGGCTGAATGAGCAGGGCAACGCCGGTAGCGGATTGCACCGCGGGTCGCGCCAATGCAAGCAGCGCGTAAAGCACGAAAACCGCGCCGCTGCAGGCCGCTGCGGCAATCCAGAATGCTTCGAACACGAACAGAAAAAATATTTGCTTCGGGCCCGCGCCGACCGAGCGCAGCACGGCCATTTCGCGACGCCGTTCGTTCAATGTCGATAACAACGTAATCAACAGGCCGGTCATTCCGGTCAGCACGACAAAACCGGCGATGACCTGCAAAATATTTTCCATTACCGCCATCACCTGCCACAGCTGCGCGAGCGCCACGCCGGGCAGAATTGCCAGCAGCGGTTCGTCAGGATATTCATTGATCGTGCGCTGCATTTGAAACGTGGCGATCTTCGAGTGCATGCCGAGCAGAAATGCTGTGATCAATTTCGGCGACAGATCGCGCTGGCGCGCTGCCTCGGCATCGATATGCTGGCCCGGTGCCGGCATGCCGGATTGCCAATCGACATGAATGGCTTCGATGGCCTCCAGGCTGACATGCACCGTGCGATCGACCGGCGTGCCCGTGCGTTTCAAAATGCCGACGACACGAAAAGGTTTATCCGCGTGCTGCACAAAACTGATTTTTCCGGCGCCATGCGCCAGCACAATTTCCTGGCCGAGTTTATAGTGCAGCGCGTCCGCCACTTCGGCGCCGATCACCGCGTCGTATAAATCGTGAAATACCAAACCTTGCGCCAACTCCAGAGGCTGTTTATTGCCATAGCGCAAATATTTGAAGTAATCGAGGTTGGTGCCGAGCACGCGATAACCGCGATGCGAATCGCCCAGCGACAGCGGAATGGTCCACGCCACTTCGGGATCATCGGCAATATCGCGATAGCTCTGCCAGGAGATATTATTGGTGGCATCGCCGATACGAAACACCGCGTAAAGCAGCAGATTTACCGGTCCGCTGCGCGCGCCGACGATTAAATCGGTGCCCGAAATGGTTTGCACGAACCATTGTTTAGCTTCGGCGCGCACATAGAGCACACCGGTAAATAAAACCACGCTGACTAAAATCGCGGCAATGCTGAGACCGACACTGGCTTTGCGGTTACGAAAACTCTTGAGGCTGATCAACAATAAATATTTCATCCGCGATCGACCGTGTTCAATTCAGTGATGGATACGCTGCGATGAAATAGCGGCGCCAGCGCGCGATCGTGACTGACGAAAATAATGGTCGAGTCTTCGGCGTGCTCGAATAATAATTTGATAAAACTGTCGCGCGTGTCAGCGTCCAGGGCCGATGTCGGCTCATCGGCAATGATGAGTTCCGGTTTGCCGATCAACGCCCGCGCCACCGCTACCCGCTGCTGCTGACCAACGCTGAGCGCCGTGACCGGTTGATGCAACAATTCATCGCTGAGTCCGAGACCGCTTAACAAGGCGTGCGCCTGCTGCTCAATCGAACACTGCCGCGCGGCATGGTCGCGACGGCGGGCGGAAAACCAGCACGGCAGCAACGTATTTTCAAGCACGGATAAGTACGGCAATAAATTGAATTGCTGGAAAATCAGGCCAATGTGATCGACGCGAAAACGATCGCGGCGCGCACCGCGCCATTGCGATAGCGGCTGATCCAGCAAACGCACTTCGCCGCAGTTAGGTCGCACGATACCGGCCAGTAAATTAATCAGCGTCGATTTGCCGCTGCCGCTTGGACCGAGCAGAAACAGATGTTCGCCGCGTTCGAGCTGAAAGCGCGGAATCCGCAACAGCAATGGCGCGCGACGCGTCCAGCGAAATTCGATATCGTGCAATTGCACTACCGGGACTTTATTCATATAAAAGCTGGATGTCGGTGGCGTTGGGGAGTTTCGTCGAGTTTGGCTTCATTTTGTTATATTATAACATTGGTCTGAGGATGCCAAATTTTGAGGTTCGGAATGTGGCTGTAAAGCAGAATTTAATCGTGCTCTTGCTGGTGCTTGCCGGTGGCGCGGCAATGGCTGCCGATCCTTATCGGCAATTGGATTGGATGGATTTGCTCACTGCGGCGGATCGCAATGCCATGGAGCATTTGCCTGCGATTAATCACAGCCTGTCGCCCGAGCGCAAACCCGACCGTAAAGCGAATTTATCGACGCAATTTACCCGCGATATCAAAAATGAAAAAGTGCGCAAACAATGGGAGAAAGTGCTGAATGCGACGACAGTGCGTCCCGAACTCAATGGGGCAAAAGTGCGCATCGCCGGTTTTCTGGTGCCGCTGGAGACCAACATGCAAGGCCGTGTATCCGAATTCTTCCTGGTGCCTTATCAAGGTGCCTGTATTCATGTGCCGCCACCGCCGCCGAATCAATTGATTTATGTGAAATATCCAAAGGGGTATGCGTTTGAACCACAAGATATTTATGAAGGCTTTTGGGTTGAGGGCACGTTGCACACCGAATTGATGCACACGAAAATTGCCGACGCAGCTTACACTTTGTCCAGTGATGCAATTCGCATTTATGTCGAACCCCAGTCGCGGCCATGATGTCTATCTCGACACGTGAACGGTTTGCTCGTCGTTATCTTCGCGCACTGGGGCTCGGGGTCGGCGCATTTGGCTTGATCCTCTGTGGCGTCTATTGGTTCACACACTGGAGCGCATTCGCGGCTCCCTCGCACGTGAATTATCGCGACATAAGTTGGGATGATCTATTAAAGCAACGGCCACCGCTGCCGACATCGAAATCCGGCAAATTACTGCGCGTACTCGGGCCCGATCCTTGGGCGAAGCTAGCGGACGACGTGGACAGCGGAATCCATCGCAGCATCGCCCGGCAATCCGATCAACCTGCTCCGTCTCAACTCGAACTCGATGGCGCCGCTGTGCGTTTAGCTGGATATATTGTGCCGCTGCAGGATGCACCGGATCGCGCCGTCACCGAATTTTTTCTCGTGCCGTATGTGGGCGCCTGCATTCATGTGCCGCCACCGCCTGCCGATCAAATTGTTTACATCAATTTTCCACCGGGTTTTCGCATCGAAAACATTTATGAAGCGTTTCAGGTGCGCGGCACCTTGCACACGCAAACGCTGCATACCGGGCTTGCCGATACCGCCTACATGATGGTCGCCGATGAAGTGGTTCGTTATGATCCGCAAACAGCGCAGTAAACGATTGAGCGTACTGCTGATTATATTGCTGGGTGCGATATTGCCGGCGCATGCCGCTGAATATCGCCATCTGCAATGGCCGGATTTACAGACCGATGCCGATCGCAGTGCAATGCGGAATTTGCCGCCGATCAATCATGGCGGCGCACCGCAGTCCGCCGTTGATCCGCTGGCGGGACTATCCGGGCAAGACGAAGCCACTATTGCGCAGAGCCTTGCCAAACAACAAGCCACCGCCGTGCTCCATTCAACTACCGTTCGCTCTGAATTAAACGGTGAAAGAATTCAACTGGAAGGATTTATCGTGCCGATTGAAATGAACAGCAGCGGCGCGATCACTGAATTTTTTCTGGTGCCATATATCGGCGCGTGTATTCACGTGCCACCACCGCCGCCGAATCAAATTATTTATATTCGGTACTCAGCGGGTATTAATGCGGATTTAATCAATGAAGTATTCCGTGCCGAGGGTACGCTGCACACAACAATAACCAGTAAATCCATGGGGCAAGCGGCGTATTCGATGCGCGCTGATCGCGTGTTTGTCTACGAGGGCGCCAATGATATTTAGTTTCATAACATTCGTTGTCGAGCCTGAGCGATAGTGAGACCATTTGCGCTCGCAATCGATAGCAATGCGTCATAGGTTAACGGCAATGAATTTCATTGAAATTAAAATTTTTGTTCGTAAAGTCGTACTTGCGGCAGCGGGTATCATTTGTAGCATTTCTTTCTGCGCGGCTCAGGAAATCGGCAAACCGGCGCCACAGTTGACGGCGAAAACTTTGGATGGCGAATCTTTTCAGCTGAGCCAAACGCTCGGTTCAGTGGTGATTATCAACTTCTGGGCAACCTGGTGCAGTCCCTGTCGCCAGGAAATGCCGGCATTGGAGGCCTATTACCAACAACATAAAGTCGATGGCTTGCGTGTCGTTGCGATTAGCATGGATGATCCGAAAAATGATAGCGCGGTGCGCACAGTCATGAAGGCGTTCAGTTTTTCGGCGGGTTTTGAACGTGAGGCGGATTATCGGGGTTACGGCAGAATCTGGCGGATGCCGATGACATTTGTAATCGATCGCCAAGGCATATTGCGCAAAGATGGCAGTGTTGGGAAGCCCACAATTGATCTTTCCCTTCTCGAAACATTGGTTACACCGCTGTTAAATACGAGCGCAACTTCCCATTAATTTTTCTCGCTGTATCCAGTCGATCAAAATGAAAATCGTGCGCCGAGCGATGCGGTATATCGCGGCGCCAACTGCACGCCGTTGAAATCCTGATACAACGGCACTTGCACAAAGCCGTAAATCGACGCTTGTTTATTGATTGGTACCGATATACCGGGGCTTAGATAAAGCAGCGTACCGCCGGTGCTGAAGATATCGGCATTGGCGCCGGAGTCCCGTTCGATATGGCGCGCGTTGAGCTGAAATTGCGGCGTAATGGCGGCGAATCCCTGGTAACGCAAACCGATGTTCACATTGATTCCATCGCCAGGCTTATATTGGTCTTTCGAATTGAATGCTCTTTGAAACAAACCTTGCGCGAAATAGCTCCAGTTTTTGTTCAGATTATCCGCGTAATAAACACCGAGGATTGCATCGGTGGTGCCGGTGCCGGGTTGTAAACCACGATCGATCGGCACGGGATCGGGCGCCGTCGGATCGATCGATGTGCCGGATCGTGTATGGCTGCCGGTAGGTAATTTCACGCCGAATAGCACGCCGAGATTAGATACACTAAAACCTTGATATCGCCCCACCAATTTAATATCGCCCAGATCAGAGATGCTGGATTTGTACTGACCGCCACCAGGGCCGGCAGTGACGCCATCGGAGGCAGTCCCGAGCGTGCTATGGCTGCGATCGATATAGGGCACCTGCAGATTTATTGCCCATTCACGGTTGAACGTGTAATCGAGCCCAACCGTCAAATAATCGTTTTTAGTGTATTTCTCAACTTCCTGCGGATCGCCGCGATTGAGGTGCCGGCTGGCATCAACAGCGGAGATCGTATCAGTGCCGCTGCGCAACTGATCCTGATTTAAATAATCATAACGAACATCGAGCTTGACGCCCGCGGTGCCGACAAAATCTACATTATCCCACTCGGAACTCAGCGTGCAGCCGCAGCTGGCGCAGGAAAACGCATCAGTTGAAGCAATAGCGGCAATGACGGCAACGGCGGCCGTGCTCAGCGGTAAGCGCGGTAATTGCATTGGGGGAACTCGCGAAGCGAAAAAAACGAATGCGAGAAGAGTAACATTCTCCAAAACACAATAGCTGCGGCAAATCGTCGCACTTCTGCCGCAATTTTGACTGCGGCTGGCGGAAGTTTTACAGCGTACGCTGTATGCAAGCAATGAAAATGAATGAAGTCACTATTCGTGTTCGCGATATACGTCGACACCTGGACACGCGCAAAACAAATTGCGATCGCCGTAAACATTGTCGAGACGCGCCACCGGCGGCCAGTATTTACGCTCGCGTAATTCCGGAATCGGATACGCCGCTTCTTCGCGTGTGTAGCGATGGTGCCATTCGTTCGCAACCAATTCCGCCGCGGTATGCGGCGCGTTTTTTAACGGATTATCGAGCGCATCGAATTCGCCGAGTTTGACGCGTTCGATTTCGCCGCGAATGTGAATCAGCGCATCGCAAAAGCGATCGAGCTCTGCGCGCGATTCGCTTTCGGTCGGTTCGATCATCAATGTGCCTGCAACCGGAAACGACATCGTCGGTGCGTGAAAACCAAAATCCATCAAACGTTTTGCAATGTCTTCTTCGGTGATGCCGGTCGCTTCTTTCAGCGGGCGCATATCGATAATGCATTCGTGCGCGACGCGGCCGTTGCGCCCGGTATACAGCACAGGAAAATGTTCGCGCAAACGCGCGGCGACATAATTCGCATTCAATATTGCGACCTGCGTTGCCCGCGTTAAACCGTCCGGCCCCATCATCGCCGCGTACATCCACGAAATCGGCAGAATCGATGCGCTGCCCCACGGCGCCGCCGAAACCACATCGTTGTCGGCGGGCAATGCTCCCACCGGAACGACCGGATGACTGGGCAAAAACGGCGCGAGATGTTGCGCGACACCGATCGGTCCCATACCGGGACCGCCGCCGCCGTGCGGAATGCAAAATGTTTTATGCAGATTGATGTGTGATACATCGGCGCCGAATTTTCCCGGTGCGGCAACGCCGACCAACGCATTTAAATTCGCGCCGTCAACGTATACTTGGCCGCCGTATTGATGCGCGATCGCGCAAATGTCGCGAATGCCTTCTTCGAACACGCCGTGCGTCGATGGATACGTCGCCATCAGCGCGCACAATTCGTTTTGATATTTTTCCGCTTTGATTTTTAGATCGGCGATATCGACATTGCCGCTGGCGTCGCAAGCCACGATCACCACTTTCAATCCGGCTAATGCAGCACTCGCCGGATTGGTGCCGTGCGCCGAGCTTGGGATCAAGACGATATCGCGATGATTTTGTCCGCGGCTTGCGTGATAACGCTTGATCGCGAGCAAGCCCGCGTATTCGCCTTGTGAGCCTGCGTTCGGTTGCAGCGAGATGGCATCGTAGCCGGTAGTTTCGATCAGCATTTTTTCGAGATCGCGAAACAATTGCTGATAGCCCTGCGCCTGCGCCAACGGCGCGAACGGATGCAGCCGATTGAATTCGGGCCACGTGATCGGAATCATTTCGGCCGTTGCATTCAATTTCATCGTGCACGAACCGAGCGCGATCATTGCTTGATTCAATGCGATGTCTTTATTTTCGAGACGTTTCATATAGCGCAGCATTTCTGTTTCGGAGTGATAACTGTTGAATACCGGATGCACAAGATACACGCTACTGCGCTGCAGATTTTTTGGAATGCTCGATGTTTCTCCGAGCTGCGCATCGATTTGTTCAACGGTGAATGCAACGGTTTTACCGCTGATAATTTCCCACAGTTGCGCGATATCGCGTGTCGATGTGGTTTCGTCAACGCTGATGCCGATACGATCGTTATCGTCTTTCGTTGAAACGATGGGACGTAAATTGATTTGCCCGGCTTCGGCGCGTGCGATGATATTTTTCTGTTCGCTGCCCACGGCAAGCGTGAGCGTATCGAAGTAAAATTCGTTGTCGATTTTTATACCGAGTTTTTGCAAACCACTCGCGAGCACTTGGGTCGAGCGCTGCACGCGTTGCGCGATTTTGCACAAACCTGCCGGGCCGTGATAAATCGCATAAAATGCGGCGCAAATCGACAGCAATGCCTGCGCCGTGCAAATGTTGCTGGTGGCTTTTTCACGGCGGATGTGTTGTTCGCGCGTCTGCATTGCCATCCGCAGTGCCTGATTGCCGTGCCGATCGATCGAGACGCCGATAATACGGCCCGGCGCCGAGCGTTTGTATTCGTCGCGTGTTGCAAAAAACGCCGCGTGCGGCCCGCCGTAACCCATCGGCACGCCGAAGCGCTGGCTGTTGCCGACCACGACATCGGCGCCCATCTCGCCGGGCGGTGTCAGCAGTACCAAACTCAGCAAATCGGCGGCAACAACGATCAGCGTATTTTGTTGATGCGCCTGCTCGATCAATTCACGCGGATCGATAATTTCACCGTACGTATTCGGATACTGCAGCAGCGCGCCGAAAAATTCGTGGCCGATTAAATCGCTTGCGGGATCGCCGATCACCGTTTCGAAACCGAGATGATGTGCGCGTGTTTTTACCACTGCGATCGTTTGCGGATGGCAATCGTCGGCGATAAAAAATCTTTCGCTGCGCGATTTTTTATTCATGCGCTGCGCCTCTTTATTTACCCGCAAACAAAGTGTCATCGCTTCCGCAGCCGCAGTGCCTTCATCAAGTAAAGAGGCGTTCGCCAATTCCATGCCGGTCAGATCGAGCACCATCTGCTGATAATTCAGCAAGCCTTCCAAGCGGCCCTGCGAAATCTCCGGTTGATACGGTGTGTACGCGGTATACCAGCCGGGATTTTCCAACACGTTGCGCAGAATGACCGGCGGGGTGAACGTATCGTAGTAACCCATGCCGATGTACGAGCGAAACACGCGATTTTGCGCGGCGATCGCGCGCAATTTTTCCAGTGCCTGTTGTTCGGTCAGCGCGGCCGGCAAAGCCATTGTGTCGCGGCGCAGAATTGAATCGGGCACGGTCGATTCGATCAATTGTTGTAATGACGATGCGCCCACCGCGCTGAGCATTTCGGTAATTTGCGCTGCGTCAGGTCCAATATGGCGGTCGCTAAAGGTGTCTTGTGCAAGCAACGCCGAACCTTGCTGGGGCAATGAGGAAGAGCCGCTGGTCATGAAATGCGTCCGCTGAGTGTGGGCTGGGAGGGCGCGTATTAAATCACACCGGCCCGGGAATTTCCCCTTGCGGTACGCCTTGCACCGCTTCGCGCAATGGTACGGGCAATGTGCGCAAAAATGCAGCCTTGCGCGAGGCAATGCCATCGGCCCAGCGCGTGGTTTCCGGTATGCGATAGCGCGTGGTGCAATGCAGTACCAGCGCGATACTGGTTTCCAGCGTAAGCCGGTGGCCGAGCGAAATGATCAGTGGCTTGCAGTTGGCGCGCGTGCGCAACATCGCGCCGATGATTTCGCTGCGGTCGGGCTCGCGTTTGCCAAATAAAGGCGTCCATGCGCCGGATTTTGCCGGCACCTCCTCATGCCAGCCGGTCAATAATGATTTACCGACGCCGAGACTCGGTGTATCGGTGAGCAGGCCGAGGTGGCTGGCAATACCCAAACGGCGCGGATGCGCGATGCCCATGCCGTCGCATAGCAACACGTCCGGTTTGATCTGCAATTGCGCGAGCGCATCGAGCGCGGTCGGACATTCGCGAAATGACAACAGGCCCGGCACGTAAGGAAAATGCGTTGCCCGACGCGCGATAACACATTCCAGCGGCTGCAATGTGTTGTAGTCGAGCACGACAACAGCAGCGCGCGTAATTTCGCCGTTTTGCTCAAAGCCGATATCGATGCCGGCAACAAATTGCGGAAAAAAATCAAGAGGGTCGGTACGAATAACCCGGGCCGCTAATTCGCGTTGAATAGCCCGGGCTTCGCTTGGCGTGACGTCCCAGCGATGCAGATCGCCGGGACGCGAGGTGATATCGGACAAACGTTGCTGCCGATAATTATTTTTTCGGATGGTACGTGAATTTTTGTCCGCCCAGTGCCGCTTCGTACATCAAGCCACCTTTCTGCATTGAAAACACCGCGACACCGTCGACGTATGCGGCCTTGCTTTGCTTGTCGGCTACGTTAGCCGATGCGCCGCTGGTGCCCGCCTGCGCGCCCGCACCGACCGCAATCGCAACGGCCGACGCCTGCGCATCGAAACCGAAACTGCCGTTGGTGAATTTATCGAACGCTGCTTTATTTTCGAAGAAAATCAGCTCGCTGAACGCTTGACCGCCGAGCTGCCAGCCGATCGATACCTGTGCCATCGATACATCGCCGACATAAGCACCGCCTTTGTAGACACGGCCTTCACCGTAGGCGCCGCCAACGCCGACCGCGCCTTTGCCGATGGTCGGGAAAATCGCATAGCCGTAGGAGTTTTTGAAAAATGGTGCCGTGGCGGGCGCTTCGCGAAAAGCTTTTACGGCATCGGTGTATTCATCGGCCCACACCGGTGCCGCCACCAACGCGATTGCAAGAGTGATCAATCCCAACAATTTCTTCATTTTTTACTCCCTATGCCGAATCGATCGGCGATTGGATTAAACTCACGTGTGTACTGTTCCGAACATGCTGCGCATATATATACATAGCGAGCGCTGTTGTTTTAAAGACTGCGATGGGTGCTGCAAGTTTCGAATGCACTGTTCATCAATTGTCAATTTTTTCAGGTTTCAACTATTTTCAGGTTTCAATTATGTCGAATGAAAAATCGGATTCGAAGGCTATGCAAATAGGTCCATGGCAGCGTTTGGATCAGCAACCGATTTACGCTAATGCATGGATCAGCGTCACACACGAGAACGTGATTACACCAGCGGGAACACCCGGTATTTATGGCGTCGTGCATTTTAAAAGTCGCGCGATCGGTATCATTCCGATCGATGCAGAAGGTTACACATGGTTGGTGCGCCAATTTCGCTACACGCTCAATCAGCATTTATGGGAAATTCCAATGGGCGGCGGCGCACTGAATGAAGATCCGTTGCCGGCCGCACAAAGAGAGTTGCGCGAAGAAACCGGTATGAGTGCGACGCAGTGGCAAGAGATTATGCGTTTACATATTTCGAAATCGGTGACCGATGAGGAAGGCGTTGTATTTGTCGCACGCGGTCTCAGCAGCGGTGCGCAGCAACTCGAAACTACCGAGGCCGATCTTGAAGTGTTGCGCTTGCCGCTGAGCGAAGCAATTCAATGGGTGATGGAAGGAAAAATCACCGATGTGGTTTCGTGCGCGGCGTTGCTGAAAGTATGGGCACTCAGTCAACGCGTTGAACAAGTGTGAGGGTATAACCGATATAAAATCTCTGCTAGGCGCTGCAATCAATATTGCCATCACGAACGATAAAACTGGTACGGCCGTTGCGATACATTTTTTATCCGAATCGATATGCCGTCTCTGCGTGCATATTTCCAGTGATTTGGAGATACGGGCGGCCAATTTTCGCCGCGAACACTGTGATAAACGGCAAACTCTTGCCGTCTGTTTTGGAACTGAAGTATGCAGAATCTCGCGACAGCCGAAGCCGGCAACCCCGTTTTACGCCGTGAACAAATCGCCTTACGCCATGAGAAAATCGTACTGGATCATGAACAAAGCGAACAGTCGCAGCTCAAGCCCGATTTGATCGAAGCGCAGGGCACGCATGCAATTATCGGCGTTTGTATCGAGGGCTCTTCTGAAAATTATCAAAGCACGATTGTCGACGTCGATGTCGGGCGCAAGGTAATTATCACCGATGAGATGTTTCCGCACGGATTCGCCGGCAGACCGGGGCAGACAGTGGCAGTGACGCTGCGGCTGGCAGGTAATCAATGCAAAACTTTTTCGACCCGATTGCTCGCGCGCACCAAACATGCCGAATCTGTGCAATATCAATTGGTTTTGCCGGAATATCTAAGTTATAGCCAACGCCGTGAAGCTTATCGCTTTCGGCTGCCGCAGACAGCCGCTGCGAATGTCGAATTCACAACAGCCGATGGCTATTTTTGTTCCGGGGTTTTGCAGGATATTTCGTTGAACGGCATGCGTATCGCATTGCGAAATCAAATCGCCTTGCGCATGGGCGATGCACTTACTCAGCTTTGCTTTGAATTCGCGGGATTAAAATTTCGATGCAATGCCACCGTAATGAATTTCCATAACGACATCAGCGGTAATCTGTCGATCGGAATCGAGTTTGCGGCGATGCCGCGGCCGCAACAACGATTACTCGAACAGATACTGGCCCGTTGGCATCGCGAACGGGCACGCAAAAATGCGGCGGCAAAAATCGGCGATTAATTCCACTATTCCACAATCCCGCAAAGGAAGCTCTGATCAAGTGTTTTTAAAAGGCACGCTCTAGCAGAGTATGAGGCGCCGGCAGGGGTTCTCTTTTTCAGGACTTCCGTGGCGAGCATTCAAGTCGCTTCGGTGTAATCGGCCTAGCAGTGCTTGACGACTTCTCCGCTGACGAATGGCACCGTAGCTTCGATGAGATCACCTTCTTGTCCTGAAAAAGAGAACCCCTGCCGGCGCCAACCCGCTGCGAGAACGGTGCAGTAATCAGAGCGGTAAAACACTAATCAGAACTTCCTTAATTCCACAGCGCGACGAACTGTTGCATTTCCGCGGCGCTGGTATCCGAAATTGCCCAGAAATTCATGTCGTCGCGCACCCATGAACAAACGTGATAACCGGATACCTGCGTGCAATCGGTGGCGGCCGTGACAACGGAGCGATTGCGTGGCCACACAAAAAGATTGATGGGATGCTTACCGTGACGGTAAATCAACGCCGCCACCGTGCGTCCATCCAGATAGTCGAGCCTGCCGCCTTCGAGGGCGAAGCCGCGATCGGTAAAATCATTGACGGGCGGCACAAAATCCAGTTTGCCGTTAAACCACGGTTTCACCGTGTGCTGATCGGTTGAAACGACATCGAGCAAATGATCGGACTGCAGCGAACGCACATGTTCGGATACGACGCTATCGAGCAGCGCCGGTTGCGTCGCCGGTGTCAGCATTAAGAACAGCGATGCCGCCAACGCGGCGCCACCGGCGAAAATTCCGGCGTTATGCCAGCGATTTTTTTGTTGATGAAGTTTGTGCAGACGATTTTGTTGCGAGATATTTTTTTCCAAGCCATTTTTGTCCAAGTTAACGGATGCGGCGGATTGGTTTAATTTTTCACGCAGCATAGCTGCGAAATCCCCGCTCGGTTTTTCGTACGGCAACTCCCGGCGTAATACCTGGCGCAACTGCAGTAAATTTTTTTGCAGAGCGGCGCAGTGCGCGCATTGCATTAAATGTTTTGTCATCGCGGCGCTCGCCGCAGCGTCCAGCTCGCCATCGATATCGGCCTGTAAAAGTAATTCCATTTCGATGCAATCGGGTTCGGACGTACGCATCAATAACCCTCCGCAAGAAATATTTCCAATAACAGCTGACGTGCGCGC
>DASXYH010000117.1:0-13364 GCA_036502545.1 Spongiibacteraceae bacterium
GGCCTCCGACAAACCGAAATATTTCACCTTGCCCGCTTTGACGAGATCGGCGACCGCGCCGGCCACATCTTCAATCGGCACGGAAACATCGACGCGATGCTGATAGAAAAGATCGATATGATCGGTGCGCAATCGCTTGAGCGCGGCGTCGGCGACTTCTTTAATACGTTGCGGCCGGCTGTTTACGCCGATCGGGCGTTTACCGCCCTGCGGATCGAGCGCAAACCCGAACTTGGTGGCGATCACCACTTTATCGCGCAACGGAGCCAGGGCTTCGCCAACGAGTTCTTCGTTGGTAAACGGCCCATAGACTTCGGCGGTATCGAAAAATGTAACGCCAAGCTCTACGGCGTCGCGAATAAGAGCGATCATTTCCGCGCGATCGCCTGCGCCGGCATAGGCCCAACTCATACCCATGCAGCCGAGACCCAACGCCGAAACCTCAAGTCCACTGTTTCCAAGCTTGCGCTTTTTCATGTTCGATCTCCTTTTCAGTGAATGATTAACAAAGTGAATGTAAGAGAGAGTGCTGAGCTCTAACGCAAAATCGCCGCATCGACAATCATGTCGCGGCACGGATAACCAATCCAGACAATTTAACGGCACAAAAGTGCGATTTACTGCGCGCTGGACAACTCGCGTTGCAGGACCAGCGTACCGCGCGCAACGAGCGCATCGGCCACTTCGCGGAAGGCAGTTTGAATACGTGCAATGCAATTAGAACAGATCGATTAAGAACGATCGCGGTGTTGCTGTTCCTGCTGCGGCATTGATCGGCGCTCTGCATGCGGTTCGGGATGCGCAGCGGGTTGCGCCGGCGCACGTTGCCAACCTTGCGGGGTGGGACGAATCTGCGTGCTCTGCTGCGGATGCGGAAGATTTACGGGCGCATGCTCGCGCGGAGCCTCCTGTGGATGCCACTGTGAATGCAGTGGCGGCGCGTGCACGATTGGCGGCGTACGATAATTTTCGGAGCGCTCGCGATTTTCAAAATTCGTTTGCGGCTGCCGCCGTATATTTTCGGCTGGCGGTTGTGCGCCAGCGGTATTATTCGCTGCAGGCCTTCTCGCATTATCTTCGAACGATCTGCCGTCAAGTGCGCTGCGATTTTCAAATCCGTGCGTACGCTCATCGGTATTTTTATCGATGCGATTCATTTCGGCGCGCGGATTTGGCTGCGGAACCGGCATATGCGCTTGCAAAGATGGATGCGAATCCGTCGGCTGCGACGTATGTGCTGCATTGACAACATGCTCGGGTTTTATTTGATTGATATTTTGCAGCGGCTGCGCGTTCACCGCAGCGTCGCGCGAAACCGGCAGTGTTTTGCCGAATACAGGTCGGCCGTGCGTAAAAGTTTCTCCGTTAACGACGGTTACGGCATTGCGATTACGAAAATTATTTTCGTGTACGTCGTTGATCGTGATGTTGTTGATAACGGTTTTATCGACGTGATTGATATTGATGTTGCGCACGTAATTTGCACTGGCGTGGTAGTACGGCCGATAAACTTCATGCGGACCAAGCGGAATCCAGCCGATCGGTGCCGAGCCGCCGGTGACGGCAACGCCCCAATGAGCACCGCCGACAAACGCGACCAGCGCCGGTGCATACACCGGACGCACAACGCGTTCGCCTGGGCACCAGCCCCATGCACGATGCACATAGACCCATCGGCCATAATGAAATGGCGCGAATCCCCACGGTGCGTCGTCGATCCACGTCCAACCCCACGGGCCGACATACGCCCAGTGGCCATAGTGATACGGCGCCCAATCGTCAGCTACGGCCGGATACCACACGGTGCCATAGTCGGGATCATCGGCCCAGCGACCCGCGCGATCGAGATCAGCGTAACCCGTCATCTCGGGCGAAACGTAACGCGTCGCAATTTGATCCTGTTCGCGTTGTTCGCGCGACAACGCCCAATTATCGAAATCGGTGGCATTGCCTTCGACCAAGGTGACATCGATTGGATCGCCATCGATGATCGCACTTTCACCTGGGCGAATTTCCAGCGCGGCGCGCGCGGTATCGATGTGTGCTTCACCTTCCAACGTAGTGATTCGCACCTGCGGCGCGTGATCGTTTGCATTCGCGTCATCGACTTCGACGTGATAATTGCCGGGCTTGATTAAATCGACCTGTCCATGCGGAGTCATCACCGCGAAGCGCGCATGCGTAGATGCCTGCACATGCACGTTTACAACGCCTTGATCGACGCGCAATAACGTCGCGTCGTCATCGAGCTGTGCCATATCGATTTCCGAATCATGATCCGCGCGAATTTCCGCAGCGCCAATTTGTATTTCGAAGCGGCCATCGGCATCGGCCCACAATGCATCGCCGGTCGTGATCGGATAATTCAATTGCGCAGGCGCCCATTGCGCTTTATCGGCGCCGTTAGATTGAGTATCGGCTGGTGCGGAATTTTCAGACTGCCGGCTGGCATGAAATGAAACTGCGCCCTCAAGGTAACTGATGCGGCCTACCCGCGTCGGCGGATCGCCTTGCGCCCAGCTAGTCAGCAGCGGCAACAGAAGTAATACAAATACATAAATGGCGGATTTCGAACGCATCTGTGTGGCTCTGCAAGCGAGGATACGCTCATGCTATTCCTCCGTTGATGAACTTAACCTGAATGTCGCCGACATACGGTATCCCCTAATGAGATGAATGCTCACCGGACGCGCCGCTAAGAAATGGTTCGTTGCCGGCAATGTAGGTAAATAATAATGTACGTTAAATAAATCCTACGTCGTCAATATTTTCGTCATGTGTTGTTCTTCCTATTGCCATAGAAGCTTCAAGAAATTGGCATAACCTTAGCTTGTTGCGCCATCTAAAAAATTTAGAATCCTGCTTTGCATCAATTCCCTCGCCTGAGTTTTCATGAATGCGCAACGATTCGGCGCTTTCTTTTGACTATTGAGGGATACATTATGTTCAACTATCGTCTACTTCCGCTTTACGTTGCTTTCGGATCAGCTTTTATCGCAAACGCCGCTGCAGCTGCCGATTTTTTTGGCGGCGACAGCGATAAACCCAAAACGCGCACACCGATCAAACATTTGATCGTAATCATCGGCGAAAATCACACCTTCGATAATGTATTTGGCACCTACCAGCCGAATCGCGGGCACACCGTCGATAATTTATTATCGAAAGGCATCGTCAACGCCGACGGATCGCCCGGACCGAATTTCGCATTGGCTGCGCAACGGCAGGCGCAAAATCATGGCGCTTATTCGCCGGTGCCGATTACGACGACACCGTATGCAACATTGCCGCAACCGGCGACGACTTACGCAACGGGTGTTCCTCCCGGAGTGCCCGATGCGCGATTTCCGGCCGATCTGCCGAATGGGCCTTTTCAAATTACGAAATACGTGACGTACGATGCGCATACCGGCGACCCGGTGCATCGCTTCTTTCAAATGTGGCAGCAATTCGATGCGGGAAAATTGGATTTATTTGCGTGGGTTGCGCTCACCGTTGGCACGGGGCCGCAAAATAATCCACCGCTGACTCCCGGCAATACTTTTCAAGGCGGCGAAGCATTGGGTTTTTACAATATGAAAAGCGGCGATGCCGCCATCTTCAATCAGCTCGCGCAGCGCTACGCCATCAGCGATAACTACCATCAAGCGATAATGGGCGGCACCGGCGCCAACTTCATTGCGGTGGTTACTGCCGATGCGGGTTTTTACAATCAGGACGGCGTGCACAGCGTTCCGCCTGCCAATCAAATCGAAAATCCCAATGCACAGGCGGGGACAAATAATTTTTATACGCAGGACGGCTACGCCGGCGGCTCCTACGTCAATTGTGCGGATGCCAATCAGCCCGGTGTTGCGCCGATTGATTTTTATATGCGATCGCTGCCGTATCGTCCTTTCAATCAAGGAAATTGCGCGGCGGATACGTATTATCTGCTCAACAATTACAGCCTCGGTTACGACTATCACGGCACGCCGCGCGCTTTGGGTTCGGATAAATTCGTGTTGCCGCCGCAAACGATACCGACGATCGCCGATGCGCTTGCGCAAAAAGGCGTCAGCTGGAAATGGTACAGCGGCGGACGTCACGCCAATACGGCGCCGGACGACGAATACTGCGGCATTTGCGATCCGCTGACCGGCTTTACGTCAATCATGACTTCGGATTTGAAAAATAATCTGCAGGGAATGGACGAGTTCTATGCCGACGTGCAGAGCGAAAAAACATTGCCATCGGTTGTGTTCATTCGCCCATTCGAAAGCAAAGCCGGTCACCCTGCCAACGCAGTGGTCGCGGATTATGAAAAATTCGTACAGGACATTGTCAATCGCGTGCAGACGAATAGGCGGTTGTGGGATGAAACCGCCATTTTGGTCACGGTGGATGAAGGCGGCGGCTATTACGATTCCGGATATATTCAAACGCTGGACTTTTTCGGCGACGGCACTCGCATTCCGCTCATCGCGATTTCGCCGTGGGCGAAAGCAGGCCACATCGATCACACCTATGCGGACCATGCATCGATTGCCAAATTCATCGAACGCAATTGGGGCTTGGCGCCGCTATCGAATCGCAGCCGAGATAATTTACCGAATCCGCTGACGCGCAACGATCCTTACGTACCGGCAAATCGTCCCGCAATCGGCGATCTCATGTCGCTGTTTTATTTTGACGAGGTGCATGAACACGATAATCGTTAAACTTTATCTGTAAAAATTATTGTTAAATTTCGCGGCGCAGTGCCTGCAGGTATTGCGCTGCTTTTTATTTTTCTTATTTTTTATCGTTGTTTTCGAAATGCTCGCGGCTTGCTGAGCAATTGAGGTTACCCTGCAAAAATGGACGGGCGACCGGATGGGAACTAACCTATCCTAACCATTTTACCTAGCCATAATGGTGGATTTAGAATCCCAACTTCCGTCGATGAGGCTATCGCTCTTATGCAATTCACTGACCTACGCATTCCTATTGGTACGCGGATGCAGTTGAATATCACCGGCCACGATTACAAAGCACTGACACTTCCCGCCCAATTGCTGGGATACCGTAACGGCGCTACGCTTCTCGCCTATTTGGCAAAAAAGCCATCCGTCACAATACAGCGCGATGCTAAAGTATCCGTCCGCGCGGGATTGCAAAGTGCAATCATCCAGTTCGATTCCATTATCGAGCATGTTTCCGAATACCCTTATTTTTATCTGCATTTGAAATATCCGGCTGCCGTTGTGATTGAACAACAATTGCGTCGATTCCCTCGCTTCGAGTTGGACTCTCCGGCGAACGCGACCGTCACAGGAAAACCGGATGACGCTATATTCGCAGGCCGCATTGTTGACATCAGTTTGAATGGAGCAAGATTGGTTTTCGAGCAGAAATTACCAGAGCAAGAGATAACACTATCGTCAACGATTTTTGTGGTGGGTGGACAACAACAGCTCAACGTGAAAGCCAGCATCAAAAGCGTTCCGGCCACGTCAACAGACGATTCGTCGACATTTGTCTACGGAGCATCTTTTCTCGACGTATCAGCCGCGCAAAAATTACTCCTGCAAGCGCTTTGCTTTGAATTGCAATCCGGTGAAGAGAAGTAGCTGTATTATTGCGGTGATAAAGTTGTGACTTGCGCTCGCGCCGGGTACCACCCACAATGTATCGAACTATTCAAGCCGTGCATTTGATGAAACGATTTTTTCGACGCGCATTACTGCTGTTGCTGGCAATGACGCTACCCGTTTACGGGTGGGCGGCGTTGAATATCGCGGCGCCGTGCCCGATGCAGGCAAAACACGGCGCGCCACAGATGCAAAACTCTTGCTGTAACGAGCAACACAGCAACAAAGCGTCGAACAGTAATTCGTGTAAGGCCGGTCAGGAATGCCAGACCGGCGTTTTGTATATCAGCAATGTTCCTGTCGTTTCGAATGTGCCTTCGCCACATATTGTTGTTGCACTTCCCGTTGCGCATTTTAGTCCGCAAGTCCTCGATGCCGTCTGGCGCCCTCCTCTCCAAAGCTAACTCCGTGTAGTTGTTTGTTATCACGTTGCGCATTGCGCAGCGTGCGTATGCATACGCGTTGACACGCGCCATAAATATTTCGGAGAGGACTATGAATATGCGCCGGATGGGCGGGTTCATTACCGCTGGGTTGCTGCTGCTATCGATTTGCTCTGCACGCGCCGATGCGCCAAGCGCAGACGTGCAGGGATTATCGTTTAGCACCGCGCTGCAACGGGCGGTGGAGCAGGCGCCGAGCCTCAGCGCGATCAATGCCGGCATTCATGCCGCGCAGGCGAGCGCAATCGCCGCACCGGCGCTGCCCGATCCGAAATTTATTATCGGCGCCGACAACGTGCCGATATCCGGCGCCGATCGCGGCAATTTTTCGCGCGATTTCATGACGATGGAAAAAATCGGCGTCATGCAGGAATTTCCCAACGGCGATAAACGCCGCGCGCGCGCCGATATCGCGGCCGCCGCCATTGCAAAAACGCAAGCGGACCAGGTCATCGAACGGCAAAAAGTTCGCGAGCTGGTCGCCACCGCATGGATTAATCGCTGGTATCTGGAACGCGAACTCGCGCTGTTCGATGAACTCGATCAGGCCATCAACCAATACGGCGACGCGCTGCGTACACAATTTCAAAGTGGCAGTCGCGCCGCGCCCGATGCATTGCTGCCGGCGCAAGCAGCAATCGAATTAGCCGATCGCCGCGACGATTTAACGCAAACGCTCGCGCAGGCACGTGCGGAGTTGCGCCGCTGGCTCAGCGACGATGCCGAGATGCCGCTGCAGGGCGAGCCGCCACAGTTCGCGATCAACGTGCGCGAATTGCATCAGCACGTGCATCGCCATCCTGAACTAGCGGCGTTCGGACCGATGACCGCGCAGGCCGAAGCGGAGCTGCGCGAAGTCGAAGCCGACAAAAAACCGGACGTCGATGTGGAGGTTGTGTATCAGCGCCGCAGCGAATTATTCAGCGATATGGTGTCGGTGCAGTTCACAATGGATTTGCCGGTGTTCGCAGCCACACGGCAGACACCGCGCGTCGAAGCCAAGCGCCAGGCGTTAGCACAACTCGATAATGAACGACTGGCGATGGTGCGCGAGCACAGCGCCGAACTCGACAGCGATATTGCGCAGTACACTCGCATCGAACAACAACTCGCACGTTTAAATAATTCGCGTCTACCGCTCGCGCAGCAGCGCGTCGATGTGCAAATGGCGAGTTATCGCGCGGGCCAAGCCGATCTCGCTGCGGTCATCGCGGCCCGGCGCGAATCGATCGAGACGCACCTCAAACAATTGGAGTTGCAGAATCAACAGGCCGCGCTCGCCGCGAAACTTTTTTTCGCTTACGGAGAGCAGCCATGAAGCACGGTTCGTTAAAAATCGCCATTATTTTTGTTACCGCAATTATTTGCGCGAGTCTTTTAATTGGCTATTGGCTGGGACAGCGTGCGGGTCATCCGCGTGAATCGATGTCGACAACAACGCACACAGAAAATAAAAAAATTCTGTATTGGTACGATCCGATGGTGCCGAATCAGCATTTCGATCAACCCGGTAAATCGCCGTTCATGGATATGCAGCTGCGGCCGCGCTATGTTGATGAAACAACTAACGCAGATCAAACAACTAGTGCCGATGAAATAAATAATAACGGTAACGGCATTCGTATCGATGCACGCACCGCGCAGAATTTTGGCGTACGGTTGGCAAACGTCGAACGGCGCACCTTCAATAGCGGTCTTGATGCGGTCGGCACCATCGAATTTAATCAACGCAACGTCGCGATCGTGCAGGCGCGAGCGGACGGTTATGTCACGCGCGTATATGCGCGCGCGCCGGGCGATGTGATTGTGAGCGGCGCCGCGCTGGCCGATGTGCTCGTGCCGGAGTGGGCCGCCGCGCAGAATGAATTTCTCGCGCTGCGCAAAAGCGGCGACGGGGCATTGATCGATGCTGCGCGCGCGCGTTTGCAAGCGCTCGGCATGTCGAACGCGCTGATCGAAAAAATAGAACGCAGCGGTTCGGCACAAACGACAGCGACAATCACGGCGCCGATTAGCGGTTCGTTGCAGAGTTTGAATGCGCGCACCGGCATGACGATTACTCGCGGTGCGACATTGGCGGAAATTAATGATTTATCGACGGTGTGGCTCAGTGCTTCCATCCCCGAAAGTCAGGGCGCGCAAATCAACGTCGGCGATACGCTGAGCGCGCAATTAACTGCGC
Source organism: Spongiibacteraceae bacterium (assembly GCA_036502545.1). GTDB lineage: Bacteria > Pseudomonadota > Gammaproteobacteria > Pseudomonadales > CAMLJR01 > CAMLJR01. Next base: position 8,238 of record DASXYH010000117.1, read on the forward strand.
AGCCGGAAGCCGAAATTATCGGGCGTGTCGCTGCGGTGCTGCCACAAACCGATGCAGCTTCGCGTACGCTGACTGTGCGTGCGGAATTCGATAATCGTGCTGGCCATTTGCATCCGGGACAATTCGCGCGCATTCGTTTGCAACGCGATGCCACAACTGCAGTGTTATCGATACCGTCCGAAGCGATTATTCGCAGCGGTACGCGCAATCTCGTTATTCGCGCCGATAACGGCCATTACCGCGCGGTTGAAGTCAGCGTCGGCAACGAAGCGCAAGGCCGCAGTGAAATTCTCAAAGGGCTCGATGAAGGACAGCAGGTCGTCGCCTCCAGCCAATTCCTGATCGACTCCGAAGCGAATTTGAGCAGCGCATTGCAGCGCATCAACGGTGCTGCGCCCTCGATGCAACAAGAGGAAAAGCAACCATGATTGCGCGCTGTATTCGCTGGTCGATCCATAATCGTGTGCTCGTGTTGCTCGCGGCGATTTTTTTCAGCGCGTGGGGATTGTGGGCGCTGCGCACGCTTCCAATCGATGCGTTGCCCGATCTCTCTGATGTGCAGGTGATTATCCGCACCAGCTATCCGGGCCAGGCGCCGCAGATTGTCGAAAATCAGGTGACGTATCCGCTGACGACGACGATGTTGTCGGTGCCGGGTGCAAAAACGGTGCGCGGCTTTTCATTTTTCGGCGATTCGTTCGTGTACGTGTTATTCGAAGACGGCACTGATTTGTATTGGGCGCGTTCGCGCGTGCTCGAATATTTAAATCAATTGCAGGGACGCTTACCCGCAACCGCGAAAAGCGCGCTCGGTCCCGATGCCACCGGCGTCGGCTGGATTTATGAATACGCGTTGATCGATAAAAGCGGTCGACACGATATCAGCGAGCTGCGCGCATTGCAGGATTGGTTTTTAAAATTCGAATTGAAGAGTCTGCCGAACGTTGCCGAGGTCGCATCGATCGGCGGCATGGTACGGGAATACCAGGTGGTGGTCGATCCAATCAAACTCGCAGCATACGCTATAACTTACGCGCAAACTGTCGACGCAATTCGCAACGCCAATCAGGAAAGCGGCGGCTCCGTGTTGGAATTAGCCGAAACCGAATTCATGGTGCGCGCGTCCGGCTATTTGCAAACGCTCGATGATTTTCGCGCGATTCCGCTGCGCGTCGCCGGCACGGTGCCGATCACGCTCGGCGATGTCGCCACATTGCAATTGGGCCCTGAAATGCGCCGTGGTGTTGCCGAACTCGACGGCGAAGGCGAAGTCGCCGGCGGTGTAGTGATTTTACGCAGCGGTAAAAATGCGCGCGCCACGATTGCCGCCGTCAAACATAAACTCGACGAATTGAAAGCGAGCCTGCCGGCCGGCGTCGAAATTGTCACGACCTACGATCGCTCGCAATCGATCGATCGCGCGGTCGAAAATTTAACGCACAAATTGTTCGAAGAATTTATCGTGGTGGCGATAGTCTGCGCGCTGTTTCTATGGCATTTGCGCTCGGCGCTGGTCGCGATCGTATCGCTGCCGCTCGGCATTTTAATCGCGTTTATCGTCATGCGTTACCAGGGCATCAACGCCAACATCATGTCGCTCGGCGGTATTGCGATTGCGATCGGCGCAATGGTTGATGCCGCGATCGTGATGATCGAAAACGCGCACAAAAAAATGGAGCAGTGGCAACGCGAAAATCCTTCTGAAGAATTGCGCGGCGATGAACGTTGGAGAGTTATCGGCGACGCTGCAGCGGAAGTCGGCCCCGCCTTATTTTTTAGTTTATTGATCATCACCTTTTCGTTCATTCCGGTCTTCACTTTGGAAGCGCAGGAAGGCCGCCTGTTCGGTCCGCTCGCATTCACTAAAACGTATGCGATGGCCGCCGCGGCCGGACTCGCCGTGACCTTGATTCCGGTATTGATGGGCTATTGGATTCGCGGCCGCATTCCCGGTGAAAACAGCAATCCGCTCAATCGCGTTTTGATTCGCGGCTATCGTCCGCTGCTCGATGCAGTGTTGAAATATCCGCGCGCGACGTTGGCACTTGCCGCATTATTATTTGCGACGACATGGTGGCCGTTGACGCATATCGGCGGTGAATTTATGCCGACGCTCGACGAAGGCGATGTGCTGTATATGCCATCGGCACTGCCGGGATTATCCGCAGGCAAAGCGGCGCAATTGCTGCAATTGACCGATCGCCTAATCAAAACCGTGCCCGAAGTACAAACTGTATTCGGTAAGGCGGGCCGCGCCGAAACCGCCACCGATCCGGCGCCGATGGAAATGTTCGAAACCACGATTCAATTCAAACCAAAAGCGCAATGGCGCTCCGGCATGACGCCGGAAAAATTGATTGACGAATTGGATCGCACGGTAAAAGTCCCGGGGCTCACCAATATTTGGGTGCCGCCGATTCGCAATCGCATCGATATGTTGGCGACCGGTATCAAAAGTCCGATCGGCGTGAAAGTCACCGGCGGCACACTCACCGATATCGATCGCATCGCGCAGCAGATCGAACGCATCGCCAAAACAATTCCCGGCGTGAGTTCGGCCTTGGCGGAGCGACTTAACGGTGGCCACTACATCAACATCGATATCGATCGCATTGCAGCGGCGCGCTATGGATTGAATATCGCCGATGTACAAACGATTATTGCGGGCGCTATCGGCGGTGAAACGATCGGCGAAGTGGTCGATGGTTTGGCGCGCTTTCCGATCAACGTGCGTTATCCGCGCGAATTGCGCGATTCGCTCGATCAATTGCGCAATTTGCCGATACTGACGTCGACGGGGCAGCAAATTACGCTCGGCACTGTCGCCGCATTAAAAATCAGCGAAGGTCCGCCGATGCTGAAAAGCGAAAACGCGCGGCCATCGGGTTGGGTGTATATCGACGTGCGCGGCCGCGATCTCGCTGCCACTGTTGCCGATTTGCGTAAAGCGGTTAACAATGAAATACAATTGTTGCCCGGCATCAGTCTCGCGTATTCCGGCCAATTTGAATTTCTCGAACGCGCGAACGCACGCTTGAAACTGGTCGTACCGGCAACGCTATTAATTATTTTTGTGCTTCTGTATTTAACGTTTCGACGCATCGATGAAGCGGTATTGATTATGGCGACATTGCCGTTCGCGCTGACCGGAGGCATCTGGTTTTTATATCTGCTCGGTTACAATCTTTCGGTGGCAACCGGCATTGGATTTATCGTGCTCGCCGGTGTTTCAGCCGAATTCGGCGTGATCATGCTGCTGTATCTGAAACAGGCATTGGCCGCTCGTCAGCAAAATAATTTATCGCTCACAATAGAAATGATCGACGACGCCATTCGCGAAGGTGCGGTATTACGCGTGCGGCCAAAAGCGATGACGGTTGCCGTGATTCTCGCGGGACTATTGCCGATATTTTGGGGCAGCGGCGCCGGTTCGGAGGTGATGAGCCGCATCGCGGCGCCGATGATCGGCGGCATGATTACGGCGCCGCTGCTATCGATGCTGGTGATTCCGGCTTTGTATCGCATGCTGCGCAATAAAGCATTTTTTTAGGTCACATCTGTTTCGAAGCAGGCTTCTATTTCAATCTACCTTTGGCACGCAGCTGCTTGCCGATGCGCTGAATCTCGGCCTCGCCTTGTTTTAGCGTTTCTGCACTGGTGTGAACGGAGTAATAACCGAGCACCAGATCATGCGGATGCTTGATCGCGGAGCCGATAACGAAGCCTGTATCGGCGCGCGCAAAAAATCCCAGTGGTGCGATCGATTCTTCGAATACGGCGAGTTCGCCCGCCGACACCGACTCGGGACTATCGACCTGCCCCGCGTAAACAAATATCCACGCTACGGTGTGATTGGCCGGCGGTTCGTATCGCCAGCTCTCGCCTTCCTGCAGCTTCACATGCAGATAATTGATGGATTCTGGCGCACGCACGGGACTGTGCGACTTAGCGTAGTGGCCGAGCGCTACGCTGACCGGCCCTTCTTGCGGTACCTCCTCCGGCGCGATGTATTGACTCTCTGGTGCAGCGTTTTCCAGTTCCGGCGGCAACGCCACCCACAGTTGTAAACCGTGCATCTGCGAGCCATCCGCAGCGCCACCGTCATGCCACACTCCCCCGCTGGCGCGCATCCATTCGAGACCGCCTGGGGGTAGTACGCCGCTTTTGCCGGTGGTGTCTTCGTAAGCGGTGCTGCCGCTGAGCAGCAGCGTAAACGTCGCGATTCCCGAGTGCGGATGAATGCCGAATCGCGGTCCACTCCCCGGCGGCACGTCGAAATAATCCAGAAACACAAACGGCTTGATCAGCTCGCCGAGATCGGATGGGCTGACCAATCGCGTAATTGCGCCATGGCTTGAGCCGCGGGTGCGGTGCACGATGCGGCGAAACGCAGATTGCTCCTGCTTAACGATCGCATTGTTTGCAAAAAGGGTTTTCATGCTGCACCTCCTCGTGCCGATTTGAGGGCGGTCGCCCACCAGGCCATGTCGTCTAGCAGCCCGGTGGCGGCCTGTGCGAGGTGCGGAAAATCTTCAAAGCTCTTGCCCTGCTGCCAGATGCCCAAGAACTCCACCATGCCGATGTGCACGGCATTGCGCACCGGTGCCATCTGCAGTTCGATCGCCACTAGGCGCAGCTGCTCAACGGCACGCGCCGCGCCCACGCCGCCATAGCCCACGAAACCGATCGGCTTGCGGATGAATTCCTTGTAGGCGTAGTCCAATGCGTTCTTTAGCACCGCGCTTGGGCCGTGATTGTATTCGGGCGTAACCATAATAAAGCCATCGAGGCTATCGAGTTTCGCGGCCCAGCGCTGTGCGATTTCATTATCGATCGGCCCCCACGCAGGCGAGCCCGGCTCATTGAACAGCGGTAGCGGATAGTCGCGCAGATCGATCAACTCAAAATCGAGGTCCGTGCGTTGGTCGGCGATACCGTGAATCCATGCCGCGGGCTTATCGCCAAAGCGGCTGGGGCGGGTCGAACCGATCACGATGCCAATTTGCGGATTCAATTTAGCTTCTCCTCATTCGATGTGATGTCAGAATAAAAGTTGAAGCCCTACCTGAGAAGCCTATATATTTGGATGGAATCTATAGGCAGGAGCGATACATGGCGCTGGACGGA
>DASXYH010000118.1:0-12003 GCA_036502545.1 Spongiibacteraceae bacterium
CTGAACTTTGCCGAGACCCCATGTCTCTTTGAGATGAATATTCAATCGTTTGGCGATTTCCTTCGCGCCGTCCATCGTTTGCAATTGCTCGGCTTTTATATCCGGGTTGAAATGCAGAATCGAATCGAATACCGATAGGCGCGCAAATGGTTTACCGAATTCGAATTGTTTACCCTGATAATCAAGCAGCGTTTTGCCGAGAATGCGATTCGCCAAATAACGCAGCATATCCTCGGTTAAATCCATCAAATCGTTGTGATCGGCGTAGGCCTGATAAAACTCGATCATGGTGAACTCGGGATTATGGCGCGTCGACAAGCCTTCGTTGCGGAAGTTGCGATTAATTTCGAACACGCGCTCCATGCCGCCGACCACTAAACGTTTTAAATACAACTCTGGCGAAATACGCAAAAACATTTCCAGATCGAGCGCGTTGTGAAATGTGACGAACGGTTTCGCGCTGGCGCCGCCGGGAATCGCCTGCATCATCGGCGTTTCGACTTCGAGAAAATCGCGGTCGGTCAGATAATCGCGAATACCGTCGATCAATTGCGAACGAATGCGAAAATTGCGTCGCACGTCTTCGTTCATAATCAGATCGATGTAGCGCTGCCGATAGCGCATTTCTTGATCCTGCAAACCGTGATACTTATCCGGCAGCGGGCGCAGCGATTTAGTCAGCAGTGCAACTTTTTCGAGATACACATACAAATCGCCTTTGCCGGATTTATGCACTGGCCCCTCAGCGCCGATAATATCGCCGATATCCCAGGTTTTAATTTCCTGCAATAAATCTTCCGGCAATTTATTTTTATCGACATAGGCCTGAATGCGGCCTGTCATATCCTGCAACACAAGAAATGGACCGCGCATCGCCATGATGCGACCAGCAACTTTGGCTTTATGGTGCAACGCTTCCAATTCTTCTTTGGATTTTTCACCGAATTCTTTTTGCAGATTTTCTGCGTAACTATCGCGGCGAAAACTGTTCGGAAATGCGTTGCGCTGCTGACGAATCGCATGCAGCTTGGCGCGGCGCTCCGCAATTAATTTGTTCTCGTCTTGCGGAATCGAGTTTCGTTCTTCACTCATACATTCGCTCACATGCGTTGCTTTTAATTCCCTCTCCCCTCGGGAGAGGGTTAGGGCAATATGTTTTACAAACCTGGTCTTTTTGTTTACAAACCCTGCTTTAGGGAAGCGACAATAAACTGATCAAGCGAGCCGTCGAGCACCGCCTGACAATTACTCGTCTGCACATTGGTGCGCAAATCCTTCACGCGCGAATCGTCGAGCACATACGAGCGAATCTGGCTGCCCCAACCGATATCGGCTTTGCTGTCTTCTAGCGCTTGCGCGGCCGCGTTGCGTTTTTGCATTTCCAATTCGTACAGTTTCGCGCGCAACATTTTGAACGCGCGATCGCGGTTCTGATGCTGCGAGCGCTCCATCTGGCATTGCACCACGGTGTTGGTCGGTATGTGCGTGATACGAATTGCCGAATCGGTCTTGTTGACGTGCTGACCGCCGGCGCCCGAGGCGCGATATGTATCGATGCGCAAATCGGCGGGATTGATATCGATCTCGATGTTATCGTCGATCTCCGGCGCTACGAATACCGAAGCGAACGACGTGTGGCGGCGATTCCCTGAATCGAACGGCGATTTGCGCACCAGCCGATGTACGCCGGTTTCGGTGCGCAGCCAGCCGAATGCGTATTCGCCTTCGAATTGAATCGATGCACTTTTAATTCCCGCCACTTCGCCATCGGATACTTCGATCAGCGTGCACTTAAAACCCTTCGCCTCGCCCCAGCGCAAATACATGCGCAGCAGCATGTTGGCCCAATCCTGCGCCTCGGTGCCGCCGGAGCCGGCCTGAATATCGAGGAAGGCATTGTTCGGATCCATTTCGTTGGAAAACATGCGGCGAAATTCGAGATTGGCGAGTTGCTGTCCCAACTTATCGAGATCGAGGTTGACGGCATTGGCGGTATCTTCATCGTCTTCGGCCACCGCCATTTCGAGCAATTCGCTGGCATCGGCCAAACCGCTGTCCATTGTCTCAATCGTTTTAACGACGGCTTCCAATGCCGCGCGCTCTTTACCCAATTCCTGCGCGCGCTGCGGATTGTCCCACACGCGCGGCTCGCCGAGTTCGAGTTCTACTTCCGCCAAGCGCTCCTTTTTATTGGCGTAGTCAAAGATACCCCCTGAGCACATCGGTGCGTTCGGCGTAATCTTTGATGGCATTGCGTAATGGGTTTACTTCCAACATTGTTTGGGCCGGATTTTATTGGCAATTGAAGGGGCGGAATTGTACCCCAAGTGGCAGATTAGTCCACAGCGGTAAGATCGCTTGCGCACGAGGAATACCACGCAAATCATTAATATCCACGAAGCCAAAATACATTTCAAAAATACTCGAACGGGTTAGAACCGGCCAAGCAATATGATTGCGGAAAAAGGACGACTCGCCATTTTTGTTGACAAGGAATACATCAATTAAGGTGTTTTTATCCGACAGGATAAATTTTCTTTCCTTCGCTTTTTATTTTTGCTTTCAAATCGCCGTTATCCAAGGTATCCCAATGCAAGACATCGAGCTTGAATACCAATGGCAAATTATCGAGCTCACTCCACAATTCGGTAAACTGCTGTGCGGACATCGCGGGCGCAAATACGGCAAGATCGATGTCGGATGAGGGTTTAGCGGTACCTTTGGCGCGCGAGCCGAAAATCAAAACTTTTTCGATTGCTCGATACTTTGCGAATATAGCGCGCAATGACGCGATAATCGCAGGCGACAAGCCAAAATTTATTTGCTCTGCGGTTGCCACGTCGCCACCTCGGCCGCAAGTTTTTCAAATAACGGTAACCCGCTCGCGCGAATGAATTGATATACTTGCTCCGCGAGTTTCTCATCATAAGTGTGACTGGTGAGGTTACGCATGCGCTGCAGCTCGGACCAGGCATTGCCATCCTGAATCAAACTATTTTGCAACGCTTCACGAAATACATCGCGTGGATTCGCCACTTCAACGCCAAGATAGTCCAACCATAGCCGCAGCGTTTTCCAAGCAAGCTCCCAACAGAACTCAAACCGCTGGATCACCGAATCGCGCATGAACTCATCAGGCGTCTGTGCGCAAGCATCGCGCAAGCGCGTAACCGCTTTCAACAGCTCCGCCTTGCGCTCATAGAATCGAGTGACATCCATATTTGTCCTCAGCAACAATCGGTTTTAAAAGATGTTCTCGATCAAGATACTACAGAGTTTCCAATGGCTCCAAATATTCCACCAGCAATTGCACGTTTTGCTGGCCGCGCCATTCGTTGATGTCGAGGCGATAGGCGATGCGGATTTTCTGCAATTGCGGTTTTGGCCAGTGGCGTAAGTCGACACCAAAAGCGATTGCATCGATAACCTGCTGCGGCGTGGCGGGATGCGCGAGCACCATTTTCAAATGACGTTCGCCGAGCAGTTTTTGTTGCAATAATAAAAACTCGCCATCGAACAACGGCTCCGGAAAATGTTGACCCCACGGCCCACCGTCGCGCAGCTTTTGCGCAATATCCAACGTCATCTGTTCGACGCCGAGTTCGCCATCGCTCCACAACACGGCGGTAAGATCGTCGATCGACAATTGCGAGCGCACGATAGCATCGAAAGCTTGCGCGAAAGCGTCGAATTGCTCGCGCCGCAGACTCAATCCCGCCGCCATTGCATGACCGCCGAATTTGCTGAGCAGTTCCGGATATTTCGCCGCGACACAATCGAGCGCATCGCGAATGTGCAAACCCGGAATCGAGCGCGCCGAGCCTTTAATCGTAATGCCGTCGTCGGCATCGGCAAACGCAATTGCCGGCCGATGAAAACGGTCTTTGATGCGCGAGGCGAGAATGCCGATGACGCCCTGATGCCATTCGGCGCGATATAAACACACTCCCCACGGCAGCGCGTCGCTGTCGGTGAGATGGATCGAATCCAACGCGCTCATCGCTTCGCGCTGCATGGTCGCTTCAATGGCGCGGCGGTCGTGATTCAATTCATCGAGCTGCTGCGCAATTTCGCGCGCGCGATAAGGATCATCACTCAACAGACACTGAATGCCGAGCGTCATATCGTCGAGCCGGCCCGCCGCATTTAAACGCGGTCCCACTGCGAAACCGAGATCGCTACTGACGATACGATCGAGCGAACGCTTTGCAACTTCCAATAATGCGCGAATGCCAGGGCGACAACGGCCGGCGCGAATTCGCCGCAACCCCTGCGCCACCAGCACGCGATTGTTGTAATCGAGCGGCACCACATCGGCCACGGTGCCGAGCGCGACGAGATCGAGAAATTCGGCGAGATTGGGTTCAATGATATTTTGTTTCGAAAACCAATCGCGCCTACGCAGTTCGGCGCGCACGGCGCCGAGCACATAAAAAATAACGCCGACGCCCGCAAGATTTTTGCTGGGAAATCCGCAGCCCGGCTGATTGGGATTGACGATGCAGGCAGCGGCGGGAATTTGCTGGCCCGGCAAATGATGATCGGTGACGAGTACGCGGATACCGAGCGCATTGGCCGCGGCGACGCCGTCGCAACTCGAAATGCCGTTATCGACCGTGATGATCAAATCCGGTTGCATGGTGGCGGCAACCGCGACAATTTCGGGCGTTAATCCGTAGCCGAATTCAAATCGATTCGGCACCAGAAAATCGACCGTTAGCGCGCCGAGTGCACGCAGCGCCAACACACCGAGCGCCGTACTGGTCGCGCCATCAGCATCGAAATCGCCGATAATCAAAATCGACTGCTGCTGCTCAATGCAATCGGCAATCAACGCTGCAGCCGCGGGCAAACCTTTGAATTGATCAGGTGCGCTTAAACGCGTTAATTCGTTCGCGAGCTGTTCGCCGTCGAATACACCGCGCGCGGCATAAATATTCGCAAGCGCCAAAGGAATTTCAGCAGAAAAATTGCATGCTTTAGAGGGAGCTGGACGGCGACGAATTTGTTTTTGCATTTATCTAAAACTCGCGCTCGAAGCTTCGTGCACAACTCCCTCCCCTGACAAGGGGAGGTGTCGCAAAGCGACGGAGGGGTTTTTGTTTGCAGGGTTAAACCCCTCCCCGGCCCTCCCCTTATCAGGGGAGGGAGAAAAAATCGCACCTACGCCTTAATATTCGCCACCATAAACTGCTGCACTTTTTCGATAGCGTGCGGCAAGACGGTATAGCGTTCTTCGCGCTCGAACAAATCGGCCATGTGATGCGGCAGCGGAACTTCGTCAGGGTAACCCGCCTGTTTCACCGCGTCGGGAAATTTCGCCGGGTGCGCGGTGGCCAGCGTTACCATCGGCGTTGTTTTATCGCGGCGACATTCGCGCGCGGCTTTCACACCAATCGCCGAATGCGGGTCGAGCAGGTATTCGGCTTTTTCCCACACGTCGGCGATCGTTGCCACGGTCGTGGCATCGTTTACCGCGTAACTGTCGAATAATGCTCGCGCTTTCGCAAACGCGGATTCGCTCAGCGTCACATCACCTCGACCGAAATTATTCATCAGAGCGGAAATTGCCGCGCCGTCGCGATCGTAGCAATCGAACAGCAGGCGCTCGAAGTTGCTCGAAATAACGATGTCCATACTCGGCGACAACGTGTGCTGCAATGGATGTTTGCTGTAAAGATTGCTGCCGATCAGGCGATGCAAAATGTCGTTGGCGTTGGTGGCAATAATTAATTGCTCGATCGGCAATCCCATTCGCTTGGCGAGGTAGCCCGCGTAAATGTCGCCGAAATTGCCGGTCGGCACCGAGAACGAAACTGCGCGCTGCGGACCGCCGAGTGCTAGCGCCGCGTAAAAATAATAAACGATCTGCGCCATGATACGCGCCCAATTGATCGAATTCACCGCGACCAGCTGGCGATCTTTTGGCAGAAACTGTTGCGCACCGAAACTTGCTTTTACCATCGCCTGGCAATCGTCGAAATTACCTTCGATTGCGATGTTGTGAATTTTTTCGCCGAGCACTGTCGTCATCTGCCGGCGTTGTACCTCGGAAACGCGGTTGTGCGGATGCAGAATAAAAATATCGATATTCTTGCAGCGTTTACAGCCCTGAATCGCCGCCGAACCGGTGTCGCCGGAGGTTGCGCCCATGATCACAACTTTGCGCTGATTGCGCTCAAGCACGTAATCGAGCAAGCGGCCGAGCATCTGCAACGCAAAATCTTTAAATGCCAGCGTCGGGCCCTGATGCAACTCCATCACCCATTCGTTGTGATCGAGCTGCACCAGTGGCGCGATTGCGGGATGGCGAAAATCAACATACGTATCGTCGATGATTTTTTTCAAATCAGCGGGCGGAATACTTTCCGCGACAAACGGCTGAATAATTTTGTACGCGAGCGCGGTGTAATCGAGTCCCGCCCAGCTTGCAATTTCTTCGCGCGAATATTTCGGCAGTGTTTGCGGCACATACAAACCGCCATCGGGTGCGAGACCGGTCAGCAAGACTTCTTCGAAATTGAGCGCGGGCGCTTGCCCGCGAGTACTGATATATTTCATTTTTACGCTTCATGTAGGGCGCAATTCTATTGCGCCGTTTTTAATTCATGCGGCGCAATAGAATTGCACCTACGTGTTGTTAACCCGCTAAAGACTCGACGCGTATTCTGACCACATCGCCTTCGATGCTATCGAGCGCTTCGATTTGCGCGATCGCCGATGCGATCAAACGCTCCTGCGTGCGATTGGTAAGAATAATCACCGGCACATGATCCTGCTCGGCCGCGGGCTCTTTTTGAATCAGCGCTTCGATGCTGATGCCGACATCCGATAAAATTTGCGCGATGCGCGACAGCACGCCGGGTTTATCGTGCGCCGAAATTCGCAAATAATAAGACGACACGACATCATCGATCGCCAATACCGGCGTATCGTCGAGTGCGTTCGACTGGAACGCGAGGTGCGGCACGCGATGTTTCGGATCGGCACTCAACGTACGCGCGACATCGACAATATCGGCGATGACGGCGGATGCTGTCGGCTCGCTGCCGGCGCCGGGACCGTAATACAGCGTCGGTCCCATCGCATCGCCTTTCACCAGCACCGCGTTCATCACGCCGTTCACATTTGCGATCAATCTTTTTTCAGGAATCAGGGTCGGATGCACGCGCAATTCGATGCCTTTTTCTGCGCGGCGTGCGATACCCAAACTCTTGATGCGATAGCCGAGCTGTTCGGCATATTCGACATCGATCGGCGCAATGCGCGTGATGCCCTCGGTATAAACTTTATTGAACTGCAGCGGAATACCAAATGCGATTGACGCGAGAATCATTAATTTATGCGCGGCATCAATGCCCTCGACATCAAAGGTAGGATCGGCTTCGGCATAACCGAGCGCCTGCGCTTCTTTCAGCACATCGGCAAATGGACGATGTTTTTCGCGCATTTCGGTGAGAATGAAATTGCTGGTGCCGTTGATAATGCCGGCGAGCCATTCGATGCGATTGGCCGCGAGCCCTTCGCGAATCGCTTTGATTACCGGAATACCGCCGGCCACCGCCGCTTCGAACGCAACGCTGACGCCGCGCTGCTGCGCTGCTGCAAAAATTTCATTGCCGTATTGCGCGATCAACGCTTTGTTCGCGGTGACGACATGTTTGCCATTATTGATCGCGCGCAAAACGAGTTCGCGCGCAGTCGTGGTACCGCCGATCAATTCAACCAGAATTTGCACCGCTGGATTGTCGGCGACGGCAAACACATCGCGCGTGATGGCCACATCATCAATGGGGCAATTGGGATTATCGCGGCGCGCGCCGATCTGCTCGACCACGATCGTGCAGCCCGCGCGAGCGGAGATCACTGCGCTATTGCGTTTGAGCACATTGAATGTGCCGCTGCCCACGGTGCCTAGCCCGCAGATACCTATGCGCACGGAATTTATGGAAGGTTGTGCCGGATTCAAGTTCAATCGCCTACCTATCAAAATGGAGCGCGGATTTTATTGCAGTGGCGCCGACAATAAAACCAAAAATAAAAAAGGCGGCTACTATGAGCCGCCTTTTTGAGCGAAAACGCGCTAGTGTAAGCCCATCCGATCCGCCAGTTCCTGAGCCGGCATATAACCGGTAATCAACTCGCCTTTAGCAGTAACCAGCGTCGGCGTACCATTGACGCCGACCTGTTCACCCAATTCGTATTCAGCGGCCACTGGATTTTTCGCGCAGGTATTGATCGGCACCGCCTCGCGATTTTTATAGCGTGTCAACGTGCCCTGACGATCTTTGGCGCACCACGCGGTCACAAGCTTCTGATAAGACTCGGAGCCGATGCCGGCGCGCGGAAACGCCAAATAGCGCACCTCGATGCCTTTCGCATTCAGCTCCGGTACTTCCTTATGAAATTTCTGGCAGTAGCCGCAATCGACGTCGGTAAATACATTGATCACCGCTCTGGTCGGTCCTTTCGGTTTGAATACGATCATGTCTTCGGTTTTTACCGCCGCCATCGCTTTGGCGCGATCGCCATTGCCGCGCTGCTCGGTCAAATTCACGAAGTTTTTATCCTGCACCGCAAACAGTTCGCCATGAACAAAATATTTGCCATCGGCGGAGGCGTAAATCGTCGGCCCGTTTTGAATTTGAACGGCGTATAAGCCACTGATTTCGCTTGGCTCGACCGCAATAACTTTCACATCCGGACGCACTTCGAGTGTACGTTTAATCAGAGCTTCGGGGTTTTCCGTTTCTGCCGACGCTATCAATGCCATTAATGACACCCACGTCATCAACCCAATCACTGCTTTTTTCGTCATGTTCATCATCTGTCTCTCGTACGGCGGCGGCACTGTCGCAGCCATTGAAATTCGAACCCGATACCGGCCATCAGTTCCGCGGCGGAGGTTACACTATCCGCGCGGATGGTGCTGACGGTGCAACTCTTTCATTCGCGCCCGCGCCACATGAGTATAGATTTGCGTGGTGCTGAGATCACTGTGACCCAGCAAGAGCTGTACGACTCGCAAATCCGCGCCATGATTCAGCAAATGTGTGGCAAATGCGTGACGCAGCGTGTGCGGCGACAGCGGCGATTTAATTTCGGCACGCAACGCATAGTGTTTTATACGATACCAGAAGGCCTGTCGGGTCATCGTATCGCTGCGGCGATTTGGGAATACCATCGCACTCTGAGTGTTACCCAATAGCAGCGGACGCGCTTCGCGCAGATGTCTCTGCAGCCAATGCAGCGCTTCTTCGCCGACCGGCACCAGACGCTCCTTGCTGCCTTTCCCGATCACGCGCACGACACCCTGATTCAGGCTGAGTTGATCGAGACGCAAGCCCACCAGCTCGCTGACGCGCAGCCCAGTGGCATACAATAATTCGAGCATGGCCTTATCGCGCAACTCGATGGCGATATCTTGCCGCGGCGCCGCCAGCAATAAATCGACCTCGCGCTCGCTCAGACTTTTCGGTAACGGCTGACCAAGCTTCGGTGAATCGATATCGCGTGTGGGATCGCTGGCGGTTTTACCCTCGCGAATTTGATAGGCGTAAAAGCCGCGCAGGCAGGACAAAAAACGCGACATCGAACGCGCACTTTTCATTGCGCCTAAAACCGCTTTAACAGCGGCGGCGTCGGCGCGTAACAAATCACTGCCTGCCTGTGCTGCGCATGAACCGAAGGCGATCAAATCGCGCCGATATGCGGCGAGACTATTTTCGGCCAATCCTTTCTCCAGCCATAGCGCATCCAGATAACGATCGATAACCGCCGCATCGTCGGGCGCCAATCGATCAATAAAAAAGGCAGCCGAAGCCGCCTTTTTTGGTATTTTGCCGGGAGACTTTTTTTGCACCGGCGCCTGCCGCCGCAATGGCACCTTGCGCTCTGGCACAGACGTCGCCGATCAGTTGAGTTTTTCCTTGATGCGCGCGGCTTTACCAGACAGTTCGCGCAGATAATACAACTTGGCTTGGCGCACATCGCCGCGGCGCACGAGCGAAATCGCATCGATCAACGGGCTATGGGTTTGGAAAGTCCGCTCAACGCCAACGCCGTGCGAAATTTTACGTACGGTAAATGCAGAGTTGAAACCGCGATTGCGCTTGGCAATGACCACGCCTTCAAAAGCCTGGATACGCTCGCGATCGCCTTCTTTCACTTTCACCTGGACAATCACAGTATCGCCGGGGCTGAATTCGGGCACATCCTGCTTCGCCTGCTCGGCTTCCAGTTGCGCAATAATTTTGTTGGTCATGACCCATTCCTCAAATAAAGTTGGCTCGTTAGCTTCACAGCTATTAATCGGCAACAACTGTTGCTCGTTAAAATTGTTTCAATCACGCTGCTCGCGAATAAACTCGTCGAGCAGTCGCTGTTGCTCATCATTCAGCATCTGCTGCTGCAACAGCTCAGAGCGTCGCAACCAGGTTCGCCCCAGCGCCTGCTTCAACCGCCAGCGCCGAATCAATTCGTGATTCCCACTCATTAGCACCGCGGGAACACGTTTACCGTCGTATTCCTCGGGCCGCGTGTAATGCGGGCAATCGAGTAATCCATTGGAAAACGAATCCTGCTGCGCGGACTGTTCATCGCCGAGCACGCCCGGCAACAGCCGCGTTACCGCATCGATCAGCACCATCGCAGCCAACTCGCCACCGCTCAGCACGTAATCGCCGATCGACCACTCTTCATCGATCTCGGTTTCGATCAGGCGTTCGTCGATGCCTTCGTATCGCCCTGCCACGAGAATTAATTGCGATCTCGTCGCTAATTCCGCTGCGGCGCTTTGATCCAAGCGCCGCCCCTGCGGCGACAGATAAATCACGCGCGCCTCTTTCAATTCATTGCGCGCAGCGTGAATCGCATCGCGCAGCGGCTCGATCTTCATCACCATGCCAGGACCGCCGCCGTAGGGCCGATCATCCACGGTATGATGCCGATCGCTGGTAAAATCGCGCGGATTCCAGCAATTCAGTTGCAATATACCGTTATCGACCGCTCTGCTGGTGATGCCGTTATCGATAACCGCATCGAACATGTCCGGGAACAGCGTGACCATACCGATCTGCATGCGCCACCGCTCTCCCAGCCACTCTAAAAATCAGGATCCCAATCTACGCGCATCAGCTGCGCGGCGAGATCAATTTCGAGCACCACCTGCTCCAGATATGGAATCAACCGCTCACGCCGATCGATACTGTGCTCATCGCCCTTCACCACCAGCACATCGTTCGCGCCGGTTTCGAGCAGATGGTCGACTTGTCCGAGCGCCAATCGACCCCGCTGCGGGTGATCCACGATCACCTGCAAGCCTTCCAGTTGGCGCCAGTAAAATTCACTTTCCGGCAGCAGCGGCAGTTGGGTCGCTGCCACTGCAATATCGCAACCGGTATAAGCTGCAGCCTGTTCGGGATCATCTATCCCTTTCAACCTGACTACCATGCCCTTGCCGTGCACTCTGCCCTCGGCAATTTCGGCAGCCTGCCAGATGTCGTGTCGCTGAATCTGGCAGTAGTTATATTTGAGAAAGTTTTCCAGCGGATCCGTGTAGGAATAAACTTTCAACCACCCCTTGAGACCAAATATCCCGGTAAAACGGCCGATCACAACCAGATCGGCAGGGGCGATCAACATATCAGGAAGTTTGCTTTGCCTGTTGCACCAGCGTCGCAACGCGCTGGGATAATTGCGCGCCCTGGCTCACCCAATGATTCAACCGGTCGAAATCGACGCGCAGGCGCTCTTCACCGCCGCACGCAATCGGGTTGAAAAAACCGACACGCTCGAGGTAGCGACCGCTGCGCGGGCTGCGGCTATCGGTGACGGTGAGATGGTAGAAAGGACGCTTTTTGGCGCCGCCACGTGCTAAACGAATTGTTACCATTACCCGTTAATCCCAGAGTTGGCGCTGCGGATGCAACCCGCGGTCGCGCTTGAATGCTGTTGAATCTGGCTGACCGGCCAGAAAGGCGGCGTATTGTAAGGGAAAGCTCC
>DASXYH010000119.1:0-7408 GCA_036502545.1 Spongiibacteraceae bacterium
AGATCATGAGAGAAGCCGTTATTGTTTCCACCGCCCGCACCCCGATCGGCAAAGCATTTCGCGGCGCCTTCAACGATACCGAAGCCCCGGCCATGAGCGGCCACGTGGTGCGCACCGCCGTCGCGCGTTCGGGTATCGATCCCGCGCTGTTCGAGGATTGCATCATCGGCGCGGTCGCGCTGCAGGGCACGCAGTCGTACAACATCGGTCGCCTCACCAGCATCGTCGCCGGTCTGCCGGATTCGGTGCCCGGCATGACGGTCGAGCGCCAGTGCTCGTCCGGCCTGATGGCGATCGCGAACGCTGCGAAAAGCATCATGTGCAACGAATACGATGTCGTTGTCGCCGGCGGTATCGAGCAAATTTCGCTGACGCAAAACAAATACAAGAACAGTTATCGCGCGGTATCGCAAGCGGTCATCGCGGCCGATCCCACTGCGTATATTCCGATGCTGGAAACGGCGGAAATTGTCTGCGAGCGCTACAACATTTCGCGCGATGTGCAGGATGAGTATTCGTTTCAAAGTCAGATGCGCACCGCGGCTGCGCAGCGCGCCGGAAAGTTCGACGATGAAATCGTACCGATGAAAACCACGATGGCGATCACGAATAAAGAAACCGGCGAAGTGACTTACAAAGAAGTCATGCTGGAAAAAGACGAAGGCAATCGCGCCGACACCACGCTCGAAGGTTTGAAATCATTGCAACCGGTGTGGAAAGAAGGTCAATGGGTGAAGCAGGGCCGCTTCATCACCGCCGGCAATGCGTCGCAATTATCCGACGGCGCATCGGCATCGGTATTGGTCGACAGCAAATTCGCCGAGAAAAATAATTTAACCCCGCTCGGTATTTATCGCGGTCTCGCCGTCGCTGGCTGCAAAGCCGACGAAATGGGTATTGGCCCGGTGTTCGCGATTCCAAAATTGTTGAAACGCCACGGTTTGAAAATCGACGACATCGGTTTGTGGGAATTGAACGAGGCGTTCGCATGTCAGGTGATTTATTGCCGCGATCAACTCGGCATCGACAACGACAAACTTAACGTCAACGGCGGCGCGATTTCGATTGGCCATCCGTTCGGCATGAGCGGTGCGCGCATGACCGGCCACGCGCTAATCGAAGGTAAACGCCGCGGCGCAAAATACGTCGTCGTGACGATGTGTATCGGCGGCGGTATGGGTGCGGCCGGTTTGTTTGAAATCGTCTGAGGCGATATACAATGAGCAGCGCACACTATAAGAAAACGGTCGACGATTATTTGCGCCTGATGAGCGCGAGCGATTGGCAGAGTGTCGCTGCGTTGTATGCCGACGATGCGACGGTCGAAGATCCGGTAGGTTCCACACCGGCTTGCGGTATCGCCGCGGTGACCGAGTTTTATCGAAAACTCACCACCAATGCAATGCAGCTCGAACTGACCGGGCCGCTGCGTATCGCCGGAGTCGAAGTGGCGTTTCCTCTGGTCGTTACGCTTAACTTTAGAGGCCAAGCGACGCAAATTCACGTGATCGATGTATTCAAATTCAACAGTGATGGCAAGATCGTATCGTTACGCGCTTATTTCGGCGAAGAGAATTTTATTCCGATAACTTAGAAATAAAAAATATGATTCAAATCGATTTTAGCGGCAAGGTCGTATTCGTTACCGGCGGCAGCAAAGGCGTCGGCAAAGGCATTTGCGAAAAATTTCTGGAAGCCGGCGCGACGGTCATTACGTGCGCGCGCAACGCGCCGGAAACATTGCCGCAGCACGGCGGGCGCAGTGCGATTTTTCGCGCGCTCGACGTGCGCGATATCGATGCGATCGCCGATTATTTTTTGTGGATCGAAAAAGAGTACGGACGACTCGATGTGCTTGTCAACAATGCCGGCGGCGCGCCGATGACCGAAGCCGCCACCGCGTCGCCGCGCTTTCACGAAAAAATCATTCAGTTGAATTTAATCGCGCCGCTCAATATTGCGCAGGCCGCGAATCGCCTGATGCAGAAACAGGAAGCCGGCAGCTCGATCATCAATATCGCCAGCGTCAGCGCAACGCGGCCATCGCCGGGAACTGCCGCTTATGGTGCGGCGAAAGCGGGGCTAGTGAATTTATCTCGTTCGCTTGCGGTCGAATGGGCGCCGAAAGTACGCGTCAATGCAGTGATCGCCGGTTTGATCGTCACCGAACAGGCGCATCTGCACTATGGCGACGATGCGGGTATTGCCGCCGTGGGCCGCACGATTCCGCTCGGCCGCATGGCGACGCCGGAAGATATCGCGAATGTCTGTTTGGTGCTGGCATCGCCGCTGAGTTCGTATGTTAGTGGCGCGGCGGTGGCAGCCGATGGCGGCGGTGAAGCGCCGGCGTTTCTCGGCGCGTCGAACGCGGGGAAATAATTGGTCGCAGATGCTGTTGGTTCTCAATTTAAAAACTAACAATTATTATCAGCAACCGACAGCCGTCTCAAGGCGCTATCGACGCCAAACTCTTCAACACCAAACTCACCAGCATCGATTGCTGCGTCACGCCGGTTTTCGAAAAAATTGCGCGCAGATGCGCGCGCGCGGTGTTGCGCGCGATGGTCAATTCCTGCGTCACTTCGTCGAGCGTTTTACCTTCCGCCAATAAAATTGTCAGTGTCGCTTCGGTTTGCGTTAGGTGATACAGCGTCATCAATGTGCGCGTCGAGATTTCAATTTTCTCTGCCGGACTGCTGATGAACACGATCAAGTGCGGCGTGCGACTGGGCGCGATATAGCGATCGACCGGCAGCGCTTTCACTACCAGCTCGTAATCGGGTTTGCCGGATGAACGCGGGATCGACATCGCCTGGATCGCCAGCGGCGGTGCGATTTCGCTGCGCTGATTTTTTAGTGCGATTTGAATTTGCTGACGCAGCGTTTCGTTGAGTTCGGTATTTTTGAGATGAATCTGATTGTGCAGCCGCGCAATGCCGTCCTTTTCTGTGAGAAAGCGTTCGGCGGCTGCGTTCGTTTGCACCATATGGCCGCTCTCGTCGAGCGTGATCGAACCGACCGCACGGCCGAACGTGGCGCGCGCATAAAATTGCCGCTCGGAATCGAGCTGCACCAGCTTTACACCGTAAGCGATCGCGCGACATAAATGCGTCGCTAATAGACCGATCAATTCGCGCTCGGCGTTCGAAAAATTTTCGCCGGTGCGCGGACGGCACAATCTGAGCGAATAGCGCCGGCCCTGTTCGTCGCACACATCGATGCCGGCGATGTGATAGAGATTGTCCGGCGCGAGATAGTGTTTGAAAAATTCAGTTTGTTCGAGTTTGTTGCGCGGTATGATCTGTTCGATCGTCACGA
The DNA here is from genome assembly GCA_036502545.1 of Spongiibacteraceae bacterium. Lineage (GTDB taxonomy): Bacteria > Pseudomonadota > Gammaproteobacteria > Pseudomonadales > CAMLJR01 > CAMLJR01. Next base: position 3,319 of record DASXYH010000119.1, read on the forward strand.
CTTCATCGAGCGGCAGATTATGCAGCGGATCGAGCGCATGATAATTCTGCGCATTCGGTGCGCCGCTATGGTTCGATGTCGGCGGTTTATCGAGACCGCTCATGAATTGCATGCCGGGATCATTGCCGTTGGGTTGACGCAGAATCAACGTGGCGAAATTGAGTGCCAGCAAACGCCGCAGCTCATCGAGAAAATTTAAAAACGGCAGTTGCTCGAACGGCCCTTGATAGAGCTGGTCGAGCAGCACGCTGAATTGTTTGAGGTCGAGTCCTGGCAGCATAAAGGACCTGTCGTGGCTGCGGCAGCGCGATAATTGTGGTGTTAGGCGCGGCCGGTGCTGGATTATAGCAGCCATGATAATGGCACTGGCTAGCTGCCATTGCGCTTATTTATTACATCTGGCTAAGATAAGACGCCGCTGTGGCGATGCCTAAAAATAAATCAAGGGATGAAATAATATGTCGTTGCGCCGACTGGTTTTGCTATTTTCGCTGTTTTTCGTTTCTTTGCCCGGTCGGTCGGTTGAAAAGCTGCCTATCGAAGCATTCGCGTCGTTGCCACAAACGCAAAGTGTGCAATTATCTCCCGATGGAGAGCATTTCGCTGCGCTTATAAACCAGGGATCACGCTCATATTTAATCACGCGAGGCATTTCTGAAGCTGAACCCAAGATTATTGCTAAATCGGATAGCAGCATGGCGAGCGATGGATTTCACTGGGCCAATAACGAAAGGCTGATTGTCGGGTTTGCCTTCGCGACAAAAAATTACCCTGTTGAGTCGGTCGATACTCGCTTGGTGTCAATTAAATATGATGGCAGCGGGTTAATAAATTTGTTTCCATATAGTCTTTATGCACAGCAGGAACAAATAATCGATTTATCGGATAATGGAAATGACGTAATCGTTTCTCGTTCGGTAAATACGCTTACGTCAAATACACTTACGTACGAAGTCTATAAAACAAACATTAATGACGGCAAAACGCAGAAACTTCATTTTGGCGAAAATGACGTTATTGAATGGATGTCCGATCGTCAACATCGTATTAGAGTGGGTAAAAAGTATAGTGATGGCGAATTCGAAATAATTTACTGTAATCTGGATGGAACGCAGTGGAAGACCGCCTGGCGGTATTCAGCTTTTAGTGATAAAGCAATTTTTCCCATGGGGTTCGGTGCTGATCCGTATATTTTATATGTCAGTGCGTACGAGAACGATCGTAAAGCGATTTTTACTGTGGATCTGCGTGATTCGAAGTTGCCGTTAACGATCAAATATTTCGATCCGAATCGTGACATTGATGGTCATTTGATTTATTCGGAGCAGCGGGCGGATGTTGTTGGTATTTCAGATACCGACAGCAAGGGACACTATATATTTTGGGACGAAGACTTTCGCGGATTGGCGCTCGGTATTGATAAAGCATTGCCGGATAGGCGTAATTTTTTAGTTGGTTTTAGTCGCGATGAAACGCGTTATTTACTGTATTCCGTTAGCGATACTCAGCCTGGTATTTATTATTTCGGCGATCGTAAAACCAAACAACTGACACCTATTGGCTTTACTTACCCGGCATTAAAACCTGAGATGTTGGCAGGTAAGAAAATTGTGCGATATAAGGCGCGCGATGGTAGGGAAATTGAGGGTTATTTGACGTTACCGAAAGGCGTTGACTCCAAAGCGTTACCTACTGTTATTTTTCCGCATGGCGGTCCTATATATGAGGACGGCACGGATTTCGACTATTGGACGGAATTTTTGCCAATCGAGGTTATGCGGTGTTGCAAATGAATTTTCGCGGTTCATCTGGATTTGGCTTTGATTTTATGAAGTCCGGGCTGAAGCAATGGGGTTTGCAAATGCAGGATGACATAACCGATGGCGTACACTGGCTTACCGATAATGGGATCGCCGATAAAAAGCGAATTTGCATCGTTGGTGCAAGCTATGGTGGCTATGCAGCGTTGATGGGCGCTGCGACTACGCCCGATTTATATCGCTGTGCAATCAGCTTCGCCGGTGTTAGCAATCTTATAGATTTCCTGAAATTCAGGCGACATTTCGTCAATAAGAAAGTGGTGGAACAACAAATTGGCAGCTTATTCAAAGACGCCGATCAAATGCGCGCTACGTCACCACAAAATCTTGTTGATCGAATCAAAATCCCCGTGCTCCTAGTGCATGGTTCAAATGATCCTATAGTGCCGGTTGGTCAAAGCCGGGATATGGCTGCTGCGCTTAAAAAGGCAGGCAAACCTTATCAATACATCGAATTGGAGGAGGGTGATCATTGGCTCAGCAGTTATGATCACCGCCTGCGCCTGTTCCAGGAAATGGAAAAGTTTTTGGCAGCCAATCTGGGAACCGGAGAGGTGAACGTTACGTCAAATCAGGAAACCCACTAATATGCCAGTTTTGCTCAGCACCACCCTTTCAGGAGAGGCTTAAAATGAATAACACAGTGCGTGCCTGCGCCATTTTTTTTGCCGCCGTCGTACTCAACGCCTGCGCGGCGATTCCCGTTAGTACCGATTACGATCCAGGTTGGCAAATGCCGGCGTCGGCCAGCTATGCATGGATGCCGCATCCGGCGAATAAAGTCGATCCGATGATCGATAACGATCTGGTGGCCGGGCGTGTGCAACGCGCCGTCGATGATCAGCTGGCGGCGAAAGGATTGAGTCTTGCGAAATCCGAGGCAGATGCGAATTTGTTGGTTACCTACCATATCGGCGAGGAAGATAAACTCGACATCAATTCGTTTCATTCCAATTTTGGTTATTACCCATGCTGGCGTTGCTGGGGACCGGGTTTCGATTCGGATGTTTGGGTAACTCAATACACGCAAGGCAAATTAATCATCGATCTGGTCGATGCGAAAACGAAGCAACTCGTATGGCGCGGTATCGCCTCGCGGCGCGTACCGAGTTTCGATTCGCCGCAAGAGCGCGATAAATACATTCGCGAAAGCGTCGCGGCGATCTTCAAGAAATTTCCGCCGAGCTGAAAACCGATAGTTGTTAGTGGTTGGTTAGCGAAGAACCAACAAGCAAAGCCTTGCGCGAGCAGGGCTTTTTCCCCACAATACGCGGCCCTCGCGCCAGCGGGGATATTGAGTACGTTATGGTGGCCTCATCGGTCCCCTCGCAACGATAGACGGTGAACCCCGCCAGACCCGGAAGGGAGCAACGGTAGCTGTTGATTCGTGTGCCGGGGTGTGGCTGGTGGGGCTGCCTCCAAATGCCGATTCCGCTGTTATCCGGTAATCTCCCTGTCAATTCTGTTAGCCGCGCCCGCGCTGTTGTATGCTTGCGCCTCCTCTGAGCAATCGACATTCCGGCATGAGTTATCAGGTACTGGCGCGCAAATGGCGCCCGAAAGTGTTTCGCGAGATGGTGGGGCAGGAGCATGTGCTCAAAGCGCTCATCAATGCGCTCGATCACGATCGCCTGCACCATGCCTATTTATTCACCGGTACGCGCGGCGTCGGCAAAACGACCATCGCGCGCATTCTCGCGAAATGCCTTAATTGCGAAGCCGGCATCAGTTCCGAGCCGTGCGGAGTGTGCAGCGCTTGTAATGAAATCGCGGAAAACCGGTTTATCGATTTGATCGAAGTCGACGCCGCATCGCGCACTAAAGTGGAGGATACGCGCGAGCTGCTGGAGAATGTGCAATACGCGCCGACGCGCGGCCGCTTCAAAGTGTATTTGATCGACGAAGTGCACATGCTGAGCACGCACAGTTTCAACGCGCTGCTGAAAACGCTCGAAGAGCCGCCGCCGCATGTGAAGTTTTTGCTCGCGACCACCGATCCGCAGAAATTACCGGCGACGATTTTGTCGCGTTGTCTGCAATTCAATTTGAAGAACATGACGCCCGAGCGCATCGTGCAGCATTTGACACATGTACTCGGCCAGGAAATGGTGGGTTTCGAAGAGCCCGCACTATGGCTGCTCGGCCGCTCCGCCGATGGCAGCATGCGCGATGCATTGAGCCTCACCGATCAGGCGATTGCATTCGGTTCCGGCAACATTGTCGAAGTCGATGTACGCGCAATGCTCGGCAGCATCGATCAAAATGCCGTT
>DASXYH010000120.1:0-3811 GCA_036502545.1 Spongiibacteraceae bacterium
CTCATCATTTTTGATGTGTGCACAACCCAGCTTCGCCAACTCCTCTTCGGAGTTATGCATCCTGCTATTCATTAATTCGCCACGCAGACCGGATAGCCTAATAGAGAATTCATTTTCGCGACGGTACAGTGTTAGCTCACCACCATTATTAGGAATCATTGCTGTCGCTAATTTTATCAACTGTTTCATATCAGCTCGGCGCTATGACTTATACGGCATCGGACCCAACTTTTTTTTGATGCGGCAAAGAGTTCACCCTTAGCAAGAATTACCCTCAGGTTGGTAAGCATTTTACTAAATTGCACGACGGTTAGGTCATAAAACATGGGTGGATCGACTTCACGCCTGCAAATTTACGCAAAGCGCACGCAATAAATTGGCGGCAAATGCGCGGAAAAATTTTCCCAACTATCGCCGCTATCTTGTGAAAACCACAAACTGCCGGTCGTCGAACCCATCGCCAGTTGCTCGCCGCTGGCATCGACATCGAGACCGTGGCGGTAAATCAAATCGTACGACGGGTCTTGCGGCAGACCATTGCGAATAATTTCAAAATTATTGCCACTGTCGCGCGTGCGCGTGACGACGAATTTCGCATCGACCGGTACACGCATCGCGTCCTTCACCGCCGGCACATACCACGCGATATCGGCATTTTGCGGATGCGTGGCGACGGCGAAACCGAACGCCGACGGCTGCGCGTAAATTTGTTGCCAGCTCGCGGCATTATCGATCGAGCGATACATGCCGCAGTGATGCTGTACCCACATGACATCCGGGTTCGATCGGCTCTGCACCAGCCGGTGCACATCCTGAATATTCGGATCGTCGCGGCGCTCGTCCGGCATGTAATCGGCGTGCATGCCGCTCGCACGCAATTGCCAGTTCGCGCCGCCATCGCGCGTCTGCCACACGCCGCCGCACGAGATGCCGACGGTGATGTGGCGGCTGTTGCGCGGATCGATGCAGATCGAATGAATGCCGGGGCTGTCGTAACCGCCGCCGAACCAGCCCTTACGCTCGGGCCGATCCCACAGCGAACGGATTAATTCCCAGCTGTCGCCGCCGTCGCGCGAAATAAATAATCCGCCCGGATTGGTGCCGGCCCACAACACATTCGGTTGATCGGCGCCGCCGGTTTCGAGCGACCAGACCTGCTGCAACGCCCACGGTTTTTCTTCTTTCGCATCGTCGGGCTGCGATGGATACGTCGGCACAGCGGTCTCTTCCCAGTTTTTTCCGCTGTCGCGCGAGCGGCGCATTTTCACGCCGAAATGGCCGAGATTTAGCGCGGCGTGCAGCGTGTCATCGCGCGCGTCGTGCAATACCTGGCTGACCGGCTCGCCGAGGAAATGCACCGCATCGATATGCCACTGCGCATTCGCGCCGGGATTTTTGCACAGCACGAATAAACCTTTGCGCGTGCCGACGAGTATTCGTTCTGCCATTTACTCTCCTCCAGATAACAGATAAACCCCCTCGGTCCCCCTTATCAGGGGGATGCGCCTTGATGCTGGATCGAAGCGGCCTGTAAATCTCTCCCCTGATAAGGGGAGATGTCTCGCACCGCGAGACAGAGGGGTTTGTTTTTTGTTTTTTCTTTCCGTATTTTATTCACCCGCCCGACAATGCCTGCACTACATAAATTTCAGCATCATCGGAAATTGTATGATCAAGATTGTGGCGATCGCCGATTTGTTCGTTGTCGATAAAAATCGTCACGTGTTTGCGCAATTGATCCTGCTCATCGACGATGTAATCGCGCAGCGCCGGCTGCACGGCAAACACAGCGTGCAATGCCTTGCGCAGTGTGGTTGCGGCGACATGCTGCGCCGGCACGGCAACGTGACGCTGAATGGCCGGCGCAAATACGATATGTGGCATCGTCAGTCCCGCCCGCTATTCGCGATCGCAACTCGGGTCATGATCGTGTCTCGGGCACGCGCCCGCGATTGAAACGATCGCGATTTTCCTGTTTGCGCTTCTCGCTTTTTTTCAGCATCACATAGACCGCGCCGGTGCCGCCATGGGCGGGAATGGCGCTGCAAAATGCCTGCACTGCGTCAAATTCAGGCAGCCATTTGTTCAGATAACTTTTTAAAATCGCTTCCTGCGCTTGATTGTGCGAGCCGCGTCCCGGCACGATCAGCACATTGCGCAAATCGTAAACCAGCGCTTCGCGAATAAATTGAAAAACTTCTTCGCGCGCGCGCTCGGCCGTCATCCGATGCAAATCGAGCCGCGCATCCATCGCATATTTGCCCTGCCGCAGTTTGCGATAGACACCGTGCTGCACACCGGCGCGTTTGAAATCGAGCGGATAATACGGATCGAGCATCTCGACATGATCGAGCGTGAGAAAATTGCGCTCCGCGTCGAGATCGCGCAGCGCGGCCTCGCGCCGGGCGGCCGTGGCGAGCGCTGAAACCGGCGAGCGATTGAGCGCTATCTTGGCGGGTGCCTGCAGCGGCTGCACCCCCTGCAATTCATCGCGAAACAGCTTGTCATCGGCGTCGGACATCAGCCGCTCTCCTCTGTCTGCAATTCTCTGCCTGCAACTCTCTACCTGCAATTACGGCGTGGCGCTAAACGTAGCGCAGGCTGTCACGATAACGAGACGCCCACCGAGCGTCAATTTTCGGCAACTATTTTCGCGCCAGACGCATCCGCCAAAGACGCCTTCGCCAAATCGAGACGGCGCAGCGTAAAATGACGGCCACACATTACGGCGCCTGCCATGTCGATTCGCACTGTCTCCAATGATGCAAACTATTGTCCGGCCTGCGGCGCGACTAACGATTGCGAGATCGCCCGCGGCGCGCAGTATTGCTGGTGCATGGAGCAGCCGTATGAATTGCCGGTACCGATACAAACCGATGCGCGCTGTTATTGTCGCAATTGTCTGCGCGCGTTGCCGCCGTTGCAGAAATCGCCGATGTCTTGATAATGCAAAATAAAGGATAAAAACGTGCTGAAAACTCGCGTCAACAAAAACTGGTATTGGCTGCTGGTGCTGCCTTATCTCGCCGTGCTGTGGGTGCCGTCGTACAACCGCATCGAACCGGTCGCGTTCGGCATTCCGTTTTTTTATTGGTATCAATTGCTGTGGGTGGTGTTATCGACGCTGGTGATCGCGCTCGTGCTGTATTTTTCGCACATACGCAAACGCTAGGAGCGGACGATGAATATTACCGCGACAATTGTTTTCACCGCGCTGTTCGCCATGGTGACGGTACTGGGCTTTCTGGCTTCGCGCTGGAAACGCGCCGATTTAAATTCGCTGCAAGAATGGGGATTGGCCGGTCGCCGTTTCGGCACGTTGCTGACGTGGTTTTTATTGGGCGGCGATCTCTACACTGCATATACATTTATCGCCGTGCCCGCTTTGGTTTTCGGCGCCGGCGCCTTTGGTTTTTTCGGCGTTCCCTACACCATACTGGTGTATCCGTTTGCATTTATCGTATTTGGACGTTTATGGTCGGTCGCGCATAAACACAGCTTCATCACGCCCGCCGATTTTGTGCACGCGCGCTACGGCAGCCGCTGGCTCGCATTGGCAATTGCGATTACCGGCATCATGGCAACGATGCCGTACATCGCGCTGCAATTGGTCGGCATCGAAGTGGTGATCGGCGCGCTCGGTTTCAGCACGCAGGGTTTTCTCGGCGAACTGCCGCTGATCGTCGCCTTCGCCATTCTCGCTGCATACACTTACGCGAGTGGATTGCGCGCGCCGGCAATGATCGCGGTGGTAAAAGATATTTTAATTTACGTCACGATTATCGCCGCGGTGATTGTGATTCCCGCGCAG
>DASXYH010000121.1:0-4216 GCA_036502545.1 Spongiibacteraceae bacterium
CGCGCTGGCGATGCATTTCGCCGACGGTGAAATTCTCGAAACCGACATGATCGTATTTTCCGCCGGCGTGCGCCCTGACGATAAACTTGCGCGCGCCGCGGATTTAAAAATCGGCGAGCGCGGCGGCATCGTTATCGATTACAACTGTCGCAGCAGCGATGAAAATATTTACGCGATCGGCGAATGCGCGCTGTGGGGCGGCCGTATTTTTGGTTTGGTTGCGCCCGGTTATCAAATGGCGAAAGTAGCAGCCAGTCAGCTCAGCGGCGGCGAATTAATATTCCAGGGCGCCGACATGAGCACGAAATTGAAATTGCTCGGCGTCGATGTCGGCTCGATCGGCGACAGTCACGCGCGCAGCGAAGGCGCGCTGAGTTATCGCATCATCGACGAAGGCGCCGGCATCTACAAAAAAGTCGTGGTATCGAAAGACGGTAAGCATCTGCTCGGCGCAGTATTGGTCGGCGATAACAGCAATTACGATACGCTGTTGCAGTACATGCTGAATAAAATCGAAATACCGAAACAACCACTCGGGCTGATTGCGCCGAGCGGCGGGGAAGCGCCGACATTGGGCCCCGATGCATTGCCCGATACCGCGACGATCTGCTCGTGCCACAACGTCAGCAAAGGCGCCATCTGCTGTAAAATCGGTGAAGGCATTGTTGCGCTCGCCGATATCAAAGCCGAAACGAAAGCGAGCACCGGTTGCGGCGGTTGTTCGACATTATTAAAAAGCGTAGTCGATAACGAGTTAAAAAAACGCGGCGTCGCGGTCAACAATTATATTTGCGAACATTTCCAACACAGCCGTCAGGAGTTGTATCACCTGGTGCGCGTCAATGGCATTCAAACCTTCGCCGATTTGCTGCATCGGCACGGCAGCGGTCGCGGCTGCGATATTTGCAAGCCGGCCGTCGCTTCGATCCTGGCGGCGGTACACAACCAATATGTCCTGAAAAAACCCCATATCGGTTTGCAGGACACCAACGATACGTTTCTCGCGAATATGCAAAAAGACGGCACCTATTCGATCGTACCACGCATCGCCGGCGGTGAAATTACGCCGGACAAATTGATTGCGCTTGGCGTCGTTGCGAAAAAATATAATTTGTACACGAAAATCACCGGCGGTCAGCGCATCGATTTATTCGGCGCGCGCGTCAATCAATTGCCGGCGATCTGGAAAGAATTGATCAACGCCGGTTTCGAAACGGGTCACGCGTACGGCAAAGCAGTGCGCACGGTGAAATCATGCGTCGGCTCGACCTGGTGCCGCTATGGTCAGCAGGATTCAGTGAGCATGGCGATCGCGATCGAAAATCGTTACAAGGGCTTGCGTGCGCCGCACAAATTAAAATTCGCCGTCAGCGGCTGCACGCGCGAATGCGCCGAAGCACAGAGCAAAGATATCGGCGTGATCGCCACCGACAAAGGCTGGAATTTATATGTGTGCGGCAATGGCGGCATGCGCCCGCGCCACGCTGACTTATTCGCGACCGATCTCGACGATGCCACGCTGATCAAATACATCGATCGCGTGCTGATGTTTTACGTGCGCACCGCCGATCGACTGCAGCGCACGTCGGTATGGCTGGAAAATCTGGAAGGCGGTCTCGACTATCTGAAACAAATCGTGATCGATGACAGCCTCGGCTTCGGCGCCGAACTGGAGGCACAGATGGCGCATATTGTCGAAACGTATCAGTGCGAATGGAAAACGACGATCGAAGATCCGCAAAAAATGCGACGCTTCCGCGAATTCGTCAACGCCGAGGTACCGGATGAAAATATTGTGTTCGTACCCGAGCGTGGTCAAATTCGGCCGGCAACGGTGAGCGAGAAGCGTGAATTGATCGCGAGCGTTTGAAATGACATTGCGTAGTGAACTGGATAGAACAAAAAAGAGGAACGCATGATGAGTCGATGGTATACGGCGTGCTCACTCGACGATTTAATCGAAGGCAGTGGTGTGTGCGCGCTGATCAACGGCCAGCAGGTGGCGATATTTTACTTGCCGGCGGAAACGCAGCGGGTTTATGCAATCGACAATTACGACCCGATCGGCGGCGCGAATGTATTGTCGCGCGGCATTGTCGGCGATGTGCAAAAAAATCTGGTGGTTGCTTCGCCACTGTATAAGGAACATTTCAATTTGTTGAATGGGCGTTGTATCGAGAAGCCCGAATACAGCGTGCGTGTGTGGCCGGTGCAAATCGTCGGCGGCAGCGTGCAAGTGCAACAGCCGTCCGCGATGGAATCGGCGGCGTAGATGCCTGTTACGCGCACTACGTGCCCGTATTGCGGTGTCGGCTGTGGTGTCAGTGTTACCCGCAACGGTATCGAATTATTGCCGGTCGCAGGCGATAGCGAACACCCGTCGAATTTCGGCAAGCTCTGCGTCAAAGGCTCCGCACTGCATGAAACGCTCGGCGAACAGCGGCGCTTGTTGTATCCGCAGATCAATGGCGCGCGCGCGACGTGGGAGCAGGCACTCGATGATATCAGCGCGCGTTTGCAAAAAACGCTGCGCGAACACGGCCCGCAAGCGGTGGCGTTGTATTTGTCGGGGCAATTGCTGACCGAAGATTATTACGTCGCGAATAAATTGTGGAAAGGTTTTGTCGGCAGCGCGAATGTCGATACCAATTCACGCTTGTGCATGTCGTCGGCGGTAGCCGCTCATGTGCGCGCATTTGGCGAAGACGCCGTACCAGCGTGCTACGAAGATGTCGAACTCGCCGATTTAGTCATTTTAATCGGATCGAATTCGGCATGGGCGCATCCGGTTTTGCATCAGCGTTTATTGCACGCGCGCAAACAGCGACCGGGAACGAAGCTGGTGGTGATCGATCCGCGCCGCACCGCGAGTTGCGATCAGGCCGATTTGCATCTTCCGATCAAACCCGGCGCCGATGCGTTTTTATTTAACGGGTTGCTCGTTTATTTGGCGGATAACAACGCGTTAAATCATCGCTACATCAAAGAACACACGCGCGATTTCGATAGCGCGCTCAGCGCCGCACGCGCATCGGCGCCGACCTTAGCCGCGGTGGCGGAAGTGTGCGGTGTCGAAGTCGAGCGCGTCGAAAAATTCTTTCGCTGGTTTGCGCAAACGCCGCGTACGGTGACGTTATTTTCGCAAGGCATCAATCAGAGCAGTAGCGGCACCGATAAAGGCAACGCTATTATCAATTGCCATCTCGCTACCGGCCGTGTCGGTTTGCCCGGCGCAAGTCCATTTTCGATCACCGGGCAACCCAATGCGATGGGCGGTCGCGAAGTCGGCGGTCTCGCCAATCAATTGGCCGTGCATCGCAGCTTTGAGCCGGAATCGATAAAAACTGTTGCAAAATTTTGGCGCGCGCCGAATATTGCAAAAACACCCGGTTTGAAAGCGGTACCGCTGTTCGAGGCGATCGAACGCGGCGACATTAAATTTCTGTGGATTCTCGCCACCAATCCGCTGGTCAGCATGCCGGAAGCCGAACGCTGGCAGCGCGCGTTGAAAAGTTGCGAAACGGTGATTGTTTCCGATTGCGTGCGCGCCACCGATACCACGCAGTTCGCAAAAATTTTATTGCCCGCCGCTGGTTGGGGTGAAAAAGACGGCACTGTGACCAGTTCGGAGCGAACGATTTCTCGGCAGCGCAGTTTTTTGCCGTGCGCAGGCGAAGCCAAACCGGATTGGTGGGCGCTCGCTGAAATCGGCAAACGTCTTGGCTTTGCGCACGCGTTCAATTTTCAAAACGCGCGTGATGTGTTTGTCGAATACGCGGCGCTGACCGGCATCAATCGTGCGACGCCGCTGCAACTCGATATCAGCGAATTAAGTGCAATCAATCGCGCACAATACGATGCGCTCGCTCCGTTTCAGTGGCCGTTGCTTAACGGTAACGGCGCGCGCCGATTATTCGGCGATGGCAATTTCGCCACCGCCGACAAGCGCGCGCATTTTATCGCGATTGAACCGCAATGGCCGCAATCGATTATCGATAAAACAACGCCGTTGATTTTGAATACCGGCCGCGTGCGCGATCAGTGGCATACGATGACGCGCACGGCGGAGAGCGAGCGTTTGAATCGCCATCGCAGCGAGCCGTATCTGGAAATTCATCCGCAGGACGCGGCGGTATTCGGTTTGGCCGATGGCGAAATCGCCGAGATATTTAATCGCCACAGCAAGGCGTGGTTGCGCGTTCGCATCGAGCCTGGC
>DASXYH010000122.1:0-5077 GCA_036502545.1 Spongiibacteraceae bacterium
GACACCGGCAGCGCATAAACCGATGCCCGCGCTCAGCAGCGCCAGCGAATTGAAATCCGCGAAATGAACAATGGTTGCCCACAGCAGCGCGATGCTGATGGCATTGATGCCGAGCACCAGAAATGGTGACAGACGATCACATAGCCAGCCGAATACCAACGCACCGAATAGCGCGACGCTGCCTTCGATTGACAGCAATTGCGCGGCGCGTTCCGGCGTCAGCCCCTGCGTCAACGCAAACGGCGCCAGATAAGTGATCGCCGTAACGCCGCTGCCCAGCAATAAGCCTTTGGCGAAAAGTAATTTCCAGAACAACGCTGTTTTAAACGGTGATGTCGCGGCTATCGCTTCCGCTGTCGGGGTCGACTCTGTCGACGCATCGTCGCGCGGCCGTTCGATCAACCATACGATCAACACAAAACCGAGGTTGATCAACGCGAAACCTTCGAGCATCGCGCGCCAACCGTATGCGGAGATCGCATGCTGAAATAGCAACGGACCCAATGCGGGCAGCGCGGCGATATTGACAATACCGGCGGCGAGACCGCGCTGGTGAGGGAACCAAATATTGGCGATTTTGTTCGCTGGTATGACGCCCATCATCGCAAAGCCGAGCCCGACGCCGGCAAAACTGCCGAGGTACATCGCTATCGAATGGCTGTGCGCCGCGCAGTAATAACCTGCCGCGCACAGCACGCAACCGATCGCCATCGTCGCGCGCAACGACCAGCGATCGAGCAGCATGCCGACAACGGGGCTGCTGGCGCTGGCGATCAATGCGACCAATGCCACCGATAGCGAAATCAGCGCGACCTTGGCGTTGAGTTCTCTGCTTAATGGCTCGATCAATAATCCAATACTGCCGAATGAAAATCCCACCGCAACGTTTTGCGCCAGAAACGCGATAAACAACATTAAATAAGCTTTGTAACGAACATTGATGTGCATAATAGACGGCCGCGACTGTTATCGAGCGTTTGCTCATTATTGTGATAGTGCCAAATTGTGATAGCGCCAAATTGTGACAGTGCCAATCCATGCTGCTAAAGCATCAATTCGCTACGCGATGTACGAACTGCGGCACCATTGTATGAACTGCACGGTTGAGTTAAAAGTTACGCTTTCGAAATGTAATATGCGAGCGAGCGCACAGCGTCTCCGCATGATTGATGGTGTCGCGATAATGCATAGATAAAATGCGCAGCTTATTTGCAGATGTATCGATAAAATACGATGTATCGATAAAAATACGAGGGCAACAACAATGCCGCAATTGCAAAATACAGCGCGCTTACAAAACAAAGTGGCTATTGTGACTGGTGGCGCGCGCGGAATGGGCGAGGCGACGGTGCGTTTATTCATTCAACATGGCGCGAAAGTGGTGATCGGCGATGTGCTCGATGCGCCGGGCAACGCATTAGCGGAGGAATTGGGCGGCGCGGCGGCATTCGTGCATATGGATGTTTCCAAACCGACCGATTGGCAAAAAGCCGTCGCACGGGCGCAGCAATTCGGGCCATTGAATGTGCTGGTCAACAACGCGGCGATTGTGCATATGGCGTCGATTGCCGATACCAGCGCAGCCGATTTCATGCGCGTGGTGACGGTCAACCAACTCGGCACGTTTCTCGGCATTCAAGCCGCAATCGCGCCGATGAAAGCGGCAAAAGGCGGTTCGATCATCAATGTGTCGTCGATCGACGGTTTGCAATCCAAAAATGGTTTGATGGCGTATTCTTCGACGAAGTGGGCTGTGCGCGGCATGACCAAATGCGCGGCGATCGAGCTGGGTCAGTACGGCATTCGCGTCAACAGTGTGCATCCCGGCGGTATTTTTACTGACATGGGCGGCAAGAGCGATGCGAATAGCGATCCGTCATCGATGGACCAATACTATGCGCGTTTACCGATTCCGCGCGTTGGTCTTCCGCATGAGGTTGCCAACGTCACGTTATTTCTCGCCACCGATGAAGGTTCGTATTGCACCGGCTCTGAATTTATCGCCGATGGCGGCTGGCATGCGGGCTGGCGCGAAACAATGTTGCCCACTTCGTGATTAAATCGAAATTTCCTGTCATACGCGAATGAGATCGAACGATGTTGAAAAACTATTTTCTCGATGAGATCGAGCGCGGCGAACTTGAATTATTTCGCGAGAGCGTGCGCGGTTTTTGCGAGCAATCGATGGCGCCATATTATACCGATTGGGAAAAAGCCGGGCTGGTGCCGCGCGATTTATTTCATCAGCTGGGTGCGGCCGGTTTACTCTGTGTCGATGTTCCCGAAGCGTATGGCGGTTATGGCGTGCCGGCGCGGTTTTCTTTCGCCATTATTGAAACGATGGGTTACTTCGGCTTCACCGGTTTTGCCGGCGGTCTCGAAGTGCACAGCGATATCACGCCGGGTTATCTGCTGAAATTCGGCAGCGAAATGCAAAAGCAATATTGGCTGCCGCGCATGGTCAGCGGTGAAGTCGTAACTGCCATCGCCATGACCGAGCCGAACGCGGGCTCCGATTTAAAAAATATTCGCACCAGCGCGCGCCGCGATGGCGATCACTACATCATCAACGGCAGCAAGATTTTTATTTCGAACGGACAGCACGCCGACATGATCGTCGTCGCCGCGAAAACCGATGTGAATGCGGGCGCGCGCGGCATCAGTTTGTTCTTAGTCGATGCAACAAGCGCCGGATTTGCACGCGGCACCAACCTCGATAAAATCGGACAGAAATGCGCCGACACTTCCGAATTATTTTTTTCGGAAATGCGCGTGCCGGCGGACGCATTGCTCGGCAATGAAAACCAGGGCTTTGTGCAGATGATGCAGGAGCTGCCGCGCGAGCGCTTGATTATTGCAGTGCTCGCGTTGGGCGCCGCGCACGGCGCATTGGCACAAACACTGGTTTATGTACAGGAGCGCGAAGCGTTCGGCGCGCGCATCGCCGCGCTGCAAAATACACGTTTCAAATTGGCGGAATTGCATACGCTGCTGATGGCAAATGCAGCATTGGTGCAGCATGGCATTGCCGCTTACGAGCGCGGCGAATTGAGTGCGGAAGCGGCGGCGGCGATCAAACTTTCCGCAACCGAAATGCAGGGCAGGGTCACGGACGAATGTCTGCAATTATTCGGTGGTTATGGTTACATGACCGAATATCCGATTTCGCGCGCGTGGGTCGATGCGCGCGTGCAGCGCATTTACGGCGGCACCTCGGAAATTATGAAGGAAGTCATTGCGCGCGGTTTGCTGCCGCGCTGAAGCTCTTCGCTTTCGGCCTTTATTCGCTACGGCGATTCGCCGATAATCCATCGCCTGAATTATCCAGTTAGAGGAGCTTTCGATGCCGCGCTTGCAGAGTTTTACTTTCGACGAATTGCCGATCGGTAGAAAGACGATCTATACCCGTACCATTGCCGAGAAGGATATTGTTGCGTTCGCGGCGTTGTCCGGCGATATCAATCCATTACATCTCAATGCGGAGTTCGCAAAAGGTACCATATTCGGCGAGCGCATCGCCCACGGCATGTTGACCGGTGCATTGATTTCGGCCGCGCTGGTCATGGAGATGACCGGGCCCGGCGCAATTTATCGCAGTCAGACATTGCGTTTTCGCCGTCCGGTGAAAATCGGCGATGTAATTACGGTAAAGCTCGAAATCATCGATCGCAACGAAGAAAAAAAATTCGTGACGGTCGATTGCGACTGCCTTAATCAACACGGCGAATCGGTAGCGAAGGGCGTGGCGGAAATCATGGCGCCGCCCGAAAAAATGACGCTCGACGTGCCGGATGCGCCGCAGATTTCGATTGCATCCTAACGATAAACTTCAGGCGCGCACGCGCCCTTCCGTAGGTGATTCATGAAAGCCGTATTGTGCAAGGCGTTCAGCACGCCGTTTCAATTATCCATCGAGGAAGTGCCGGAGCCGACCGCCGGCCCCGGCCAGGTTTTGATCGCAGTGAAAGCTGCCGGTATCAATTTTCCGGATTCGCTGATCGTTCAGGGCAAATATCAGGTGAAACCGCCGCTGCCGTTTACACCGGGCATGGAAGCGGCGGGCACTGTGCTCGCCGTCGGTACAGGTGTCGAACATTTGCGGCCCGGCATGCGCGTGCTCGCGCATCCGGATCTCGGCGCGTTCGCGGAAAAAGTGCTGGCTCCGGCGCATCACGCGTATCAAATTCCGGACGCGATGAATTTCAATGAAGCCGCGGGATTTGTGCTCGCGTACGGCACCTCGTACAACGCGCTGAAAGATCGCGCGCAATTAAAAGCGGGTGAAACATTATTGGTGCTGGGCGCGGCGGGCGGCATCGGTCTCACGGCGGTCGAACTCGGCAAATTGACGGGCGCGAAAGTTATCGCGGTGGCATCGAGCGCGGAAAAACTCGCGCTGTGCGAGCAGTACGGCGCCGACGAATTGATCGATTACAGCCACGAGGATTTGCGCGAGCGCATCAAGCAAATTACCGACGGTAAAGGCATCGATGTGGTTTACGATCCGGTCGGCGGCGCGTATGCGGAACCATCGATACGCAGTCTTGCGCGCTACGGACGGTATCTGGTGATGGGCTTCGCTTCGGGTGAAATTCCAAAAATTCCGCTCAATCTGATGTTGCTGAAAACCAGCTCGGTGGTGGGTGCGTTCTGGGGGCAATTCGTTGCCAACGAACCGCAACGCAACGCGGAAAATATGCGCGAACTGTTCGCTTTGTACAACGCGGGAAAATTGCACCCGCATATTTCGGCGACATTTCCCTTCGAACAAGTCGCTGCGGCGATCGAGCACGTTGCCGGGCGCAAGGTGCTCGGCAAAGCGGTGCTTACGTTTGATTAAAAAAATTGGGGCGATTAAAAAAATTCGGAGCAAATTTTCGATGGCGAACGCAGTTGATACGCTCGATATTGCGAGCCTGCAGAATTATCTATCCGCGCAAATTCCGGGATTCGGCGCAATTGTCGCGTGCGAGAAATTCGCCGGCGGCCAATCGAACCCCACGTTTTTAATAAAAACGGATGGCAACAAATATGTGCTGCGGCGCAAGCCGCCGGGATTGCTGTTGAAATCGGCGCA
>DASXYH010000123.1:0-7854 GCA_036502545.1 Spongiibacteraceae bacterium
GCGCCGAGCGACGCCGACGCAATGCCTTTGCCCAAGGAAGAAACAACACCGCCAGTGACGAAAATAAAACGAGTCGTCATGTAGAGCCTTTATGTAGTTGGACAAGTGGCGGAGGGAGCCCTGCAGCGCAAACTGCCGATCCCCGCGAGATGGGCGCTCAGCTTAACAGAAAGCTGGGGGGGGCTCAATTTGAGATAAGCGGCGTTGCGTTCCAGTCAATTACCCAGCCCGACTCGGAAGGTGGCGGCTGAAATCCGTCGCAAACCCATAAATCAGCTACCGCCGCAAGCTGATCACCGCAATAAATAATCGGCAGACGATCGCGCAGCCAGCTCGGCACCGCGTATTCCTGCAATAATTTTTTTAAGGTTTGCGAATGCGCGCGACCTATCGGTCTGCAGCGTTCGCCGCCGTGGCGATTGCGTACGCGATAACTCAAATCGCTGCGCAAGCCAGTGCCGATCGCAGTAGTGGCGGATAATTCGCCCATGCCGTCGATTCGCAGCGGTTGGGTGCAATTCCATTCGATATCAATTGCGTGCGACGGCAGCGGCGGCAATGGCGGCATTGCAAACAGGCGATCGCGAAAACGATGCAATTCCGCGCCGGGCCAAGAGACACACGGTTGTGCATCGGCGCGCGCAGTTAACATCGCGACGACCTGCTGCAATTGCTCGCGGCTTGGCTGCGATAAATGTTGTTGCTGAATCCAATAGCGCAGTAAATTGCGCAGACGCGTGGCGGATAAATCGATGCAATCCGCAATCGGCAATGTGCCGTCGACGACATCCATCGACTGCAAATCCTGCTGCGCCAATTCGCCGATCAGCAGGGTGGCTTCGCGCGCTTGCGCGACAACTCGCGTCAAGGTATCTGGATATGCAGGCCAACGTTGCGCCAGCAACGGCAAAATATTTAACCGTAAAAAATTACGATCGAAACGATCGTTGTAATTGCTATCATCCTCGATCCACCGCAGCTGATGCTGTTGCGCATACGTTTGCAAATCCGCGCGCCGCCATTGCAACAGCGGTCGCAATAATATGCCCTGACCCAATTCGCGTTGCGCAGGCATCGCCGCCAATCCGGCGATACCGCTGCCGCGCAGCAATCGCAGCAGCAGCGTTTCAATTTGATCGTCGCAGTGATGCGCCTGCAACAATAACTCATCGGCATTTACGTGATGCTCGAACGCGGCGTAGCGTGCGCGGCGCGCGGCGGCTTCGAGACCATCGCCGTTGTTGATGACCGCAACTTTTTCCGCAATGAATTCGATGCCGAGCTGCGCGCACACACGCTCGCAATGCGCGCTCCATTCGTTCGCCAATGGATTAAGTTGATGATTGATATGCAGCGCGGTCAGAGCAGGAGTTTTTTCGCGTTGCCGTAAATCAGCCAATGCGTGCAGCAGAACATGCGAATCGAGACCGCCGCTGTAAGCGATCCACCAGCGACGATAATGCAGGAAGGGTTGGAGAAAAGCGGCGAGAGCGGCGGCTGACATTCCGCTCACGATATCAGTTTCCGTAAGACATCAAACGCTCGTAGCGTTTGTGCAGCAACTCGTCGGCCGGCATTTCCTGCAGCCGTTTAAGCTGGCCGCTTAAATGTTTTTTGATACGCGCCGCCATTAACTCGACATCGCGGTGCGCGCCACCTTTTGGTTCTTCGATGGTGCAATCGACGATGCCGAGTTTTTCCAGCACGCTCGATGTAAGCCCCATTGCTTCGGCCGCATCAGGCGCTTTCTCGGTGGTTTTCCAAATAATATTCGCGCAACCTTCGGGCGAAATAACAAAGTACGTACTGTATTGCAGCATCGCCAGATGATCGCCGACACCGATACCGAGCGCACCGCCGGAACTGCCCTCGCCGATCACGACGCACAAAATCGGCGTATTCAAGCGCGACATCACTGCGAGATTTTTCGCGATCGCTTCGGAAATGCCGCGCTCTTCGCTATCGATACCGGGGTACGCGCCCGGTGTATCGATCAAACTGATGATCGGCAATTTGAAGCGCTCGGCCATTTCCATTACCCGCAACGCCTTGCGATAACCTTCGGGTTTCGGCATGCCGAAATTGCGTTTCACTTTTTCCTGCACGCCGCGGCCTTTTTCCTGCGCCACAACCATCACCGGCTCGCCATCGAGACGCGCCATGCCGGCGACGATGGCCTGATCATCGCCGAAATGGCGATCGCCGTGTAGTTCGTCGAATTCGGTGAAAACGCGATTGATGTAATCGAGCGCGTAGGGCCGCAGCGGATGTCGCGCGACGCGCACGATCTGCCACGGCGTCAGATTGGCGTAGATTTTCTCGGTCAGCTTATTGCTTTTTTCGCGCAATTTGCCGATTTCATCGTTGATATTCAGCTTGGCGTCGTTGCCGACCAAACGAAGTTCTTCGATCTTCGCTTCGAGCTCGGCAATCGGTTGTTCAAAGTCGAGGTAATTAGGATTCATGGTCGATTTTTAAAATTAGTCGCTTTATAAAAACGGTGAGGCGCACTGCGCCCAAGGCAGGGCGCAACGATACGCGATTATATCAGCAACGTCGATCTTGACTCAGCCGGCGCCGGCGTAGGCCAAACGTACGCGCTCGGCGCCATAACGATCGCGCAGCCGCTGCAACAGCTCATCCGATGGCTGCACGCGCCATTGCTCCGGCAGACGCAGCCGTACGCAAGCACCATTGCGACGATATTGAATCACCACCGGACAACCGCCGCGGCTGTCGTTGAGCAGGCGCTGAAATTCGCCGCAAAAATCGCTGCGAAAATCTTTTTCATCGAGCTGCAATTCCAGCGCACGCACCGCATTGCTGCGCGCGTCTAAGAGCGTGCGCACGCTCTTGGCGCGCATTTTCAAGCCGCCCGAATAATCGTCGAAACTGACGTGACCCTCGATCACCAGAATCGCATCCTTGACCAGCTTTTCTCGGTGTTCACTGTACGCATCGGCAAACAGTGCCACTTCGATGCGCGCGCTGCGATCGTCGAGCAGTACGAATGCCATATTGTCGCCGCGTTTATTTTTCATCGTGCGCAAATTCACGACGAGGCCGGCGATCGTTTGCGTGTGATTGTCGGCTTTCAAATCGACGATGCGATTCGGCACGAACGCACGCAATTCGCTTTCGTAATCGTCGATCGGATGACCGCTGACGTACAGACCCAGCGTTTCCTTTTCGCCTTCGAGACGCTGCTTGGTACTCCACGCGCGCGCATTGCGAAAATCCTGATAAACATCGCCGCCGCTCGCAGCGACGGGGACAACGCTGCCGAACAGATCGAGCATGCCGCTACTGTGATTATTCGCGCTCTGCTCCGCCGCCTGCACGGCATCCGGCATGCTCGCCATTAAAATCGCGCGATCGACACCGAGTTGATCGAAAGCACCCGCTTTAATCAGCGCTTCGAGCGCGCGCTTGTTCATCTTGCGCGCATCGGTGCGCGCGCAGAAATCGAATAAATCGGTGAACGGTCCACCACTGTTGCGGGCGGCAATAATGCTTTCGATCGGGCCTTCGCCCAAACCTTTAATCGCGCCAAGTCCGTAAATAATTTCGCCGCGCTCGTTCACGGTGAACATGTATTCGCCGACGTTGACATCGGGCAGCTGCAGCTGCAATTTCAGCGCGCGGCATTCTTCGATGAAGATGACGATCTTATCGGTATTCTGCAATTCCGAACTCATCACCGCCGCCATGAACGGCGCCGGATAATGCGTTTTTAACCAGCCGGTTTGATACGACACCAATGCATACGCGGCCGAATGCGATTTGTTAAAACCGTAGCCGGCAAATTTTTCCATCAAATCGAAAATATTCGATGCGAGTTCTGCGCCGAAGCCTTTGCTCTTCGCGCCTTCGACAAACACCGCGCGCTGCTTCGCCATTTCTTCGGGTTTTTTCTTACCCATCGCGCGGCGCAGCAGATCGGCGCCGCCGAGCGTGTAACCCGCCATCACCTGCGGAATTTGCATCACCTGTTCCTGATACAAAATAATTCCGTATGTAGGTTCGAGAATCGGAATCAGGCATTTATCTTGATAGCGCGGATGCGGATACGCGAGTTCGGCACGGCCGTGTTTGCGATTGATGAAGTCATCGACCATGCCCGATTGCAGCGGACCCGGCCGGAATAATGCTACCAATGCGACGATATCTTCGAAACGCGACGGCAACAGGCGCTTGATCAAATCTTTCATGCCGCGCGATTCGAGCTGGAACACCGCGGTGGTTTCCGCGCGCTGCAATAATTTAAATGTCGGTTCGTCGTCGAGCGGAATCGCCATGATATCGAGCGGCGCTTCGCCGAGTTGCGCGCGCTGGCGATCGATAATTTTTTTCGTCCAATCGATAATCGTCAGCGTGCGCAGACCGAGAAAATCGAATTTCACCAGCCCCGCTTCTTCGACGTCGTTTTTATCGAATTGCGTAACGAGACCCGCGCCGGTTTCATCGCAATACAGCGGCGCGAAATCCGTGAGCCGCGACGGTGCGATCACGACGCCGCCGGCATGCTTGCCGACATTGCGCGTGATGCCTTCGAGCTGCAGCGCCGTTTCCCAGATTTCCTGCGCCTGCGCATCGGTATCGAGAAAATCGCGCAGGATTTCTTCTTTCTCGTAAGCATCCTGCAGCGTGATACCGACTTCGAACGGAATCATTTTCGATAATTTGTCGCCGAGGCCGTACGATTTGCCCTGCACGCGCGCGACATCGCGCACCACCGCTTTCGCCGCCATCGTACCGAACGTGATGATTTGCGACACCGCTTCGCGGCCGTAGCGCTCGGCGACGTACTGAATCACGCGATCGCGCCCTTCCATGCAGAAATCGATATCGAAATCCGGCATCGATACGCGTTCGGGATTGAGAAAACGTTCGAACAGCAAATCGTATGCGATCGGATCGAGATCGGTGATTTTCAGTGCGTACGCAACCAGCGAGCCGGCGCCGGAACCGCGACCCGGTCCCACCGGAATATCGTGATCCTTCGCCCAGCGGATGAAATCCATCACGATAAGAAAATAACCGGGAAAACCCATTTGAATAATAACGTCGAGCTCGAAATCGAGACGCGCGCGATATTGCATTTGTTTCGCGGCAAAGTCTGGCGCATTGACATCGAATAAATAATGCAGACGTTCGTTCAAGCCGTCGTGTGCGAGCTGACGAAAATAATCAGCCATCGTCAACCCGGCGGGTACCGGATAATCCGGCAGAAACGGTGTGCCGAGTTTGATCGTGACATTGCAGCGCTTGGCGATCTCGACACTGTTTTCGATGGCGGCCGGAATATCGCTGAACAGCTCGATCATTTCCTCGGCCGAGCGCAGATATTGCTGCTCGCTATAGCGACGCACGCGGCGCGGATCGTCGAGCGTGCGCCCCTCGTGAATGCAGACGCGCGCCTCGTGCGTCTCGAATTGCTCTCGGTGCAGAAAACGGACGTCGTTGGTCGCGACCACCGCGCAATGGGTTCGTTGCGCCAACGCGACGGCAGCGTGCAGATAATCTTCTTCGCCCGCGCGACCGGTGCGATGCAATTCCAAATAAAAGCGATCGCCAAATAAATTCTGCCACCAGTGCAAGCGTTCCAGCGCCAGATCGGTTTTACCGTTGGTTAACGCGCGGCCGATATCGCCGTAGCGGCCGCCGGATAACACGATCACACCTTCCGCGCAGTCGCGCAGCCATTCGCGCCGAATATAGGCGCTGCCCTGCTGCTGTCCTTCGAGCCAGGCGCGCGAAATCAATTGCGTCAGATTGCGGTAGCCAGTATCGGTTTGCGCGAGCAGGCAAACGACGTTCACATGGCTCTCGTCGGTATCGTCGCGCAATAAAAAATCGCTGCCGAAAATCGGTTTTACGCCGGCGCCGATGGCGGCCTTATAAAATTTGATCAGCGCAAAAAAATTATTCAAATCGGTCAACGCGCACGCGGGCATCGCATCGTGCGCAACGGCTGCCGCCAGTTCATCGACCCGAATCAAACCATCGATCAGCGAATATTCGGAGTGAACGCGAAGATGGACGAATGCTTTGCTCATGCTTCGACAATCTCCTGCGTCACGCGCTCATCGATAACAATATCTCCGGCAATAACGGTAATGCTGATCTCCCATTGCTCGCGCACCGGCGCGAATGAACGGCGATGAATCGGCGTCGGACCCAGCATCTGCAATGCAGCGAGATGTACTTTAGTCGAATAACCTTTGTGCTCGGCAAAGCCATAACCGGGATAAACGCGATCGAGTTCGACCATTTCGCGATCGCGCGCAACTTTGGCGATGATCGATGCCGCTGAAATGGCGGCGACGCGATCATCGCCGCGCACAATGGCTTCGGATGAATAATGCCAGCGCGGCAATTTATTGCCGTCGACAAGTACATGCTCGGGTTGTACGTGCAAGGTTTCCACTGCGCGTTTCATCGCGAGCAAACTCGCGTGCAAAATATTGATGGTATCAATTTCTGTAACCGTCGCACGCGCGATCGCAAAGCTCAGCGCTTTTGCGCAAATTTCCTCGGACAATTGTTCACGGCGCGCGGGGCTGAGTTTTTTCGAATCGGCGAGGCCTTTGATTTTTTTCTTCGGATGCAAAATTACGGCGGCGGCGAACACATCGCCAGCGAGCGGGCCGCGCCCCACTTCATCGACACCGGCGAGCAGAGCGCCGCGGTAGGCGCACGCGAACAAATCCAGCGTCATCGCCTCTGCTCTCCCGCCGCCGGCGCCCTTTCTCTGAGCAAACGCAACAGCGCCGTTGCCGCGCGCGCACTGGCGTCACGCCGCAACGATTCGTGTATTTGCAAAAAATCGCGTTCGAGCTGCATACGCATCGTTTTATTATCCAAGCGCTCCAACACCAGCGGACCCAACACGTCGGCGCGCACATCGTGCTGCAAACGCTCGGGCACCAGCTCTCGATTCGCGAGCAGATTCGGCAGCGACATATATTTTATTTTCACCAGACGCTTTA
The DNA here is from genome assembly GCA_036502545.1 of Spongiibacteraceae bacterium. Classification (GTDB taxonomy): domain Bacteria; phylum Pseudomonadota; class Gammaproteobacteria; order Pseudomonadales; family CAMLJR01; genus CAMLJR01. The sequence goes on from DASXYH010000123.1 coordinate 6,993, forward strand.
CCAGTGCGAACGACCAGGCGCCCATGCGATAAGCCACCACCATCGGCTTTTTCAACAACAGCGCTTCGAGCGTGGTGGTGCCCGACGTCATTAATACTACATCGGCCGCCGTCATCGCCAATTGCGATTGGCTATCCAAAATTTGTAATGGCAGATGTTCGCTTCGATTGGCGAGCAGTGCTTCTATTTGCGCACGCCGCGCGGGATTCGCCGCGGGTACCACAAAATGCAGATCGGGTCGTCGCTGTAAGAGCCATGCGGCCGTATCGAGAAACGCGGCGCCGACCTGCGCGATTTCACCGCCGCGGCTGCCCGGCAATAACGCCACCACGGTTTTGGCTGGATCGATAAGCAATTGCGCGCGGGCCGCGGCGACATCGGGTTGCAGCGGCAATTGATCGGCGAGTGGATGGCCGACGCATTCGACCGGCACAGCGTGATCGCGATAAAACTGTTCCTCGAACGGAAACAGCGTCAGCATCAAATCGACCGCGCGTTTTATTGTGTGAATGCGGCCCTGCCGCCACGCCCACACCGATGGGCTGACATAATGCGCGGTTTTAATACCGCGTTCGCGCAATCGCAATTCGAGACCGAGATTGAAATCGGGCGCGTCGATACCGATCACGATATCGGCGTGCCATTGCAAAAAATGCTCGCGCAATTTGTTGCGCATCGCGAACAATTCGGGCAGACGCTTAAGCGGTTCGACAAAACCCATCACTGCCAGCCGTTCGATATCGAACAGGCTGTGAAAATTTTCCGCGCGCATGTGCGCGCCGCCGATGCCGCAAAATTCGAGCGGACGCGCGCTCGATTTTCGCAACGATTTAATTAAATCGGCGCCGAGCAGATCGCCCGA
>DASXYH010000124.1:0-4232 GCA_036502545.1 Spongiibacteraceae bacterium
GCGCGGTTTGTTTATCACGGTGGAAGGCGGCGAGGGCGTCGGTAAATCGACCAATATTGCTTTTATCGCCGAACAGATCCGCAGCGGTGGATACAGCTTGGTAACCACGCGCGAACCCGGCGGCACTGCGATCGCCGAATCGATTCGGCAATTATTTCTGCAACCGAGCGCTGAGCCGATGGCGGAAATGACCGAGCTGTTGTTGGTATTCGCAGCACGCGCGCAACATATTGCACGCGTGATTGAGCCGGCGCTGATGGCTGGCGATTGGGTGTTATGCGATCGCTTCACCGACGCGACTTATGCCTATCAGGGCGGTGGTCGCGGTTTAGATATGCAAGTTATCGCCGCGCTTGAACAGTTGGTGCAGCGAGAGTTGCGGCCGGATATTACGCTGTTGCTCGATGCGCCGGTTGAAATTGGTGCGGCACGCATTGCGGCGCGTGGTGCCAGCGATCGGCTTGAGCGCGAGCAGCAGCAATTTTTTCAGAGCGTGCGCGATTGTTATTTGCAGCGCGCACGCGTGGGCGCGCGGCGTTTTCGCATCATCGATGCGTCGTTGCCGCTGCCGCAGGTACAGTCGCAATTGCTTGCGGCTCTAACGCCTTTGCTGAGGCGCAAGCATGACGCAAGCAATGATTGACACAAAAATGCCTGAACCGGTGTGGCAACCGCTGCCATGGCAAGGCGCGCAATGGCAGCGTGTATCGCAACAGATCGAGCGTGCGCAATTGCCGCATGCGCTGCTGCTCGCCGGTCCTCTCGGTGTTGGTAAGCGAGTATTTGCGCGTGCGCTTGGCGCAGTGTTGTTGTGCCGATCGCCGCAATACGACGCGGCGTGCGGTCAATGCAAAAGCTGTCTGTTGCTGATGGCAGATACGCATCCTGATTGGCATTGGCTGGCGCCGGAAGAAACAGGTAAAGCGATCAAAATTGATCAAATACGCGAACTGGTCGAGCAGATGACGCAGACCGCGCAGCAAGGCGGGCGTAAATTGGCATTCATAGCGTCGGCCGAAGCGATGAACCGCAACGCGGCCAATGCCTTATTAAAAACGCTCGAAGAGCCGACCGATGCCGCGCTGCTGATTTTGATCGGCGACCTGCCCGGCCGTCTGCTGCCGACGATTCGCTCGCGTTGTCAGCGTCTGGATTTTCCGGTTCCAGCGCGCGATGCGATTCAAGCCTGGTTGCAGCCGAGCGCTGCGTCGGTCGAAAAGCTGGAGTTGGCCCTGGCTGAGGCCGATGGCAGGCCCATGTTTGCGCGCGAACTACTCGAAGGTGAAGGTTTTGCGTTGCGCCGCGAGCTGAGCGACGAAATGGCTGCGGTATTGAAGCGGCAAACATCGATATTGGCCGCCGTCGAACGCTGGAAGCAACACGATTGGACGCCGCTGCTTTATTGGCTGGAGTCGCGCGTAACGCGTGCGTTGCGCGCGCAGGCGTCTGGAAATGTTGCGTCCGAACCGGCTGTGGCGCTGTTGTCGCAGGCGCCCGCTGTCAACTTATTCGGCTTGCTCGATCAATTGAAATCATTGATAAACCTGACGTTAGCCGGAACCAATCCGAATTCGCAATTGGCGCTTGAAGGGTTCCTGTTTGCTGCCTGTGATGCAGTTAACAAAAAAACCCAGTAAACGCGACTTGGTCCCGCTTGCAAAAGCAAGCTATCCTTGCCAAGCGGAAAGAAAATCGACAATTACCGTTCATAAAATATTTTTTACGCGCCCCATTAAGGAGTCGGTCGAGTTCGATGAATAGCGCGAGTGCACCTCAAGGCGCCCGTAATGGCATCCTGTCGCTGACAATCAAGGATAAAGCGGTGCTGTACGCCGCTTATATGCCTTTTCTCGAGCATGGCGGATTATTCATTCCGACCAGCAAGCCTTATCGCATCGGCGATGAGGTTTTCATGCTGCTGAATCTGATGGATGAGCCGGAAAAAATTCCGGTGGCAGGTCGCGTAGTTTGGATTACGCCAAAGCGCGCGCAAGGCAATCGCGCGGCGGGCATCGGTGTGCAATTCAATGCGCAGGACGATACCGCCAACAAAAAAATTGAAGCGTATCTCGCCGGCTCGTTGGAATCGGATCGTCCCACGCATACGATGTAGTCCCAACTCAGTCTGTAAAAAAAGCGCAGTTAACGGTTATGCTAACGGCCCGGATATCCGGGCCGTTTGTTTTTTATATCCAGGAATTGCCATGCTGGTCGACTCGCACTGCCATCTCGATCGAATCGATTTAACGCCTTATCACGGCGATCTTGGCGCCGCGATCGCCGCCGCTAACGCACGCGGTATTGCGCGCATGCTGTGTATCGGCATCGATCGCGATAATGCCGATACCGTGTGCGCTATCGCACGCAACTATGAGGGGGTCTATGCATCGGTAGGCGTGCACCCGCTCGATTTAAAAGACGAGCAGGAAAGCGTTGCCAGCCTTTGCGAATTAGCCGATCGACCAGAAGTTATCGCCATCGGCGAAACCGGGCTCGATTACTACTACAGCCGCGATAACAGCAGCGCGCAGCAACAGAGTTTTCGCGTGCATCTGCAAGCCGCCGCGCGCTTGCATAAACCGGTTATCGTGCATAGTCGCGAAGCGCGCGATGATACCCTGGCGATTATTCGCGAAGCCGGCGATCTCGCCAGTGGCGGCGTGCTGCATTGTTTTACCGAAACCTGGGAAATGGCGCGCCAGGCGCTGGAGCTCAATTTTTATATTTCGTTTTCCGGCATCATCACGTTTAAAAATGCGTCCGATTTGCGCGAAGTCGTCAAGCAGGTTCCGCTCGATCGCTTGTTGGTGGAAACCGATTCGCCGTATTTGGCGCCGATCCCCTTTCGCGGCAAACCGAATGAACCGAAATATACGCGCGAGGTCGCGCAATGCGTGGCCGAATTGAAGGGCCTATCACTGGAAGAAATTGCGGCGCTTACCAGCGCCAACTTCGATCGTTTGTTTCTTGACGATAAAGTGCTTGTTGATAAAGCGAATGCCTAAAAGAAAAAAACCCGAAACCTGGGGGGATTTCGGGTCAAGACCATTAGGAGTGAAACGTTGAGGAAGGGTATCCTCAACCGGAGCGAAAAGTTCGCTCCCGAGATGTCGGAGAACAGGGGATGACATCTCAATAAAATTATTGGTCATAATTCGGCTGGGGGTGGCACTTTTTTTAAACTGATTCGCAATTAGCTCAAAATTGCGCTAGCCGTGTTTCTCATTAACGCTAACAAATCCGGGAATTCTCGTGTCGGCAGACCGTTCTTCCGCGTTGCCAATCGTCGCAGCATTGCCGGCGCTATCATCGGCATTGGCCAGCAATGCGCGTGTGATCCTCGAAGCGCCACCCGGCGCCGGAAAAAGCACCTATCTACCGTTGTGGCTTTGCGAGCGCGGTGCGGATGCGCGGCAGCGTATCATTTTAATTCAGCCGCGCAGATTGGCCGCCGCCAGCGTCGCTAATTATCTGGCCGAACAAAGCGGACAGCGCTTGGGCGAGCGCGTCGGGTTGCGCACTCGCTTCGATAAAAAAATTTCGGATAGCACGATTATCGAAGTCGTTACCGAAGGAATTTTCCTGCGTCAGATTCAGCGCGATCCCGAATTGTCCGGTGTGCGTTATGTGTTGTTCGATGAATATCACGAGCGCAGCTGGCAGGCGGATTTAGCGCTGGGCCTGGCACTGGAAACGCAAACCCAGTGGCGCGCGGCGAACGCGCCGCTGCAGTTGATTGTGATGTCAGCAACTTTGCCCACGGCAATGATTGCCGATTGGCTCGCCGCACCAGTGGTACGCGCGCAAGGGCGATCGTTTCCGGTTGCGATCGACTATCGTCCGCCCGGTCGCAGCGATGTTATCGATCACACCGTCGCTGAAATTCGCGCTGCGCTAACTCGGGGCGCGCGTCGTGTATTGGTTTTTCTCGCTGGCTGGCAGCCGATGAAAAAAATACAGCAACGCCTCGCAGGCGGTAATTGCGAAGTGTTAATGCTGCATTCGAGTGTGCCGCCCGAGCAGCAACAGCGGGCAATGAATTTTTCTGCCAATGCGGCGCCGAGCGTTGTACTCGCTACCAATATCGCCGAGACCAGTTTGACGATTCCGGGCGTCGATACGGTGATCGATAGCGGACAGGTCAGGCGCGCCAATTTCGATCCCAAGCGCGGCATGGACCGTTTGGAAACCGGCTGGATTTCGCGGGCATCGGCGGAGCAACGGATGGGACG
>DASXYH010000125.1:0-1584 GCA_036502545.1 Spongiibacteraceae bacterium
CATCAATGACTTCGAAGCGACTCTGGTCAATCTCAGCGACGACGCCTTGCGCGCCAAAACCACCGAATTCAAACAGCGCCTGCAGCAGGGCGCAACACTCGACGATTTATTGCCCGAAGCATTCGCCGTGGTGCGCGAAGCGGGTAAACGCACGCTCGGTCTGCGCCATTTCGATGTGCAGATGATCGGCGGTATGACGTTGCACGAAGGCCGCATTGCGGAAATGCGCACTGGTGAAGGCAAAACGCTGATGGCGACGCTGCCGGTTTACCTCAATGCACTCGCCGGCAAAGGTGTGTTCGTCGTTACCGTCAACGATTATCTGGCGCAGCGCGATGCGGAATGGATGGCGCCGATTTACCGTTTTCTCGGCATGGAAGTCGGCGTCATTTTGTCTGGACAGGATCCCACCGCGAAGCGCGCCGCGTATGCGGCCGATATCACGTACGGAACCAACAACGAATTCGGCTTCGATTATCTGCGCGATAACATGGCGTTCTCGAAAGAGGATCGTTTTCAGCGCGGACTTTATTTTTCGATCGTCGATGAAGTCGATTCGATTTTAATCGATGAGGCGCGCACGCCGCTGATTATTTCCGGTCCCGCCGAAGACAGCTCCGAATTGTATCGCCGCATTAATGGGTTGATTCCAAAGCTGCGCAAGCAAACGGAAGATCAGCCGGGACACTACAGCATCGACGAAAAAATGCGGCAGCTCGAAATAACCGAAGAAGGCCATCAGTTAATCGAGGACTGGCTGGCGCAGAGCGGGTTGTTGCAGGCGGGCGATAGCCTCTATTCCGCCGGTAATTTAAGTTTGTTGCACCATGTGCATTCCGCCGTGCGCGCACATTCTTTGTATCATCGCGATGTCGAATACATCGTGCAGGACGATCAGGTCATTTTGATCGACGAGCATACCGGCCGCACGATGCCGGGCCGCCGTTTATCCGAAGGTCTGCATCAGGCGATCGAAGCGAAAGAAAATGTGCGGATTCAAGCCGAGACGCAAACGCTCGCCTCGACGACATTTCAAAATTATTTTCGCCTGTTCGAAAAGCTCGCTGGCATGACCGGCACCGCCGATACCGAAGCGTACGAGTTTCATCAAATTTATGCACTCGATGTCGTCGTCATTCCTACCAATCGACCGACCATGCGGCAGGATCTGAACGATCTGGTATATTTGACCAAAAGCGAAAAATACGACGCGATTGTCGATGACGTCAAAGCGATTACCGAAAAAGGCGCGCCGGTATTGGTCGGCACCGCGTCGATCGAAACCTCGGAAGAGCTTTCCGAGCGTTTCAAAAAAGCCAATATTCCGCACAAAGTGTTGAACGCAAAATACCATCGGCAGGAAGCGGAAATCATTGCGCAAGCGGGTCGTCCCGGCGTGATTACGATTGCGACCAACATGGCCGGTCGCGGTACCGATATCGTGCTCGGCGGTAATGTCGAAGCCGAAATTGCGCAGTTGAACGAGCCGACGCAAGTTCAGATCGAGCAGACACGCGCGGCGTGGCGCGAGCGTCACGAGCAAGTGATCACCGCCGGCGGCCTGCACATTATCGGGACCGAGCG
>DASXYH010000126.1:0-3285 GCA_036502545.1 Spongiibacteraceae bacterium
TTTGCCCGAACGCGCACCGCCCAATACCAATTCCAGCATCGGCCTCAACTCTCGTCATTTTGCTATGCCGGCGTTGATTGACGCCGGTTTTGTCGCATCACCCAGTCGCGTATAGTAACGCCGAAGCACGATCACATACAGCAACAGCGAGCGCACGGCCATGGGACATCGTTTATCGAAAATTTACACGCGCACCGGCGACGACGGCACCACCGGTCTTGGTGACGGTGCGCGCATCGAGAAAGATCATCCGCGCATGCAGGCCATCGGCAGCGTCGACGAATTGAACAGTATCGTCGGCATGCTGATCGCAGAGTTGCCGGAAGACGATGCGTTGCGTGCGCCGCTCTCCGCGATACAACACAATCTTTTCAATCTCGGCGGCGAGCTGTCGATTCCGGGTTATGTGATGATTAAGGCGGAACATATCGCGGAACTCGAAACCCTGCTCGATGCATTGAACGAGCCGTTGCCGCCGCTGAAAAATTTTATCTTACCGGGCGGTTCGCGCAGTGCGGCAGTTTGTCATTTAGCCCGCAGTGTCTGCCGCCGCGCAGAGCGCGACACGGTGACGCTGGGACGCAACACCGAAGTCAATTTGAGCGGTCGCCATTATCTGAATCGTTTATCGGATTTTTTGTTTGTGCTCGCGCGCGTACTGGCCCGTCGCGACGGCGGACAGGAGGTGTTGTGGCAGCAGCCTTCTTGATAAACAAATCGAGCGAACGGGTACGAATTATTTTGAAAAATTAAAACGTGACTGATCGCGTGCTTTATTCACGTCATTCGAGGGATGTGTATGTCTGAAACAGTACGCAGTGCTTTTCGCAGTCAGGCCGATTGGTGCGATCGACTGGGTTCACCATTCACAGCGCGCGTATGCCGTCTATGCGCTGAAAACTTAACTCCTCAGATACCGATCGCCGCTACTATTTTAAACTGGCCCGGCGATCCATCCTCCGCAGCGGATTCGGTGCCGCTGCGCGCGGCGGGTGCACTGCATTATTTAGCGCGCAATGAAACATCGGCGGCATTGCACGCGGTATATCCTCCCTATAAAGCGCACGATGATGAGTTGTGGAGCGCAATTAAATCTGCGCTGATCGCGCATGATGATGTGTTTCGCACATATCTTGCCAGTCCGCCGCAAACCAATGAGGTTATGCGCTCGGCGGCGTTATTTCCCGGTCTGCTGAAAATTGCCGAGCTCACTCGTCTGCCGTTGGAGTTGTATGAAATCGGCGCGAGTGCGGGTCTTAATTTAATTGCCGATCGCTACCGTTATCAATTCGGCGCTGTTTCGTGGGGCGATCAATCTTCGCCCGTATTGATCCAGCCGCAATGGCAAGGCCCATTGCCTCCGCTTGATGCAACATTGAAAATCAATACGCGCCATGGCGTGGATTTAAATCCGATCGATTTGCGCGACCAAGACGCACAACAGCGTCTGCTGTCTTATGTATGGGCCGACCAGGATGCGCGACTGCAGCGCTTGAGCGCCGCGATATCGCTGTGGCAACTCGATCCGCCGATTATCGAACACGCCGATGCCGCGCAATGGCTGGAGAGCTCGCGAATTACACAAGCCGACGAGGGAAAAACGCGCGTGCTATTTCACTCCATTACGTGGAGCTATTTTCCGGAGGAAATCAAACAACGCATTACCACGCTCATGCAGGATTGCGGTGCGAAATCTTCTATAAACGCGCCGCTCGCCTGGCTGCGTTTTGAATTAAGTGCTGCGGCCGCGAAATTGCGCTTGCGATTGTGGCCGAGCGGAGAAGACTTACTACTTTGCACTGGACATCCGCACGGCTCCGATATTCAGTGGCTCGGTTAATTCGAGTTTCGCTAGGCCGATTGCACCGAAGCTTGCGGAATGCTTCCACAGTAGTCCTGAAAAAGAGAACCCTCCGGCGCCAACCCACTGCGAGAACAGTACAGTAGTTAGAACAATAAAACATTTGCTCAGAGTTTCTTTATTTTTTAAGTCAACGCTTCCACCGTTGAACCCATTTCGCCGGCACCTGCACTAACAACGCAATCGATCACGGAATAGCTTTATAAATTTTCTGTCACTCGGGTGCCTAAATGGTGAAGCTCAAATCGCTCCGCATAATATGCGGATTCGCTGCATTACTTTTTTCAATTTCTTCGCACGCACTGCCCGCGTTTGCGCGCCAAACCGGACAGGAATGCGCCGCCTGCCATATCGGCGCGTTCGGGCCGCAGCTCACGGCGTATGGCATTCAATTCAAATTGGGCGGTTACACCGCAACCGATGGGCAGAGTGGGCATGTCCCACTTTCCGCGATGCTGGTCGGCTCGTGGACACACACAAAAGAAAATCAGTCCGGCCCGGCCGGGCCCAACGATAATTCAAACAATAACTGGTCGGTGCAGGAAGCCTCGGTATTTATCGCCGGCGCGATCAGCGATCATATCGGCAGTTTTGTTCAAAGCACGTATTCCGATATCGACAAAAAAAATACGCTCGATAATGCGGATATTCGCTACGCGTTGCCGCTGCATTTATTCGGCGCCGATTCCATCGCGGGTATTTCAATCAACAATAATCCGACGATCCAGGATCCTTTTAACACATTGCCGGCGTGGCGCTTTCCGTACATGGCATCGGAGCTGGTACCCGGATCCACGACCGCGACATTGCTCGAAGGTGGTCTCGAACATCAGGTCGTCGGCGCATCGGCCTATACCTATTGGAATAATTCAATTTATGCCGAGCTGGGCGCTTATCGCTCGCTGTCGCATGCGGCACTCGATAAATTAAATATCGGCGACGACGCCGGCGAACTTTCGCGCACCGCGCCGTACTGGCGCATCGCTTATTTTAAACCGCTCAAAACCTCGGCGTATTCGATCGGCATCGTCGGTCTCAATGCCTCGCTGCAGCCCGATCGCGCCAGCGGTCCTGCCGACAAATACGACGATGTCGGCATCGATGGTTCCTATCAATATCTCGGCAACCGCGAACACATTGTTGCCTTCAACGGCAGTTACATTCGCGAACGTCGGCAATTGCGCGCCAGCGTAAATAACGGCGATGCAGATAACATTCATGGCAATGTCAATTCGCTCAATCTGAGTACCTCGTATCACTATCGACAAACCTATGGCTTGACGCTCGGTTATTTTGCCACGCGCGGGGATAGCGATAGCACGCTTTACGCTTTCGGCGATGCCGATACGGGCAGCCGCAACGGCAAACCCGACACCGCAGGCACGATCATTCAAGCCGATTGGACGCCGTTCGGAAAAGAAAAT
>DASXYH010000127.1:0-4005 GCA_036502545.1 Spongiibacteraceae bacterium
GCTCAAACGTTTGCATGCAACCTTTCCTGACGTCCAGCTGATGCAAAATTACGGTTTATCGGAAGTGGGGATTATGCAAACCAAGTCGGAATCGTCCGATTCGCTGTGGGTTAAAGTGGGCGGCGACGGCTACGATGTTCGTGTAAGAGAAGGTATTTTAGAAATAAAATCCAGCTCGGCAATGTTGGGTTATCTGAATGCTCCGAATCCCTTTACCGAAGACGGCTGGTTTATTACTGGCGATATGGTCGAAGTAAGAGGGGATTATTTTAAGATTTTGGGGCGCGACACCGAGATCATCAATGTAGGCGGCGAAAAAGTTTACCCTGCCGAAGTTGAAGGCGTTATCGCCGAAATGTCCGGCGTGTTAGATGTGTGTGTTACCTCGGAAAGTCATGCAATTACCGGCAACATTGTTAAAGCCATTGTGAGATTATCGACCGATGAAGATCGCTCTGCTTTTCGCAAAAGAATGACGGCATTTTTAGCCGATAAATTGCCGACCTATAAAATTCCGCAAAAAGTGACACTGACCGATCAAGACATGCACAGCGACCGCTTTAAAAAGATGCGCAGAGGCCTTTAGCTGCAGAAGTTCAGGGACACCATGAAAGTTCGAGTCTGTCCCCAAACGCCGATCATTGAATGAAGCACGCCGCTCAGTTCTAACTTTCGCAATGGCCGCGTTTAATATCTTACTCATCACCATTCTGCCGAACGAAAAAAAATTTAAGTTTTCTCGCAGCTCGAATTGCGCCTGCCTTTACATTGTCGCGCGCCGCTGAATAGCGGATCGGCCGCGGTTGCAAACCAAACCGGCGTAAATGCTGATTCATACAATGCGCATCTCTCCACATATCCGATTGACGAGTGCGGAATGTAATCGCCAGAGAAATAGATATTTCCGGACCCGTGTGCACCAAATGCGGAGCGATAAAGGGATGGTGCACGCCGAGCCCGGGGCGCAAAGAAAATACCGCTGCCTTTGCTTCTATTTTGGTATCGTACGGAGGACGCGGCCGGTAGGGAAACGCTAGAATTACATCGCGCTGTGCGGATGTGAGCACTTCTTCATCGAGCGGATTCCACAATCTTACTGTCTTTGTTCCCATGATTTGAAAAAGGAAATTCATTTCCCGATCCATATGGTAAGGCGTCACGGCGCCTCTTGCAGAAACGAAGATGTAAGTGGAATACCAGTTCAATCCTGGTTCCAAAGGTTCGGTTTGCGCGGCAATCTCACCGAGTAACTCTTCTATCGCTATCTTATATTCAGGATCGTACTCGGCGTTGTAAATTGCTATGTACGCCTGATCTTCGCGCAACTTTGCAATGGTCTCATCAACGGTAAGACCGGATTCGTATTGGTCGAGCGACGAATCGAACTCCGCGTCATCGGGTATCACGGCGGAACGGCATCGCACTTGTCGCGGCGGCAGCCGCCGACACAGCGCAAACAAAGAATTTAAAGAAAATTGCGGATGCTCAGTCAAACGGTGGTGAAAGATAAACGGTTGCTTATTATAGTTGTGACTAAATGTATCCGGATCAAATTCGATCCAAGGATGGTTTCGATCTATTTGCGCCATTAATTGCGCGCAGCAGGAGGGATGAACAAATTGTCCAAGCATAACTCCACCCGATTTAGTGCATTTTATTTTATAACATCCATGCTCTGAAATCTTTCCACGAAATGATCGCGGCTCTTATCATCCGCTTTTTGAAAAATCTGTCAATTCGTGGAATCGGTATTTAGGCTGCAGCATAAATTATTATGAGAAAGCGGTGATACTCCAATAAAATAACCTGGAAATCCGGTAACGACTGGCAGAGGATTGATCCTGAATTTTATTGGTATTATTCAGCCAGATACCGCTTGCGCTTGCTTTCCTTAAGCATATGCAAATCGACCAGCACCAGTCCATCGATACAATCAGAAAAATCCGGATCGACGTTGAAATCGACAAAGTGGACGCCGCCATTCTCGCACAACTCGGTGTATTGCTTATAAAGCGTCGGCACCGATAACTCGGACGCAGTTAATTCGGCCTTCAATTGGGCAAAACCCGCGCTGTAATCGAGATCGCTCCAACGCCGATTCGCATTCGCCTGTAGCGATTGATAAGGCAAACGTGCCGTCGCCCAAGGTATCGATGCGGAAAAATAATGTCGATAAAAATTGACGAGCAAATCTTTTGCGGACGAAGGATAACTATTACTGATGCTGACGGGACCGAATAAATAGCGCACCTGCGGAAATCTTTTCACATAGGCGCCGATGCCAAGCCACAATAAATCCAGACTCCGGCGTCCCCAATAACGCGGTTGCACGAAGCTGCGACCGAGCTCGACGCCCGCTGCGAGATAAATACCGGCTTCTTCGCGGTAATCGAACAACGTAGAGCTGTAAAGCTCGGCGCAATTCGGCGTATTCGATTTTTCGAGATCGGCAGTGCGGCGTAAACGATAGGCGCCGACCAGTTCGAGCGCCTCGTCATCCCACAACGCGATGTGATCGTACGAGCGATCGTACACGTCCATATCACGACGGCGACCGCAGCCTTCGCCGACAGCGCGAAAACTCACTTCGCGCAGACGGCCGATTTCGCGCATGACGCTGGAATCACCGTCAAAACGATACAAATAAATGCGCATGCCGTCCTTGGTGGTGCCGAGCAATTCGCACGCGCGAATTTCCGCACGCAGCTGTTGCCGATCCTCCGGGCGCGCAATCGATTCAGCACCAGTTTCGAAACAGCCTTCACCGCGATTTTTGCCGATTTTATAAATATGGCGGCGGAACAATTTAACTTTGGCGCGGCTGTCGAGAGGCAATGTCGCGTAGGTTTCAAACGCAATCGATTGGCCAATACGCACCCGCATATTTTTGTTGTTGTGTTTGAACATTTCGCGCACGAGCCATAATGTGGACAGCGGTTTCGCGAGTATAGACAAGCTGTAAAAAAATATTGAATTGCGCGCGTCGATACACACCGGCAATATCGACGCGCGCGTTTTGGTCGCGAAGCGCAAAAAGCCGTGACGCCAGGCGCCGTCGCGCACACCGGTCGCACCCATGCGCGAAACCGCGCCGGCCGGAAAAATAATAAGAGCGCCATCGTTTTGCAGATGCTGTTCGATCGCGCGCAAATTATCGCGCGTAGTGCGCGAGCCGAAAGCATCCACCGATAACAATAAACTGCGCAGCGGTTCGACCGCCGCCAGCACATCGTTCGCCACCACTTTGACATCGCGGCGCACTTCACCGACTAACTTTAACAAAGCGAGTCCATCGAGCGAGCCGATAGGATGATTAGCGATGATGACGACGCGGCCCCATGCTGGAATACGCTCGCGCTCGCGATCGCTGATCGTTACGCCAAAATCGAAATGATCGAGCGCCTGTTCGACAAAATCGAAACCGGTTAAATGCGGATAGCGCTCACCGAAACGGCGAAATTCCACCTCGCGAAACAAGTGGCGCAACAGCGCGACAACGGTTTTGTAAATGGCGGGATTGCGCTGCGGAAAATCGGGAAAACGGGCGGTAACGACGTGCTCGACGGAAATCATCGCGATTCCTCCAGTGCCCTTTGTGTTGCAAGGGTTTCTTTAACACTAGATGGGAGGAATGACAAACAGGCTGCATTTGCATTGCAATTTCATTGCGTAGAATTAACCCCTTCCCCGGCCCTCCTCTTATCGAGGAAGGGAGTCCGCGTGCGATTCGATTAATTTGCAGCAAAAATAAAGTCCCCCTGATAAGGGGGATTTAGGGGGGTTTCAATGCGCCATTCGCAGCAGTAACGCAGCTGACAATATTTCATCATCACCCGCATGCAGTTGCTTGACCGATTGATAAAAATCGGACCAATGCAGAATTTCCAGCATGCCGCTGTGATTTTCCACCAGCGCGGTACAGCTCTCGACCCAATCGCCGTCGTTGCAATACAACACGCCATCGCGCAGCGCAATTTCGGGATGATGAATATGTCCGCAGACGAC
>DASXYH010000128.1:0-12923 GCA_036502545.1 Spongiibacteraceae bacterium
CTTCGGTGTAATCGGCCTAGCGGAATTCGTCGACTTCTCCGATGACGAATGGCACCGCAGCTTCGTTAAGATCACCTTCTCGTCCTGAAAAAGAGAACCCCTTCCGGCGCCTTATGCTCTGCTACAGCGTGCCTTCTACAAAAACGCTAAACCGCAGTGCACTTCGAAATAAATTTTTGATCGATTGGATTGGACTAATGTAGCTGCCGCGGGCGCTCTTCGGTTGGGCTGCTTTGATTGCTGTGGCCCAAATCATTGATCGCTTTGATGCCGGCTTCAACCATCGCTTTCGCAATCATCAGACTGGCGTCTTCCATATACGCTTTCGCCTGATCGGAAAAACGGATGCGCACCAGCGGTTCGTTATCGCCCTCGACGCGTTGCAGGACGATATCGCCATTCGGCAATTCGAGAATTTCATATAGCGTTGACACGGCCCGGATGCACTCGCTACGAAAGGTATAATTTGATTGTACCTGCCCGGCGCAAAAATACAAAACCATTGATCGGATAAAAACAACGGTGGATTACCATTCCTGGGCATGATTGCGCTGGCGTTGCACCAGCGCATGAAATTGTTGCAGCCACGCATGGCTGGTTACGCGATCGATTTGCGCGGTAATGTCGGCCACCGCAATGGTGCCGGTAGCGGCGGGCGCGATCTCGGCAACAGTTGCCGCTGCGCTGTGATAAGCAGCCTGCAGCTGCGCTGGCCAGTCACCGCTCTGCTCCAGTTTCGCTAATTCCTCGATATCGGGACTGTTGATATCGAGAATGCGCAACTGCTGCGCCGCCTGTTGCGCAGTATCAGCCGATAGCGACTGGTTTATGTTGTCGAGGAGTTCCCGCAGATAACTGCGGTAAGCGATATGAAGATGAAACAATACCGCTTCGAGCAGCGCCGTTTCGGCGGCGGAATTCATATCCGCAGCGGCGAAAGCAAGTTTGGCGAAATATAATTTCTGATCGACTCGCGTATTCATAAAATCTATCGCGCCCTCGACCTCAGCTCGTCTTGCCGACACTCTCGATCCAGCGGCCATTCTGATAAGTCGCTCGCCAGCCAGTTGGCTTGCCGCCAACTTCCGATTGCACATAGTGCTCGCGGCTTTTGCGACTGAAACGGATAACGGCTTTATTCCGAGCTTTATCCTGCCGTGGCGCATCGAGTAAAAAATGGTATTTCGGATCGATTTCCTGGCGATGCGGAATCAACTCGTCGACCAGCGGCGCGCGCGTTTCGCGATTCTTTGGAAAAGCGCTCGCGGCCAAAAATAGACCCGCCGCGCCGTCGCGCAATACATAGTAATCATCGACTTTCTCGCAGCGCAATTCCGGCATCGGTACCGCATCCATTTTCGGCGGCGCCGGCTGACCATTTTTCAATAATTTGCGGGTGTTTTTGCAGCTCTCACCGCTGCAGCCGAAAAATTTTCCGAAACGTCCGGTTTTCAATTGCATCTGCGAACCGCACTTATCGCATTCGATGCTTGGGCCTTCGTACCCTTTGATCTTGAATTGTCCCTGCTCGACCTGATAGCCCGGGCAATCCGGATTGTTGCCGCACACATGCAATTTGCGATTGGCGTCGATCAGATAACTATCCATTGCGGTATTGCAAATCTGGCAGCGATGTTTGCTGCGCAGCAACAACGATTCGCCTTCATCGCCCTCTTCGTCGTCGTCATTTTCCGCGGTAACCGGTACCACGTCATCGCCGGGAATTAAATTGATCGTGCATTTGCAACGCTCTTTCGGCGGCAACGCATAGCCCGAGCAGCCGAGAAATACGCCGGTGCTCGCCGTGCGAATCTGCATCGGACGGCCGCATTGCGGACACGCAATATCGGTATCGGTGGGATCGTTTTCGCGCATGCCTTTTTCTTTTTCGGCAGCGCTGAGCTTTTTGCGAAAGCCTTTATAAAAATCGTCGAGTAATTGTTTCCACTCAAGCTGGCCGGTCGCTACTTCGTCGAGCGATTCCTCCATGTTCGCAGTGAAACCGTAATCGAGCAGATCGCCGAAGCTTTCGACCAGTCGTTCAGTGACGATATCGCCCATTTTTTCCGCGTGAAAACGTTTATTTTCGATGCGCGCATAACCGCGATCCTGAATCGTCGAAATAATCGCGGCGTAGGTGGAAGGCCTGCCGATGCCGCGCTTTTCCAATTCCTTGACCAGCGATGCTTCGCTATAGCGCGCCGCCGGTTTGGTGAAATGCTGGCTCGGATCGAGTTTCAATAATTTCAACGTCTCGCCCTGTTTAATATCGGGCAGCATGACGTCTTCGTCTTTTTTCGCCTGTAACGACAGCACTTTGGTGAAACCATCAAAGCGAATGACGCGGCCGCGCGCGCGCAATTCGAACGGGCCGGCCTGCACCACGATCGAGGTGCTGGTGAATTCCGCCGGCGTCATCTGACACGCGACAAACTGCCGCCAGATCAATTCGTATAAACGCTCGGCATCGCGCTCCATGTTTTGCAATTGCGTCGATTGAATCGTCACATCGGAAGGGCGAATCGCTTCGTGCGCTTCCTGCGCACCCTCTTTACTCGCATAACGATTCGGCTCGGCCGGCAAATATTTTTTGCCGAAATTAGCCTGAATGTAATCGCGACACGCAGCCACTGCGTCGTTGCTGAGATTGGTCGAATCGGTGCGCATGTAGGTGATATAGCCGGCTTCGTACAAGCGCTGCGCCATCATCATCGTCTTTTTCACGCCGAAGCCGAGGCGCGTGCTCGCCGCCTGCTGCAAGGTCGACGTTATGAATGGCGCGTTCGGCCGCGTCTGTGTCGGTTTGTCTTCGCGCTGCGTGACGAGGAAAGACTGCTTTTTCAGCAGCTCCACCGCGGCTTTCGTATCTTTTTCATTGGCCGGACGAAAATTTTGCTCGCCCTGTTTTTTTACTTCGAGACGCAGTTGCCCCGCTTTGCCCTGGGTGTCGGCATGCACTAGCCAGAATTCTTCCGGCACGAACGCGCGGATTTCGCGTTCGCGCTCGACAATCAAGCGCACCGCCACCGATTGCACGCGACCCGCCGACAAGCCACGCGCGATCTTCGACCACAGCAGCGGCGATATCATGTAGCCGACGACGCGATCGAGAAAACGTCGGGCCTGCTGCGCGTTGACACGGTTATCGTCGACAATGCCGGGCTGCTTGAATGCCTCGGCGATTGCGTTTTTGGTGATTTCGTTAAACACGACGCGGCGATAGCGCTTTTTGTCGCCGCCGATCGCCTCGCTCAAATGCCACGCGATCGCCTCTCCTTCGCGGTCCAAGTCGGTCGCAAGATAGACGTAGTCGGCATCCTCGGCGAGCTTGCGCAGCTCGGCGACCACCTTTTCCTTACCGGGAAGAATTTCGTAATGCGCCTTCCAGCCGTGCTCGGGATCGATGCCCATCCGCGTCACCAACTGCTCCTTGGCTCTGCGCTCGCGATGCTCCTCTTTCGCTTCGGCGGATAATTTGCGGGTAGCAGCGGCCGCTTTGGCGCGCTGCTTGGGATCGACCGCTTTGGCTTGGCCGCTGGTTGGCAAGTCGCGAATATGGCCGATGCTGGATTTAACGATGTAGTCCTTGCCGAGGTATTTATTGATGGTCTTGGCCTTTGCCGGCGACTCTACGATGACCAGTGACTTTCCCATTGCTACCTTCTGTCTACCGAAATATGGGCACCCGGCCCAAAAGAGGCGACATATATAAGGGCTGAAATTCAGCCGGTCAAGTCGCCTTTCGGTCTAGGGTATCCATAATTGCCCCGAAACCTTCCGTCGCCAAACCGGTCTATCGAAGTCATTGTGACCGAGTGCACAGACCGTAACTGCTACACTCTCAACAGTATATCGACTCATTTTGATTGGTAATTTGCGCGATGTTATTGAATGTTTTGGCGGCTGCAATTCTGGGCGTATTGTGTGCCGGCTTGTTGATCACCGCGTTGATTATTCGGCGCCGGCAGCGCGTGCTGCGCAACAAACGCGAAGCGACACAACTACAACGGCGGGCCGATCATCTATTTAAAATCGCACTCGCGACGCAGGTTCATACCCGTCATAACGCCATTGCCGACGTCTTGCTGGCCGAAGCCGTGCGCGTGCTCGAATATTCGACGAAGCTCGATAGCCATTCCATGCAAACGATTAATTCGCTGCGAGAATGCCGCGAATTGCTCGATAATCTCGGCTCCGAGCAGCCGCGCGATATCAGCGAAAGCCACGATCCGATTCTGGAATACCCCGAGACCGAATTGATCGAAGCGCAGTTGCATTTGACCGAAGCTACACGCGTGTTGATCGGCCTGGAGAAACGCGGTCAGATGAATTATGAGCAATTGTCGAAAATGACCGTTGCGCTCAAGCAGGCGCAGCGCGCGCTTGATCTGCGCCTGCAATTACGCAAGGCGACGCATGCGCTGGGCGGAGATCGCAACAGCCCCAAGAGCGGTGAAACTACTGGCGAGTTTTTTGATAAAGGCGAACGCGATCGCACGCAAATATCGCATTGATACGGCGCTATGTTTTCGCGATTAACGCTTGCTGCATTTCGCCGAGTAAACGCCGTATCGATCGCACCGTATTCTCATCCCCACGCTCCTTCCAGTAAACGCCGCATTCTTGCGGGGTGATTTCAAACGCGACCGCATCAGCGGGCAATTGCATCAATACTGAATTAAGTTGGTTTTGCACGGCCGGTGGCAACTCGGCACCGGTTTCGTTTTCCCATTCCGATTGCGCATCGGCCCGGCACACCTGACATTCGATAACCTGGCGATTTTTTTCGCCGAATTGCAATAGCCGATAAACCACGCCCTGTTCGGCGGGTTCTTTGCGCACGCGCACGCGCCGCGTTTGCGGCAATGTGCATAAACGCACGTCCAATCCGAGTTCACGTGCGAGCAGACGCAGATTGGTCTGCCGTTGTTGCGCAGCGGAGGGTTTGAGCAACAGCACTGAGCCAACCAGCACCAGCACAATAATAATCGCGACGATAATACTCAAATCGATCTCCTATGGATTATTTACGGGCCTTTATTTACGCGCCAATTATTGTTCGTTGCCAAAGCGCGTCCAGTTTATGTAACCTCTGAAGCGCACGCTTGCATCAGCGGGCCTTCACTCCGGGAGCAAGTATCATGGGCGATTACAACACTATTTTAGTGGCCATAGATTTATCCGAGGAAGCGAGCGAGGTGGCCGCCAAGGCCGCACGCCTGGCCGCCGCCAACAATGCGCAACTACATATCATTCACGTCATTGAGCCGCTCAGTTTTGCTTATGGCGGCGATATACCGATCGACTTTTCAACGATTCAGGAAGAAATACAACAGCAGGCCGAAGCGCAACTGCGCACGCTGTGCAATAACTTAAAATTGCCGGTGGAACGTCTGCATATTGTGCTCGGCCGGCCGGAAAACGAAATTCATTTGCTCGCCGGCAAGTTAGCGGCCGATTTAATCGTCGTCGGCAGCCACGGCCGCCATGGTTTCGCGCTGTTGCTGGGATCGACCGCCAATGGCGTATTACATGGGGCGAAATGCGATGTGCTGGCAATGCGCGTCGGCAAGTAATCAATCTTCGGATAATTCGAGCCAGCGCGAATAATCCTGCTCCAACGCGGCTTGTACGGCAGCGAGCTCCGCTAATTTTGCAGCGATGGCGGCCTGATCGCGTTGATAAAATGCAGGCGCCGCGATCTCTTTATTCAATGCCCCGATCGCAGCTTCGCGCTGCTCAATGCGCGCTGGCAACTCGTCGAGTTCGCGCTGTAATTTATACGATAACTTGGGCGGCTTTTTTATAACGTCAGTTTGTTTTTCCGCGCCGTTCGACGCGTCATTTTGTTTTGCTTTTGCGCTCGCATTTTCGCGTTGACGCGCGCCGCGCTGACGCAGCCAATCGCTGTAACCGCCGACATATTCGCGCACTAGCCCGCCGCCTTCGAAAACTACGCTGCTGGTAACCACATTATCGAGAAATTCGCGATCGTGACTGACCAGCAAAATCGTACCGTCAAAGTCGGCCAACAGTTGTTCGAGCAATTCGAGGCTTTCGACATCGAGATCGTTGGTGGGCTCGTCGAGCACCAACACGTTGACAGGCAGGCTGAACAAACGCGCCAGTTGCAGTCTGGCGCGCTCGCCGCCCGATAAATAACTCGCCGGGCGCCGCGCTTGATCGGGCCTGAATAAAAAATCTTCGAGATAACTGATAATGTGGCGCCGCTGTCCGTTGATCTCGATAAAGTCGCGACCGTGACCGACGATATCGATTAATGTCGCCGCGCTATCGAAACGATTGCGCAATTGATCGAAATAGGCGATCTGCAAACGCTCGCCGCGCCGCACAGTGCCGGTCGTCGGCTGCAGCTCGCCCAAAATCAATTGCAGCAGTGTCGACTTGCCCGCGCCATTGGGACCGATCAAGCCGACACGATCGCCGCGCTGAATCGTTAAATTCAAAGCGCCAATTAATGTTCGTTCGCCAATTTGGTAATCCACATTGTTCAATTCAGCGACGAGTTTACCCGAGCGCTCTGCACCTTCGAGCCCAAACTGCGCCGATCCGATCTGCTCGCGGCGCAGCGCGCGCACTTCGCGCAATTTTTTCAGCGCGCGCACGCGGCCTTCGTTGCGTGTGCGCCGCGCCTTGATGCCCTGACGAATCCAACGCTCTTCTTCCGCCAGATTTTTATCGAACAACTCCTGCTCGCGCGCTTCGATTTCCAAACGCTGTTCGCGCTGCGCAAGATAACTGGAATAATTGCCGGAATAACTGAATAGATGGCCGCGATCGAGCTCGATGAAACGCGTGGCAAGACGGCGCGCCAATGCGCGATCGTGCGTGATAAATAATACGGCGCCGGAAAAATCCAGCAACTGGCCTTCAAGCCAATCGATCGTTGCGATATCGAGATGGTTAGTCGGTTCGTCGAGCAATAACAATTCCGGATCGATCACCAGCGCACGCGCGAGGGCCACTCGGCGCAACCAACCGCCCGACAAGGTTTCGAGCGGCTGATCCGCCGGCAGTTCCAACCGGCTTAAAATCGTATCGATGCGCTGCTGAAAACGCCACGCATCGGCCGCATCCAATTTTTGCTGCAATGCCTCCAATTCGCGCAGCGCATTTTCATTGTGCAACGATTGCGTTAAGCGGTGATAATCGATCAACAGCTGCGCAATATCGTCGAGCCCCGCCGCCACTTCCTGATAAACACTGCGGCCAGCGGTCATGCGCGGCTCTTGTTCGAGCCGCGCGATACGCAAATTCGGCTGTAATACGACTTCGCCGCCGTCCGGTTTAATCGCAGCCTCGATCACGCGCAACAATGTCGATTTGCCGACACCATTGCGCCCGACCAGACAAACACGCTCGCCGCGATCGATTTGCAAATCGACCTGATCCAGCAATATCTGTTCGCCATAATGCAGCGACGCACGCTGCAATCGCAGTAAAGACAAGTTGAAACTCCGAATGACTTGGGCGCTTGCGCCAATCGCGCTACCATTGCGCACGCAATTTGAATTTGCTGCATTCTAACGCATTCGATGAACTCCTGATGACTCTTGTGATTTCACGCCAACTACTTTTATTCGCACTGCTTTGCACGTGCATCGCAACGTCTGCAATTAGCACGAATGATGAAACCTTAACCGCACAGCGCGCGTTATTTGTACAAACACGCGAGCAATGGCAGCGCGGAGACGAGGACGCAGCGCTGAATGGAATGGCTGCACTAAAAAATTATCCACTGTATCCGTATTTGCAAGCGCAACAGCTCAGCGCCGCTATTGCGCGCGGGTCGAGCGTCGGCATCGACGAATTTTTCGCGCAGCAAGGCGATTCGGTGGCCGCCGAACAATTGCGTAACCAATGGCTGGCATTTCTTGCAGAAAATAAAGCGGCCGACAACGATCAATGGGCGCAATTCCTGCAATATTATCGCGCCGCCAACGCCAGCAAATTGCAGCAATGCTGGTTTATCGAAGCGCTACACCGCACCGATCAGAAAGAACAGGCGCTGCGCGAAACCGGCAAAATATGGCTGACCACCGATATGCCGGACGCCTGTGATAGCGCCTTCAAACGCTGGCTCGACAGCGATCAGCGTAACGAAATATTGGTATGGAAACGCCTGCAATTAGCGCTTGAACGCAAGCAGGAAACACTCGCGCGATTTCTTGCCGTGCAAATCCGAGAGCCTTATAAATTGCAGGCCGAATACGCGTTGCTGCTCTATCGCGAGCCCGCTGTATTGAACAATTTATTGCCGCAGATCGCGCGCCAGCCCGAAGCCAGCGCGACGATCGCGCTCGCGTTGAAAAATTTTGCGCGCAGCGATATCGATAATGCACAAACGTTGTGGCTGCAAACCAAAACCGCGGGACAACTGTCGAACGAAGACAGCAATGCCGTGCGCCGAGAAATCGGCCGCCTGCAAATCGCGCTCAACGGTCCGGATGCTTTGCCATGGCTATTGCAATTCGATCCGAACGGCGAGGATAGTTATTTACTGGAATGGCGCCTGCGACTGGCATTGCGCAATGGCGATTGGCCGCAGATCGAGCAATGGATCGGTTTGCTATCCCCCGAAATAGCGCAAACCGCGCGTTGGAATTATTGGCGCGCGCGTGCACTAGCTGTACAAAACGATTCCGCAAAACAAAAACAGGCTGCCGATATTTTTGCGAAATTGGCAAAGGAGCGCAGCTATTACGGTTTTCTGGCGGCAGATTTACTGAAAACGAATTATCAGCTGAACGATGAGCCGATCGCTGCAACCGCCGACATCGATACGGTGGCACAACTGCCGGCAATATTGCGCGCGCGCGAATTTTTTATGCTGGGCGAACAATTGAGTGCGCGCCGCGAATGGCAATCGGCGCTGCGCGCGATGTCGATTGCCGAGCAGCAGACCGCTGCGCTGCTCGCCGCGCAATGGGATTGGTACGATCAAAGCATTCGCAGCGCGACGCAGAGCGGCAGTCTCAACGATTTGCGGCTGCGATTTCCGATCGGTTATCGCGAAAGCATGGTGCTCGCCGCGAAAAATACCACGCTGCCGCTGCAGTGGCTATTTGCCATCACGCGGCAGGAAAGCGCGTTCATGGCCGACGCGCGCTCGCCGGTGGGCGCGCTTGGCTTGATGCAATTAATGCCCGCTACCGCACGCCAGATCGCACGCAATCAACACGCGCATATCAGCATCGATCAACTGTTGCAGCCGGAAACGAATATTCGTCTCGGCAGCACTTATTTGCGCGATTTATGGCAGCGCTACAACGGCAATCGAGTCCTCGCAACCGCCGCGTATAACGCGGGGCCGAATCGCATCGGCACGATCTTACGCACGCAAACATCGGCATTGAGCACCGATGTCTGGGTCGAAAATTTACCGTATCGAGAGACCCGTGAATACGTACAGAGCGTGCTCGCATTTGCGGTGATTTATGCGCAGCGGCTGGGACAGCCCGCGCCATTACTGAATAAATCCGAACGCGAAATTGACGCGCCGGCACTGCAGGTTGGCAGTTCCGAAAAAAATTAAATGCGCAATGCAGTATTATTCGAAACACAAGTAACCGGAATTATTCGAGCACAGTGACCGGCGCGCCGATAGCAATCGTACCGATGCCGCGATGAACTAAATTCTGGCCAAAATAAACTGCATCGCCACGGCGCCGTAAACGCGCCAATGTTTGCGCCACGATCGGTTGTTTTTTTCCTGTCAACGGATCGATCGACGGGATCACGCAGCGCGAGCAGGGTTTAACTACATCAAATTCCAGCGTGCCGATACGAATGCGCCGCCATTGATCTTCCGCATAAGGCTCGGCACCCGCCACTACGATATTGGGACGAAAGCGTTCGCTGCCGATCGGCTCCGGCAGCGTGCAATTGAATTCTCGCAGCGATGCGGCGCCGATTAACAAAACTGGAAAGCCATCGGCGAAACTGACGCGATCACCGCTGTTGCCATAAGTCGGATCCACATGGCGCACGCTGTCATCGGGCATGTAGAACAAGCGCACGGCGATGCCGAGATAAGAGGACAACCAGGCGGCTATTTCTTCGCCCATATCGCAGGCGGTTACGCGGTCGCGCCATACCGTCACTGTCTTGCGCGCATCGGTTACGGCGCGCTGCGTGTCGAGCGTGAATATCGACATCGACGGCGCCGAAAATTCGATTAAATATCCATTCAGCGTCAACCGGACCAGACTCATTTGCGCATATTCGCGCTGCGTCACAAAGCGCGCATCATTGTCTACGACAATGTAACGTCGATCGCACACGGGACCGAAACGATCGAATTGCATTTGCTGCAACGCGATACCGCCGAGCGATTTCACCGGATAAATTGCGAGTTCACTGACTGTCAGCGCTTGCACGGTGTCGACCTTTTCAGCGATTTAAATTTTGCGAAGAAAGCAATGGCTTAACCCAGCGCCATCCTGTTAGGCTGTTAGCAGTATGCGTGAAAGCTTCCTTTTTACTGGAATCGCTGGTTATGCTCAAGCACTTTGCATTTTTTAAAAATTCGTGCCGCATTCATTAACCAATCGTAACTTCCGGCGCTTGCGCCGCCGCGCAAATCCACTAAGGTAATGGTGATTCGATAAAAAGTAGATTTATGAGTAGCACTCTTCTCGCCCGCCAAGCTATCTATGATGCACATCTGAACGTGCACGCTTACGAATTGTTATTTCGATCACACGGCGAAAACACTGCCGCTATAACCGATGGTGATCAAGCCACATCGACCGTTTTGCTCAATGCGTTCACCGCACTCGCGGTCGAAGAAATTCTCGAGGGCAAACCGGCATTCGTTAACTTCACGCGCAATCTGCTCGATAATCCACCGCCGATTGATCCACATCGCCTGGTAGTGGAAATTCTTGAAGACGTTCCGATCGATGCGCAAATGATTGCGGCGGTGCGCGCGTTGAAAACGCGCGGCTACACGATCGCGCTGGATGATTATGTCTACGTCGAGGGACACCAGGAACTGATCGAACTCGCCGACTTGATAAAAATCGATGTGCTTGCGCAATCGCTCGAACAGGTGCAGGCCTTGATGCAGCAATTGCGCACGTACAAAGGTATGCTGCTCGCCGAAAAAGTAGAAACGCAGGCTATGTTCGAAACCTGCAAACTGCTCGGCTTCAAATTATTCCAGGGTTACTTTTTAGCGCGGCCGCAAATTGTCAAAGGTCGCGCGTTAAAAGGCGATCAGCGCACCGTTCTGCAGTTATTGACAACGATTCGCAAAGCCGATGTCGAATTTCGCGATATTGCTGCAATCATTCAGACCGACTCGGTACTGTCGCTAAAAATATTGCGGCTGGTGAATTCTGCGCTGTTTCATCAACGCCGGGAAATTACTTCAATTCGCCAAGCACTCACGCTTCTCGGTATGGAAAAAATTCGCAGCTGGACGCATTTGCTTTCGCTTACGAAACTCGATAACCAACCGACTGCTTTGTTCACGACGACCATGGTGCGCGCACGCTTTGGCCAGTTGCTCGCCGAACAGGCGCGCGGTGCGGATTTGCATGGCGATAGCCAGTTCACTATCGGACTGTTATCGACGCTCGATGTTTTTTTAAGTATGGAACTCGAGGAAATTCTCAACAGCATTTCAGTACCGGCAAGCATGCGCGCCGCCATTTTGCAGCAGCGCGGTAGCGACGGCCTATTGTTTGCGGTCACGCTCGCCTACGAACGCGCCGATTGGGATAGTATCGATTGGCAGCGGCTCAATGCGCTCGGCATCGATGCGGAAAAAACACAAGCCGCTTATTTGGAAAGCCTGCATTGGGCACAGGAAAATTTGGAATTGCTGCGCTGAATTAATTGCATGCCCGAATCAATCGCCAACCAACAATAATTGCACTTGCCGGCTATCGAACGGCCAGTGCAACTCGACATCATCGCGCAAGCGCCGCAGCACCGGAATCGATGTGCCGTAGCGCTCCAGCAACGCATCGCTTGCACTGATATCGATACATTCGATGCTGTACCCATCATCAAGCAACGGCGTCAGCAACGCCTCCGCCGTTTCGCATAAATGACACCCAAGTGTGCCGTACAATATAAAAGCTTTCATCGTTCGTACCGCAAACCTTAATCAATGCAGATCGTAACCGCTTTCATTGTACAGGACGATATCCAGCCCTTCGGTTCTGTAGCGGCAGTGACGGACCCAATATCAGCGCGCCCCCTTAAAGCCCAGCGGGATTTTCCTGCGGTGAAGCCGACCGATAGGGAATTCACCACTTTTACATCAATGGAATTGGGCTCAACAGGGAAGCCCTTGGGACGTGCGGATGCGGGAAATTCTTCTATGCTAGATGGGTGGCGAGAAACGCAAGGCTCAGCAATAACTTATGCAGAAAATAGACGTAATCAAAATTTACCAGCGCAAAAATGTCCTGGTCATCGATGACTTCCCGGATATGCGCGGCTCTATCCGCCGCATGCTGGTCAATTTCGGCATCGCCGATGTCGAAACCGCATCGACCGGATCAGAAGCGATTACCTGCTGCGAGAACAAGCACTTCGACATTATCCTTTGCGATTACAACCTGGGCGAAGGCAAGAATGGTCAGCAGGTATTGGAAGAGTTGCGTTTTCGCAAATTGCTGAAACGCACTACCGCCTACATGATGATCACGGCCGAAACCACCAAAAGCATGGTGTTCGGCGCGCTGGAATATCAGCCCGACGATTATTTGACCAAACCCTTCACGCAGACCGTGCTGCAAAAACGCCTGGATCGACTGGTCCTGGAGAAGGAAGAGCTGATTGAACTCAACCGTGCGATGGACGAGCAGGATTACGACCGCGCCATCGCGCTGTGCGACGAGCGCATCGCCGCAAAAAGTCGCTACGAGCAGAAATGTTATCGGATC
>DASXYH010000129.1:0-14950 GCA_036502545.1 Spongiibacteraceae bacterium
CACACCCCATTTCAACATTTGTTTTGCGTTTGTAAGAATACGATCCGCAATGCCGGGACGAAGCTGCGCTTGCTCCTCAAGTAATTTTAGCCATTCATGCAGCGTTACTTTCGCAGCGGGCAGCTTGCCAATTTTCGGAAACACATACAGCTCAAAGGACCGCAAAATTTCGTGGTGCCCTTTTTTGTTTTTCTCGCAGTATGTTTTGTGCCACTGGCGATAAAGGCTCTCGACACTATCCGCCTTTATAATCTCCTGCTTTTCAAGCAAGCGAATGATTTTTGGATCGTGTCCCTGCTCCAGCGCTGCGCGTAATCGCTGCGACTCCAGCCGCGCCTCCTTCAAAGACATAAGCGGATAAGAGCCGACATCCAATCGCTTAGGATTTTTACCGCCATAGCGATAGCGTATTTGAAAAGTAATTTTTCCATTGGGCGTAACACGCACGCCAAATCCATCACGATCCATTTTTTCTTCGCGTGATGCGCGGGCTTTCCCGTGATTGGCCTTCAACCACGTATCTGAAATAATCGCGAACGTGCGACGCACACCGACTTCGCTTGCTAAATGACCACCGCTCATAACTGCTCTCGAACTTTCAATTGTGAAACGCGCAAGGCTGCTCGAAGACGCGCGAAAGGCGCTCATGATACTCGAAAGAACAGTTTATATCCGCGCGAGCCGGCGAGCATATTGTTCACGCAGCCCGACTAACTGCGACATCCCGCCGCAGTTGACGAGCGTTGCGATCGCGTATAATCCGCGCTCTGCCCTTCCGCTATCGCAAATTTTTCAATGGCTTTATTGACCGCCGCCAAAGCTAATCTGCAACGTCTCGCGCTGGTGCGTCTACTCCTTATCGGCGGGCAATTGGCCGCTATCGTTTACGCTTTTTGGTGGTTGCACGCCGAGCTCGATTATCGCTGGCTGCTCGGCGTCGCCGGAATAATATTTGTCGCCGCTGTTTTTACGTTCTGGCGCCTTGGCCGCGGGTGGCCGGTCACCGATGTGGAATTTTTTGCGCAGCTATTGTTCGATGTCGGCAGTCTCAGCGCCTTGTTATACGCCAGTGGCGGCGCGACCAACCCGTTCGTATCGTATTACCTCGTCCCGCTGTCGATCGCCGCCACTGTATTGCCGTGGCGCTACACGGCCGCGCTCGCAGTGATTTGCGTGGGCGCCTATAGTGCGCTGTTATTTTTTTTCGAGCCGCTGCCGCTATTTTCGCCGATGGCGGAACATCAACATCATCAAAGCGGCGCTATTAATCCGCATATTTTTGGTATGTGGTGCAATTTCGCGTTGTCCGCCGCGCTGATTACCTATGTGGTCGTGCTGATGGCGAATGCATTGCGCGAACAGCAACGCGAACTGAATTTACGCCGCGAACAAGCATTGCACAGCGAACAATTGCTCGCGATCGCTACGCTGGCGGCGGGTACGGCGCATGAATTGGGAACGCCGCTCGCGACGATGACGGTGCTGCTCGATGAAATGCACAGCGAAGATCAACAATTGCGCGCCGATATTCAGATGTTGCAGCGACAGGTGCAAAGCTGCCGCGCCACGTTGAAAAAATTGGTCAACACGGCGCAGACGCATCAACAACGGCAACTCGCAGTGCAACGCGCCGATGAATTTTTGCGCGCATTACTCGAACGCTGGCAAATTGTGCGTCCGAGTGCGCGTTACGAATGGCAATGTGTCGCACAGCACGCGCCGTTATTGCATACCGATGAAGCGCTGCAACAGGCGATCATTAATCTGCTCGATAACGGCGCCGATACGCACAGCGGTCCGCTGCTGCTGCAACTCGATTGGGACGATCGCTCTGTCACGCTGCATATTCGCGATCGTGGCCCCGGCGTGCCACTCGCTATCGCGGAGCAACTCGGTCGACCGTTTGTTACCAGCAAGGGCAACGGTTTCGGGCTTGGTTTATTTTTAAGTCACGCCACCATCGAACGCTGCGGCGGCGAGATTCGCTTATACAATCACGCCGAAGGCGGCACCGAGGCGGTACTGCGATTGCCGCTTGCGCGATCGGGTTAGCGTAAAAAATGTCCATGCAAAATTGCGATTTTCTCATTGTCGATGACGACGCCAATTTTCGCGAAGTGATAACGCGCGCATTGCAGCGCCGCGGCTTTGCGGTTGCCAGCGCCGGCGACGGGGCCAATGCAATGAGAGTCGCGCGGCAGCAACAGCCGCGGCGCGCATTGCTCGATTTAAAGCTCGCCGATGAATCGGGGCTCGATATTATCGCAGCGCTGAAGCAGGCATTGCCCGACATTGAAATTATCATGCTGACCGGTTACTCAAGCATCGCCACCGCCGTCGAAGCCGTGAAACGCGGCGCGCTCAATTATTTATGCAAGCCCGCCAATGTCGATGAAATCATGGCCGCTTTCGCGAGTGCTAATTCGGATTCCAAGTGCGCCGGCATACCTGCCGCAACCGCGCAGCCGCATTCGATCGATCGCCTGGAATGGGAGCATATTCAGAAGGTGCTACTCGATAATCAAGGCAATATTTCCGCCACCGCGCGCGCGCTCGGCATGCATCGGCGCACGCTGCAACGCAAACTACAAAAGCGACCGGTCAAAAACTGATTCTTGCAGCGGCCAGCCGAACAATATTCCCTGCTACACTTTTCCAACGCGATAAAAATATAACGAGGCACAGCGCGACCCCGCATCCATAGCCTTGCCCTGTCCCAAACTTCCAGAGGAAACGAGTTGGAGAACAATCTAAGCAGAAAAATAAGCGCGCTTACTTATGTCGTATTGCTTGTTTTGACAGTGTCGCTGCGCTTTCTGCGCGATCATTTTGCGATCATGCTCAGCTCGGAGCAATTTTTACCGATTCATGCGCTGCTCAGCGCGGTTGCCGCCATGCTCGCGGTTCTCACCTTCGCCGTCGGTTGGCAAACCTACAGCACGGGACGCAGCTGGCCGATCACATTGCTCGCGAGCATCTTTCTCGGCGTTTCGCAGTTGGAAATGACCTATATGATTTCCTATCCTGGCATGGCGCCGTGGATTACCGATAATACCGCGCAGAAAGCGCTGCTGTTTGGTTACGGCTCGCGCTTTTTGATCGGCGGCGCGCTGCTGATTGCCGCCCGCACCGCGCGCTTCGAAACCATGAGCCACCTCACGCATCGCCGCGTGCTGGCGATGACGCTGGGCGGCGTGGTCGCCGTCTACCCGTTGTTTTTACTTGCCCCGAATGCGTTTCCTTCGTTTCTCCCCGGTACAGCATCCGCATATTTTGTGCACGGCCTATTGATGCTGATGTATGCCGCCAGCGGTTTGCAATTTATTCGCTTGCGCGCGACCGGCATCACCTGGTCATCGAAATTGCTGCAGGCCTGTGCGCTGATGCTGCTGGCCGAGATGAACTTTTCGCTGGCAGCCAGCGATTTCGATTACGGCAATCTGTTCGCGAACGTTCTGCTTATCGCCGCGCTGGCGATGGTTTACCTCGGTGTGTTTCAGCACAGCATTGGCATTCCGATCGATGCGATGAACAAATGGAAGGCGCAGCTAAAAACCAGCCAGCGCGAATTGAACATCACGAAATTGGCCGTCGATGGCTCCGATCATTACATTTTCATGTACGACGACGCGACGACGTTGCTGTATGTCAGCGACAACGCCTGCAAGCGCCTCGGCTATAAAGTGGACGAATTGGTCGGCAAAAGCAGCGCGCAACTCAGCGCGGTGGCAAGCCGAAAAATGCGCGAACCCGACTGGACATCGCTGTTCGAGCAAGGCCATATGAGCTACGAAGGTACGCTGCGAACGCGCTCCGGCGACATTATTCCGGTGGATGTGGCCATCACCAAAATTGTCGAAGACGACGAACTTCGGTACTGCGCCATCATCCACGATATCACCGAGCGCAAACTTTATGAGCAACAACGCGAACGAGCCGCTGATTATCTGCGGCGCATCATCGATGGCATTCCGCACTTCGTTACCGTACTCGATGCGCAAGGCAACGTTATCGATCTCAACGAAGCATTTGCCGGTTTGTATCCGTTCGATCCGAAGACAATGCGAGGCATGCACTATCGCGAATTGATAGGCCCATTCCTGCTCGACGATGAGTCGAGACAATTGATGGAGGAAACGTTAGCGAAGGCACTGCAGGGAATCAGCGCTAAATGCGACGTATACGTTGGCGGCGCTGATATTCACGAGTATATCGAATGTGCTTTCGAATCCCTTGTTAATAGCGAAGGTCAAATCGAAAATATCATCGTCACCGGCGTCTACATCACCGAGCGCGTGCGTTCGCAAATTCAGTTGAAACTCGCCGCTACCGTATTCGATCACAGCGCCGAGGCGATCCTGATAACCGACGGCGACATTCGCATTCTCTCCGTGAACAAAGCGTTTACCATCATTACCGGATTTATCGAGGAGGAGGCAATAAACACCGTGCCGCCGCTGTTCGAGCGCGGCAAACATCTCGAACCGATGCGCTTGGCATTGCTGACCAGCGGCAACTGGAGCGGCGAGGTGGAATGGCTAAGCAAGAGCGGCCAATTGTGTTTCGAATGGGTCACCGTTACCGAGGTTACCGGCGGCGACGGCAAGATCAGCAACTACATCGTCATTTTTTCCGATATCACCGAGAAAAAACGCGCCGAAGAACACATTCAATATCTCGCGTACTATGACCCTCTCACCAATCTGCCCAACCGTGTGTTGCTCGAAGACCGCATTCAACAGGCCATAGCAACAGCCAAACGTGAAGACCACAAGGTCGCAATCATCTTTCTCGATCTCGACCATTTTAAAACGATCAATGATTCGCTCGGACATCAACACGGCGATAAGATTCTTTCCGAAGTCGCCAAGCGCCTTAAACGCAATATCCGCGAATACGATACCGTCGCGCGATTGGGCGGCGATGAATTCATTATCGTGCTGTCGCATTTGCACGACTCGGAGGAAGCCGCGGCCATCAGCCGTAAATTGCTGGAGGAATTGGCGCTGCCCTACTTCAGCGGCGATAACGAATTGCGCCTCACCGTCAGTATCGGCGTCAGTATTTATCCAGACGATGGCGACGATTTTTCACGGCTGATCATGAACGCCGACGCCGCGATGTATCACGCCAAAGAAAGCGGTCGCAACAATGCCCAATTCTTCATCGGCGAAATGAATCGCCGCGCGGCCGAATTGCTGACGGTGGAAAATCATCTGCGCCGCGCGATCGAACGCAATGAATTCATTTTGCATTTCCAACCGCAGATCGATTTGCGCACCAGCGCGATCATTGGTTTCGAAGCGCTGGTGCGCTGGCAGGATCCCGTGCGCGGCCTCATTCCACCCGCGCAATTCATTCCGGTTGCCGAGGAGCGCGGTTTGATCGCCGATATCGGCAATTGGGTACTGCGTGAAGCCTGCCGCCAGAACCGTGCGTGGCAGGATGCGGGCTTGCCGCTGATTCCGGTCGCGGTCAACATCTCAGCCAAGCAATTTCGCAATAAGGACTTTGTCGATAATGTCCGCAGAGTGCTGCTCGAGACCGGGCTGGAAGCGCGTTATCTGGAGCTTGAGGTCACCGAAACGACGGTGATGCAAGATGCCGAAAGTCTAATTTCCACACTGGAAGAATTGCAGCAACTCGGCGTGCATCTCGCCGTGGATGATTTCGGCACCGGTTATTCGAGCCTGAGTTATTTGAAGCGCTTCCCGATCGACAAAATCAAAATCGATCGCTCATTTATTCGCGATATTCCAGGCGATAAGGACGATCACAGTATCGTGCGCGCCATTATCGGATTGACACAGCAGCTCAATTTGAAAGTCATCGCCGAAGGTGTCGAAACCATCGAGCAATTAACTGCGCTGCGCGAAAGCCAGTGCGATCAGTACCAGGGTTTCTACTTTAGCAAACCGGTGCCGGCCAACGATGCGGAACAATTGCTGCGCAGCAATCGACCAATCGGTTAATATCTTATCGTTAGTTTAACTCCAGGGTTGCAACCGCCCCTTCGCGATGAACTTTAAATTACTTGGCTCGATTTTTTGCTTGAGCGCATGCGTTCATTGCGCTGCAGCGGCAGACCTAAATCCGATGAAAAATCCGGTCAATTTCGGCGTGCTCGGCGATTCCGACAGCCACTCCTTTCACGATCGCGTGTTATTGAACGAGCCCAAAATTCGCGGCGGCGAATTTCGCGCCGTTACTTATCAATGGACCGAAATCATTGCGCGTTTGCGTCCGCAGCAAATAAACATGGGCGAATGGAGTACCTGGGGGATGCCCGGGCGTTTCGCCGCAATGCTCGGCTGGATTGGATTCGAAGACCGCGCGCCGCGCAAGGAAGACTATCGCTACAACTTCGCAATTTCCGGCGCCAAGTGCGAAAGTTTGACGACCGGCATGTCGCGCCAAACACAACGCCTGGTCTATCTGATGGATCGCGATCCGGCTGCGTGGGTCGATGGCATCATTACCATTCGCATCGGCATTAATAGTATCGGCACGCATGCACCGCTTGCGCGTTTTGCACATAGCGGCTTATCCACGGCGGCGCAAACCGAAGTGGACGAGTGCGCCGGCTATGTTCGCGATGCAGTGCAATTGATTCGCGCGAAGCATAAAACCACGCGCATCGTGCTGATCGGTATTTTAAATAATTCGGATTTTATTCCCTGGATCAGCCACTGGAAAACACCGCAGGAGCTGCAAAATATCGCAGCGGTGATGGATGCGTACGACGCGGCGTTAAAGCAGATGGCGGCAACCGATGCCAATATTTTATTTTGGGATGACCGCGCCTGGTTCGCGCATTATTTCGGCGATCGCGACGAGCAGGGACAACCGCGATATCACGGCACCAGTCTGGGTGGCCGCACAATTACTTATACGCAGGACGATGCGCCGTTCAATGCGATCTTGGCCGACAATCACGCCGGTACGGTGTGGAACGGTTTATGGGCGCGCGATTTGCTGGAAGCATTGAATCGCCACTTTGGCTATGCTTTTACGCCGATAACAACGCAAGACATCGCCAATCTTGCCGACCCCGACGGCAAGCTGGGTATTGCGGCACCACGCCAATAAAGGTCGAACAAGACAATGGAAATCGAGCGCAGAGCCAAGTTATCCCTCAAAGAATTCGAAGCGGAGTATGTCGCGCGCTCGCGGCCGGTGATTTTGACGGATGCCACTGCGCAATGGCCGGCGCGAGCAAAATGGAATCTGGATTATTTCGCGCAACAATACGCCGACAAACAGGTGCGTTTCGATGAGCGTGCCTGGAACATCGGTGAATTTATCGATGAGCTGCGACAAGCCGATGGCAGCGGCAATACGCCCTATTTAAAAATGGTGAAGCTCGACGAACAATTCACCGAGCTGTGGAAAGATGTGGGCAAGCATCCGCTGGCCTGTAACAATCGCCTCGGCAGCCGTCTGCTACCGGGCAAGATGCGCATCGATGAAGGTATCGTCGCTGTTTTTATTGGCTCCAAAGGCAGCGGCTTCAAAGTGCTGCATTGGGATTACACTTACCTTCATGTCTTTATTTCACAAATTTACGGCGATAAGGATGCGGTGATTTTCAAGCCTGCCGATGCACCGTATTTATATCCGCGCCCCGATTTTGAAAATAATTCGCTAATCACCAATCCGTTCGCGGTCGATCTCGAAAAATTTCCGCAATTCAAATACGCATCGCCGATTTATCTAACCATCAAGCAAGGCGAAACACTGTTTCTGCCGGGCGGCTGGTGGCACGCGACCAATATGAATCATCCGAGCATCGCGATTGCCGAAAGCACACTCGATCATTTCAATTGGGATTTGCGCAAAAACTGGTATTTACGCCATCAGGAACTCGGTGGCGTATCTAAATTGCGGCGACAATTGTTGAGCCTGTATATGGCTATCGCGGATAAGCTGCTGCAATTTGCCGAGCGTGGTAATTACCGCGAGCTTGCTAGCTGATCGCGATTACAACAACTGGCGGCCTTTACGCGCAGCAATGCGCATACGCAATGCATTGAGCTTGATAAAACCTTCCGCATCTTTTTGATTGTAGGCGCCGCCGTCGTCTTCGAATGTGGAAATCTTCGAATCGAACAGCGATTGCTCGGATTGCCGACCGACCACAATCACGTTGCCTTTGTACAACTTCAAGCGCACTACGCCGCTCACCTGTTGCTGCGATGCATCGATCATCGTCTGCAGCATTTTACGCTCGGGGCTCCACCAATAGCCGTTGTAAATCAGGCTGGCGTATTTCGGCA
This sequence comes from Spongiibacteraceae bacterium, assembly GCA_036502545.1. GTDB lineage: Bacteria > Pseudomonadota > Gammaproteobacteria > Pseudomonadales > CAMLJR01 > CAMLJR01. Next base: position 8,277 of record DASXYH010000129.1, read on the forward strand.
TTAATTCATCTTTCAAATGCGCGACCTCGCGATCGAGCGTAATCGATTCAATCGCGCGATGGCCTTTCAGCAAAATGGTGCCACCGGGCGTTTCATAACAGCCGCGCGATTTCATCCCAACATAACGGTTTTCGACCAGATCGAGCCGACCGATACCATTTTCTCCGCCGATTTTATTCAGTGTCGCCAACACCGTGGCCGCATTCATTGCCTTGCCATCAATGGCGACAACATCGCCTTTTTCGTAAGTCAGATCGAGATAAGTCGCTTTATCGGGCGCTTTTTCCGGGGCCACACTCCAGCGCCACATGCTCTCTTCGCATTCGGTCCACGGATCTTCCAGCACGCCGCCTTCATAAGAAATATGCAACAGGTTGGCGTCCATCGAATACGGCGATCTCTTTTTATTCTTGGCTCCTTTATCTGTTAATAAAAAGTCGACCGGAATGTTGTGCTGCTCGCAATAAGCCATCAACGTTTCGCGCGAAGTCAAATCCCATTCGCGCCACGGCGCGATGACTTTGATGCCGGGCTTCAGCGCGTAGGCGCCGAGTTCGAAACGCACTTGATCATTGCCTTTGCCAGTGGCGCCGTGCGATACGGCATCGGCACCGGTTTCGTTGGCAATTTCGACGAGACGCTTGGCGATCAGCGGGCGTGCGATCGAGGTACCGAGCAGGTATTCGCCTTCATAAACCGTATTGGCGCGGAACATCGGAAAAACAAAATCGCGCACGAATTCCTCGCGCAGATCGTCGATATAAATTTGCTTGACGCCTAACGCCTGCGCTTTGGCGCGCGCCGGTTCGACCTCTTCACCCTGACCAATATCGGCAGTGAAGGTGATGACTTCGCATTGATAGGTGTCCTGCAGCCAACGCACGATGACGGAGGTGTCGAGCCCGCCGGAATAGGCCAGTACCACCTTTTTAATATCGGACATTGGTAATCTCCTGCACGGGCGCTACGCGAAAGGGCGGCATTTTACCGAATATCGTAGGCCGCGTGCAGGGTTTTGCAGTAGGTTAATGGTCGCGCTTATTGAACCAATTGCACCGTCTTAGCTTCCAGCAACGGCGGCTTGTGGTCCTGGTCGATCTTGCCGCTAATACGCAGCCGCGCATCCGGCGCTATTTTTACCTTGCCCAGCAGGCTTTCGTCGATTTCTGCCGTGAGCTGACCACTGTGGTCGCGCAGCAGATAATGTTCGCTATCGAGTTGTTGCACGACTTGGCCGGTCACTACTACTTTGCTGTCGTCGGGAACTGCCAGCGCCTCGGCAATCGTGATATTCGAAGGCGTCGGATTCGACGCACATCCGTCAAGCAATAACGCTGCTGCCAGCAATACTGCAGAAACAGCCGCGCCCACGATTTTATTTTTGCCAAGCTCAATCTTCGATTGTTGCCGCGATACATTCATAGGGTTACTCCGTTGCGTTGCATGGATTGTTCTGTAATCTGACCATCGGCGAAATCCCGCTATAAATCGGATATAAAATCAACTTCGCTTCAAGCAATTCATATCGATTCTCAAATTCTGACTCTGGACGCGCGTTCGGGTTCGGACGCGCGTGGGGAGCAAGATCACAAAACTCGATGGAACTTTTGATGTTTAAAATGAAAACGATAAAAAAACTTTGCTACAGTGCGGTATGACACGCATTTCGGATTTCCGCGCATGACCACCTTGTACGTGATGTTGATCGGCGCATCGCTGCTGTTGATCAGCATCGTGCTGACACCACTTTCGAATCGTATCGGTCTGCCGGTACTGCTGTTATTTTTCGGGGTGGGCATGCTGGCCGGTGAAGACGGTCCGGGCGGAATTCAATTTCATGATTTCAATACCGCGTTTCTGGTGGGCAATCTCGCGCTCGCAATTATTTTGCTCGATGGCGGTATGCGCACGCGCAGCGAATCGTTTCGCGTCGGCTTAAAACCAGCGACGCTGCTCGCCACCGTCGGCGTATTGGTCAGCGCGGGAATTACCGGCCTTGTCGCCATTTATTTGCTGCATTTACCGCTGTTGCATGGCTTGCTGATGGGAACGATCGTGGCATCCACCGATGCTGCCGCTGTATTTTCGTTATTGCAGGGCCGCGGTCTGCATTTGAACGAACGCGTCGGCGCCACGCTCGAAATCGAATCGGGCAGCAACGATCCGATGGCGATTTTTCTCACCGTGCTCTTGCTTGAGATGATTCAACACAACCACACGACGTTGGCTTGGAGCGCGCTGGGTTTATTCGCGCAGCAATTTGGTATCGGCGCGGTCGGCGGCATCGCGGGCGGGTATATATTGACGTGGCTGGTGCGCAAACTCGATCTGGCGATTGGATTGTATTCGTTGCTGGTCGTCACCGGCGGTATTCTGGTGTTTTCGCTGGTGGGACTGCTCGAAGGCAGCGGTTTTCTCGCGATTTATTTGCTCGGATTGCGGTTGGGCAACAGCGGTGCGCCGCTGCTGTCGACGATTCTGCAAGTGCACGATGGGCTCGCGTGGTTGGCGCAACTGGGATTGTTCCTGATTCTCGGCCTGCTGGTAACGCCATCGCAAATGTTGCCGCTTTTATTTCCAGCGCTCGGCTTGGCGTTGGTGCTGACATTCATCGCACGACCGCTCGCGGTCTGCCTGAGTCTATGGCCATTTGGAATGAATCGGCGCGAGCTCGCTTTTATTTCGTGGGTGGGTTTGCGCGGCGCCGTCCCCATCGTGCTCGCGCTGTTTCCGATCATGGCGCAAATTCCCGAAGCCAAATTATTATTCAATGTCACCTGCTTCGTCGTGCTGGTTTCATTATTGGTGCAGGGTACAACGCTCGCCTCGGCCGCGCGCTGGCTGCGCCTGGAAATTCCGGCGCCGCGTTTGCCACAGCGACGCATTCCGCTCAATCTGCCGGACCACAGCGATCACGAATTGTATTTGTTGCCGATGCAGCAGGTTTACGCCGAAACCACGCCGGTTCATGCGTTGCGTCTGCCGGCGGGCAGCGCATTGCTCGCGATATTTCGCGAGCGCGAGCTGCTGTTACCGAATAGCGAGGTGGTATTAATGCCGGGCGATTGGCTCGCGGTCGCATCGAATTCGCAGGCTGCCGCCGATATCGGCAAATTGCTCGCGGCCGCGACGCCGGAGCATTTGGCGCCGCGATTATTCTTCGGCGATTTCACATTGGCAGGCGATGTATTGCTCGGCGATCTCGAAGCGGCCTACGGCTTCGATGTCGAGCCGGAATTAAAACCGCTCAGCCTGTCGCAAGTGATTGCGCAGCGTCATCGCGGCCATCCGGTTGTCGGCGACCGCGTCGAACTTGGACCGGTGCAACTCGTGGTAATGGCGATGGAAGGCGACCGCGTCACTCGCGTCGGGATGAAACTGGCCGCGCCGACTTGATACTGTCACACCCAATCGTCGTCGTCCGGCAGCGCGTAAAACTCGCTGATGCGCAGCCATGTTTCTTCGGCGGAATCGACGTATTGAAATAATTGCAAATCTTCGGCGCCGATACAGCCGGTTTCGAGCAGATAATCAAAATTCACCAAGCGCTTCCAGAATTCGCTGCCGTATAACAGGATTGGCACGCGTCGCACTTTACCGGTTTGAATCAGCGTCAACGTTTCGAATAATTCGTCTAGCGTGCCATAGCCGCCGGGAAATGCGACCAGCGCTTTTGCGCGCATCATGAAATGCATTTTGCGCAGCGCGAAATAATGAAACTGAAAACACAGCTCGGGCGTAATGTAAGGATTAGGATGCTGCTCGTGCGGCAGAATAATATTGAGGCCGATGCTGCGTCCGCCGACATCGTAGGCGCCGCGATTGGCCGCCTCCATGATGCCGGGACCACCGCCGGTGACAATCGCCATTTCGCGCTGCGGATGCGCGCGATTATGCTCGGTAACGATGCGCGCAAATTCGCGCGCGGCATCGTAATAAGCGCTTAACTCCAGCTGATTCTTCGCATACCGCCAAAATTGATCGATCTCGGCATTATCCGGCTCCGCCTGTTTGCGCTGATCCCAATCCGCGAACAATTGCGCGGCCGCGTCGGGTTGCAAGGCGCGAGCACTGCCGAACACGACAATCGTTGCGCGAATGTTGTGTTCCTGCTGAATCAATTCGGCTTTCAACAGCTCCAACTGCAGACGGAGTGGACGCAAATCGCGCCGCAGCAAAAACTCCTGATCGAGGAACGACAACTCATAGGCGGATGAGCGGTCATACGCGGTTTCAGCGCGCGCGCGGATCTCCTCTTCGGCGCTGTAAAAATTTTCATCGCGTAAACGATTGGTCGACATGCAATTCTCCTGAAATGGTAAATCTTTTGACCTAGCTTGTGATTTTTATTGACGCGGTCACTTTGTGCAAACGACGATTTGGAAGCCTGATTTTGCCAATCGACCGCGGCGCCTCCGATCTCATGCAGGGTAACCCGGCTAAATGAAATATAGTGGCTTTTTCGATATGCGAATAACTGCACATACGCAGGACAGCAGCGCGCAAACAATGAAGCGCAGGCTAACCTGAGTTTGCATGGTAAATTAGAACTAGATCGGGCGGAGGTAAAAAATGGCGGCGGTTTTAATTACTGGCGCGGGTCGCGGCATTGGCTTGGCGCTGACGCAACAATTCGCGGTGCGCGGCGATCGGGTCATTGCACTGTGCCGCGAGCCCAGCGCGGCGCTGGCGCAAATTGAAGGCATTCGCATCATCGGCGATATTGAAGTGACTGCCGATGATGCCGTGCAACGCCTCAGTTCACTGCTCGATAAGCAGCCGCTCGATATCATCATTCACAACGCCGGCGTTTTGAGCGCGGAAACGCTGCAGCTGTTGGATCTCGATCGCATTCGTCATCAATTTGAAATCAATAGCGTGGCGCCGCTGCGCATCACGCAAACGCTGCTGCCAAATTTACGCAACGGCAGCAAAATTGTACTGATCACCAGCCGGATGGGTTCGATCGAAGATAACAGCTCGGGCGGCATGTACGGCTATCGCATGTCGAAAGCCGCATTGAATATCGCGGGAAAAAGTCTTTCGATCGATTTAAAACCGCTCGGCATTGCGGTCGGTATTTTTCATCCCGGCATGGTGGCGACCGCGATGACCGGCGCGCAAGGTATCGCTCCAACCGAGGCGGCGAGTCAATTGATCGCGCGTATCGATCAACTGTCGCTCGATAACAGCGGTCAATTTTTTCACGCCGATGGCGAACCGCTGCCGTGGTAATTACCGCCGATCATGCGATGCCACAGCCGCTACCGATCGCTGTCCACAAAAAGTGAACGAGTGCACACGCGCATTAAATTAAAATACCGTAAGACAATAGTCGTTGACCGGTCCAATGTTGTGTATATAATGTGATCAGCCCCAGAATAGCTCGTATGTATGTTCAGCAAATCCGACGTTCCTCCTGCAGTGCTTCGTCCATTTCTCCACAAACACTACCTGCGCTTCTACCGGCTAACCTGCCTGCATCAGGCGATTGTTTTTTTATTAATTGTTACAGGATTTTTAGTATGTCCAATGTAAGCACTGGCCACGTTAAATGGTTCAACGAATCCAAAGGTTTTGGTTTTATTGCGCAGGAGAACGGTCCGGACGTGTTCGTACACTTCAGCGCGATCAATAGCTCTGGTTTCAAAACGCTGGCCGAAGGTCAGAAGGTGCAGTTCACGGTTACCCAAGGCAAGAAAGGCCCGCAGGCTGAGAACGTTACCCTCGTCTAAGTCTTGATCCGCTGCAACGGCTTATGCCGTTGCAGCAGTTCTGCAAATCTTTTCGCAAATTCGCTCCACTCAATATGCGGTGTGCAGCGAGTCTGTAAGAGTTCTATCGTGTCTGGTTTTATTGCGGTGGTATTTGTCGCTCGCTAACGCAGCAAGATTCAGTTTATAAATTAAATTTTTACTGTGGCGGCGCTCGCTGCGACTCCTCGATTTTCACGCATCAATCGATTCAGCTCCGGCACGCACGAACCGCAATTGGTGCCACAGCGCAGTTTTTCGCCGAGCGCTGCGCTACTGCGACAGCCGCCGCTAATCGCATCGCGAATTTCAGCTTCGGCCACTTGAAAACAGCTGCAAATGATTGCACCGCGCTCTGATATTTCGCCGGGCGGTCGCCCCGATAGCAGCGCAACTTGCGTATCGGTATCGAGAACCTGGCCCAAACAACTCACCAACCACCACGGATCGGCCAGCAATTCGTGCTGGCCCAACAGCAATACCGCTTGCAGGCGATCATCCTCAAACCACGCGCATCGCAACTCCTGTTTATCCGCGTTATCCGCTTCCAAGCTTGCCGGGCTCGGCAATAGATCGAGCAGGTAAGTGCGCGCTGCTTTTATTTCGGTTTCGCCGGCGAGCCAATACAGCCAGCCCTGCGCAATCGGTACCGCCGCCCAATAATGCGTACGCGCCAACGGCAATGGTTGTTGACTCAGCAGCAGCGCGCGCCAACGGCTTGGCAACGGCCGCACGCCGACCGTTGCGTGTTTCAATTCCGGCTGACCCGAATGCGGATCCGCTACCGCGGTGATCAACGCATCGACCTTCGCGCGCGCGGCGAAACGATCGCTCCAATGCATCGGCGCAAACAGCGATCCGCGTCGCTGGCCAGGCTCGATGCGAACGCGCAACCACGCCTTGCTGTGGCGATTAAATATC
>DASXYH010000130.1:0-1837 GCA_036502545.1 Spongiibacteraceae bacterium
TGGTATCCGTTGTTACCGCGCGTCGAATCGGCGCGTCTGCCGGAGCGGCTGGCGACGCTGAACCACAACGCGTTGCGCATCGAATTGCGCATCGATGAACCGCGCGGCGATTTCGGCATGTACGGCAGCGGCATGTATGTCGTCAATCCGCCGTGGCGACTGCGCGAACAAATGCAAAGCCTGCTGCCGGTACTGATCGAATTATTGGGAAAAGCGGATAAAGCGTCGTTCATATTGGAGGCGATCGAAAATTAATTTTTGCCGGGATCGCGCGTCAGCAGCGATCGAGCGCGAAATAAATATTTTTTTGTAGCGCAAAAAAAGGCCGCTTACGCGGCCGGTAAGTTCCGCTGGGGTGCGGATAAAATCATTTCGCCGGTGCGGGTTCACCGGGCTGGTGTTCGTCTTCGGCATCCATTGGTTTATGAGTGCCGTGTTTTTTGTGTTGCGCGTCGAGTGCCTGCTGCTGTTTTGGCGTTAACACGCCGTTGATTTGCGCGTGCATCTGCTCGTGCAGCTTTTTCATGTCGGTGTGAAATGCATCGAGTTGCGGTTGATATTTTTGTACCAGCGCTTTGCCTTGTTGAGCGCTATCTTCGAATATCTTTTTGACTTTAGTGGTTTGCTCGTCGGTGAGCTGCAATGTTTTCTGCAGATGCGCGGCATGTTCCGCCGGATCGATCCGATGATGCATCATCATGCAACGCTCCATCGGCATCGGATGATCGCTGGGAGCGGGTTGCGCGTTGGCCGCCGCTATAAGGCCGACAAGACTGCAGGCTAACAGGATGCGTTTCATTGCACTTTCCTCCGGTGGGATCGATTTAATTATGTTCAGCCTAACGCCATTTCGTGCAGAAACTATGCAAACACTGCGCAGCGAATACGGAAGTCTGACTGTGCTGCCGATAGTTAGTTCAGCAGGTTTCGACTGTTCAGTTTTATTAATCAGTTCAATTCGAAGCGATAGCCGGCGCCATAAACCGAATGAATAAACTCCTGCTGCGGCCAGGTGTCGGCAAGTTTCTTGCGCAATTTTTTTATGTGACTGTCGATGGTGCGATCGCTGACGATGCGATGATCGTTGTACATGAACGACATCAACTGATCGCGCGAAAAAATACGGCCCGGTTCGCTCGCAAGCCGCTTCAATAACTGAAACTCGACGGCCGTTAGCGCTGCGGCTTTTTGTTCGTATTGCATCTCAAGCCGGTGTTCGTCGAGCACGAAGCCATGTAAAGATGCAGCTTCGCCATTGCCGCGCACGCGGCGCAATACCGCTTTGACGCGCGATACCACTTCGCGAGGGCTGAATGGTTTGCAAATGTAATCGTCGGCGCCCAGTTCGAGACCGAGCAATCGATCGACTTCTTCGACGCGCGCGGTCACGATCAATATCGGTACGCTCAAAAATGTGCGTATTTCACGGCATAAACTAATGCCGTCGCGTCCCGGCAACATCAGGTCGAGCAATATCGCGGCGGGTTGCAATATTTTTATCGCATCGATGGCGCTGTTGCCGTCGTTGATGCAGTGCGGATCGAATTCGGCCTGGCGCAAATAATCGGCGAGTAAACTCGCGAGTTTGGGTTCGTCCTCGATAATCAGTATTGTGTTTGCAGTAGCCATAGCGCTTTACCGGTATGGAAGAAAAACCCGAATTGCCAAACCGCCCAGCGCCGATGGTGCGGCGCTGATGCTGCCCTGATGCGCGGCGACAATGCGCTGACAAATCGCCAGGCCGAGACCTGAGCCGCCGGTGGCGCGATTGCGCGAATCTTCGACGCGAAATAAATGATCGAATAATTTTGGCAGCGCGGCTTCGGGCACACTGGGC
>DASXYH010000131.1:0-20736 GCA_036502545.1 Spongiibacteraceae bacterium
GTCGGCACCGATGGCGAAAATGAAATCGTTACGGCAACCGGTCTAACGCTAAAACTCAGCGGCAATTTCTCCGCTATCACCGCGACCGATTTGCTGATCATTCCCGCGCTGTGGCGCAATCCATTAATTGCCGTGCGCGAGCACGCCGAATTATTGCCGTGGCTACGGCAGCTCGCGCAGCGCGATACGCGTTTATGCGCCGCCGGTACCGGGAGTTTTTTGCTCGCCGAAGCCGGCCTGTTAATAAATCGTCCCGCAACAACGCATTGGTTTTACTTCGATCAATTCGCGCGCCGGTACCCGCAGGTACAATTGCAGCGCCGCCATTTAATTACCGAGGCCGGCAATATTTTTTGCGCAGGCTCGGTAAATTCAATAGCCGATTTAACCATTCATTTCATTGAATTATTGTACGGGCGGCAATTGGCGCGCAAAGTGGAAGCGCAGTTTTCACCAGAAATTCGCCGCCCGTTTGAAAGTCACGCCTACAGCGCGGGCAATACCGATGTGCACAGCGATGAACTCGTCGTGCAGGCGCAGGATTTATTGCGCAGCCGTTATACCGAAGCGCTGCGAATCCCCGCTATCGCGCACCAACTCGGTATCAGTGCGCGTTCATTTAATCGCCGTTTTAAAGACGCGACCGGATTGAGCCCCGGTGTTTATTTGCAACAGCAGCGTTTGAACAGCGCGCGCGATCTGCTGCGCACCAGCAATCTCTCGATTGCCGAAGTAGCGCTCGCAGTCGGCTACAACGACAGCGATTATTTTTGTCGTTTGTTTCGCAATACGATGAAACAAACGCCGAGCGATTACCGCGCTTCGGTGCGCGGCAAGTTATTTACCGTTACCCACAACGCCAGCCGTAACGGGGCCACATAACAGCGTCGTTGTTTGCGCTGCGCGCCTGTGGCTAAATGGCGGCTATCGGGTTTTCTTTTTCTAACTCAAACAAAATCAGTGGAACCTATTATGGCGACAAATTCTGTGGTGATTCTCGGCGGTGCGCGCACCCCCATGGGCGGATTACAGGGCAGCCTGAGCGGCGCGACTGCGGTCGAACTGGGTACCACCGCAGCTAAAGCCGCAATCGAGCGCGCCGGCATTAAAGCGTCGGATATCGAAGAAGTATTGATGGGTTGCGTATTACCCGCGGGATTAAAACAAGGCCCTGCGCGCCAGGTCGGCCTGAACGCAGGTATCCCAAATTCCGCCGGCTGCGTTACCGTAAATAAATTATGCGGCTCGGGTATGCAAGCAGCTATTTTTGCATTCGATCAAATTGCAGCGGGCAGTTATACAACGATGCTGGCCGGCGGCATGGAGAGCATGACCAATGCGCCGCATCTGCTGCCGGGCGCTCGCGCGGGCGTGCGCACTGGACATGTCGAATTGAAAGATCATATGTTTTTCGATGCACTGGAAGATCCGTATCACGCGCGTTTGATGGGTTCGTTTGCGCAGGATACCGCCGATGCGAATAATCTCACGCGCGTGCAAATGGATGCGTTCGCGATCGAATCGCTGCAGCGCGCGCAACGCGCAATCAAAGACGGCTCGCTCGAAGCCGAGATCGTTCCCGTCGCCATCAAAACGCGTCAGGGTGAAACCATCATCAAAGATGACGAGCAACCGCTTACCGCAAAACTGGACAAAATCCCTAATTTAAAGCCGGCATTCAAAAAGGATGGCACCATCACCGCCGCTAATTCCAGCTCGATTTCCGATGGCGCCTCGGCGCTGGTGTTGATGAATGAAAACGCAGCGAAAGCGCGCGGCATTCGTCCGTTCGCACGCATGCTCGGTCATGCACGTCACTCGCACGAACCCGAACTGTTTACGATTGCGCCGATCGGAGCGATACAAAAACTGCTTAAAAAAATCGGCTGGACCGCCAACGATGTCGATCTCTGGGAAATTAACGAGGCATTTGCGCTGGTCACAATGCTCGCAATGCGCGACCTAGGGCTCGATCACAACAAAGTCAACGTTCACGGTGGCGCCTGCGCGCAGGGCCATCCGGTTGGATCCACCGGTTCGCGACTGATTATCACGCTGATGCACGCGCTGCAAAAATACGGCAAAAAGCGCGGTATCGCTGCGCTATGCATCGGTGGCGGCGAAGCGTTGGCGGTCGCGATTGAATTGGTGTAGGAAATAAGCTGGTTAGTAATTGGTCGATACTAACGCCCGCGCACTACGGGCGTTTTGAATTTTATGTGTAATAAAAGTTAATCCATTAGAATCCTTGATCAGCTTTAAGTAATTTGCGAGAATCCTTGCGTCGGCTTGCATCTGCATCGCTTACGCTAACATAATTAAAAACATCACAACAAAATCGCTTGTTATTTTTCCGCCCTAAATCTTTTAATTATTCTAACTTTCCAATTATTAGATTATTTTAAATTATGCGTACAACTGTAAAGTGGTTTAATGCCGCCAAAGGCTATGGCTTTCTTGAAAATGGTGCTGGCCCTGATATTTATGTGAACGTAAAAAGTTTACGCGGCGCCGATAAAATTAACGTCGGTGATCTGGTCGATTTCGAATGCCATGTGTTCGAAGGAAAATTGGTTGCCAAGCACGTGCAACCGGTGCGCAAGCAACGCAGCGACAATTTCAATCGCATTCAACAGCCGCACTTTGTGATGCAATAGAACGGCGTAGTGTTATGCAATAAAACTGATGGCGAAAGGTCTGACGCGCGATCAGAGTGTCGGTGCATTGCGTCATACTAAGCGCCGGGATTTAATGCCTTTTGCATGTTAGCCGCAATATAACTCGCCACCTGTTTGGCGTGGTCGGCGTACTCGCCCGCAAACTGCTCATCAACCGTTGCATGAAAATATCCGAGCCAGCGCTCGAAATCGCTCGGCTGCAATTTGCGCTTATCGTGCAGCGCGCGATGTATATTCATCGTATGGCGACGATAGTCGCCGCGACCGAGCAGCAATTTTTCCCAGTAGCTGCGAATCAGCGGTAAATGTTTTTCGAGATCGATGCGCGCGACGCCGATAAAAATCGACGCGAGCTGTTCATCGCGCAATAATTTGCCATAAAACACAGCGACAAATTGTCGAATGTGCTCAGGACTGTCGAGATCGGGTTTTGCTGCCGCCGTCATTATGCAACTCCAGGCACCGCCCACGCCCGCTGCAAGGTTACTTTTTCGTGGACTTTTTGACGTGCTTGATTAAACGCCGTTTACGCTCGATTTGGCGCTCGGTCAACATATTGCGTTTGCCCGCAAACGGATTATCGCCGGTGCGAAACTCGATGCGCACCGGCGTACCGATCAACTGCAATTCGCGTCTGAACGTTTTTTCCAGATAGCGTTGGTACGCGCGCGGCACATCGTCGGTTTGATTGCCGTGTACGATAATGAGCGGAGGATTGCTGCCGCCGGCATGCGCGTAACGCAGCTTAATTCGGCGCCCGCTAACCAGCGGCGGCGCGTGATCGAATATCGCGCGTTCAAGAATTTGCGTGAGGCGATGCGTTTGCAGTTTTTGCGTTGCCGCGCGAAATGCCGCACGCACCGATTCATATAAATGTCCAACACCGGTGCCATGCAGTGCGGAAATAAAATGAATTTGTGCGTAATCGATAAATTGCAGACGACGCTGCAATTCATTTTTCACATATTGCTTGTGCTGATCGGTGAGACCGTCCCACTTATTGATCGCGACGACCACTGCGCGGCCGGCCTCGACCACGTGCCCCAATAAATGTAAATCCTGATCGACGACACCGTCGCCGGCATCGAGTACTAGTATCACCACATTAGCATCGTCGATCGCTTTCAGCGTTTTGACAATGGAAAATTTCTCCACCGTTTCATGCACGTTCTTTCGGCGGCGAATACCGGCGGTATCGATCAGCGTGAAGATTTCCTCGTTGCGCTCGTAGCGAATATAAATGCTGTCGCGCGTCGTCCCGGGTTGATCGAATACGACCACTCGATCTTCACCGAGCAAACGATTTACCAGCGTTGATTTACCGACATTAGGCCGGCCGACAATGGCGATTTTTATGCCGGGATCGATCTCATCGGCCGATGCGTGCGCCGTTTGTTGCTCCGGAAACAACGCGAGCATATCCTCAAGCAGCGGTTTCAAACCGCGACCGTGCGTAGCTGTAGTCGGATAAATGCGATCGGCGCCGAGACGATAAATTTCCGCTAACGCTTCATCGACATTAACGCCGTCGATTTTATTCGCGACAAAAAAAATCGGTTTATTGTAACTGCGCAAACGCTGCGCAAACTGCTCGTCTACCGACGTCAAACCCTCGCGCGCATCGAGCATGAATACGACGGCATCGGCCTCAATCATCGCCTGCTGCGATTGTTGCGCGACGGCCGAATCGATTCCCTCTTCCTGCCCGGTAATACCCGCGGTATCGATGACGATGAAATGGCGCGAACCGAAATTTGCTTCGCCGTACTGGCGATCGCGGGTCAAGCCCGGGAAATTGGCGACCAACGCATCCCGCGTTTTGGTGACGCGATTGAATAATGTCGATTTGCCGACATTAGGTCGTCCAACCAATGCAAATACAGGAATCATATAATCATTTCTTTTTGATACGATATGCGGCGAGCTTGCCGCTATTGCCGTAGACATACAAAATGTCGTCGACGACCAACGGCGCGACCCGAATGCCATCGCCATCGACATGTTCACGCGCGACAAAGTGGCCGTCGACCTGCGAGAGTAAATGCAAATAACCTTCGAAATCGCCGACCGCAACGTAATTACTCAATGCGGCCGAACCCGATAATTGCCGGCGCGCCAATGCGGTTTGTTCCCAGCGCGCACCTTGATTGTTTTTCGTGAACGCGGTGATGTTGCCGTTTGCCGCGACGACATAAATGTTGCCGAAGCCTTCACTCAAACCGACATAACTCGATGCGTTGTTTTCCCACAGGCGACGTCCGCTGCGCAAATCAATCGCAGCGAGACGGCCTTGAAACGATACGGCATAGAGCACTTCATCGTCGATCAGTAAATTACCGTCGATATCGACCTGACGTTCGATTTCGGAACTGCCCTGACCTACACCGACACGTGCTTCCCAGAGCGGTCGACCGCTCGCAAAATCGAGCGCAACAATCTTGCCGTTACCGAGACCTGCGATCACCGCAGTGTCATACATGATCGGCGTACTGCTCGCGCGCAAACTCAGCAACGGCGCACTACCGGCATAAATCCATTTTATTTCACCAGTTTTCGCATCGAGACCGACGAGATTGCCGCTGAATGTCAGCGCGACGACAATATGTCCGTCGCTTTGCGGCGGCGATAACACCTGCCCGTTAAGCTGCGTGTGCCACAGCGCTTTGCCATTCTCTTCATCGAGCGCCCATACGCTGCCATCTTCTGACGCGACCAAAATCAAGCCGCCGCCAATACCGACGCCGCCGGAAATCGGTTGCTTGATATCGGCATCCCATAGCGAATGACCGCTGCTGCGGTCGTAGGCTTCGACCTCTCCATTCGCCGCCGCCGCGACAATTTTATTGTCGTGAATCGCCGGCGTCAGACGGTTGTAAAGCTTGCCCTGACCGTTGCCGATGCCGTGACTCCACAGCTTGTCGAATGCGCGTTCGGCTTTGAAGTCGGGCAGCGGCGACGGTGCTTGCGCCTTGTTATCGCCGGTAGAACTGCAGGCGGCAACTATAGCGGCAAGAACAATCGCCGATAAAATTCGCAACGGTTTAGCTCGAAGTAAATAATTCAACATAGCGGGCACGATTACGACGCCCCCTGTGCGCTGGTCGCATCGGTTTGCAAATCGCGTAATTTCATTTCAAGCAGCGGATCGTTGATCGGCGTCGTCATTTTACGTTCGAGTTCCTGCGCGCGCGTATACGCGGCGCGAGCTGTATCCAGTTCGCCGCGCGCCTGTGCGATGTCGCCTTTCAATTGCAAAAAGGCACCGGCATAGCTGCCTGCATTCGCTTCGTCGAGTTGCGCCAATGCAGCGTTGTCGTCGCCTTTGGCGTGCAATACGCGCGCGAGTCGCAGCTGCGCCAGCGCGCGTATATCATCCGCCGGTTTATGCGCCAACACCCAACGCAACTCCGTTTCCGCTTGCGCCATATCGTTTTCATCGACCGCCAGTTTTGCCTTGAAAAAAGCCGCAAATTGCGCGTAGCTGGAACTCTCGAAATCGGTTTTCAATGTTTCGGCGATATGGCGTGCGGTCGCGAGCGTTTCGTTCGACGAATTATTTTCCAGCGCATGTACAGCCTGCAGCAAATTCTGATATTCCACCGACGCCGTATCGCGCTGATGTTGTTGCCGCTGTTGCCAGCTATACACGCCGAAGACAGCGACGGCCGCTATCAGCATGCCGATAACGACATGGCGGCCATTATCGCGAAACCATTTTTTTAACGCTTCCAGCTGCTCATCTTCGGTTTTATAAACGTCCACGGTTCACCTCACGAAATTTTATTGTAGGGTCTGTAATGCCGTGGCAAGCACGGACGATAATTGCGATTGCGCCACTATCTGCTGCTCACGCCGCTCATCGCGCAACCACTTAACGGTGATAACATCGCTATCGATTTCTTGATCGCCGAGAATCAACGCCAACACGGCGCCGCTTTTATCGGCTTTTTTAAATTGGCTTTTGAAACTGCCGCCGCCGCAATTACAAATCAAGCGCAATGTCGGCATTTGTTCGCGCAACGATTCCGCTAACACAGTGGCTTTAATTTCCGCGCGCGCGCCCACTGCGACGATATAGACCTGCGGTGCGCAGATAATGTCCGTCGGTATTTTGTTGCAGGCTTCGAGCAATAAACATAGACGCTCGATACCCATGCCAAAGCCAACCGCCGGTGTCGGCTTGCCGCCGAGCTGCTCGACCAAGCCATCATAGCGACCGCCGGCACACACCGTGCTCTGCGCGCCGAGCTTGTCGGTGGTCCATTCGAACACGGTTTTGCCGTAGTAATCGAGGCCGCGCACCAATGCTGCGTTTAATCGATAACGCACACCGCCGACATCGAGCAATTCACGCAGGCGTTGAAAATGTTCGCGCGCCTCGGCATCGAGATAATCGTTGAACGATGGCGCGCCGTTTAAAATACGGCGCGTGTTTTCATCTTTGCTGTCTAGAATTCGCAGCGGATTTGCATTGAGGCGGCGCTGGCTGTCTTCATCGAGCTCGGCGACATATCGCTGCAGATAAATCACCAGTGCCTGCTTAAACTCAGCGCGCGCCGCAGCCGAACCGATGCTGTTCAACTCCAGCGTTACTGCATCGTCGATACCAAGCATGCGCCACAGTCGCACCGTTAGAAAAATCAATTCTGCGTCGATATCGGGACCGCTCATGCCGAACGCTTCGACGCCGATTTGATGGAACTGGCGCAGCCGGCCTTTTTGCGGCCGCTCATGGCGAAACATCGGGCCGGTGTACCACAGTCGCTGCGTTTGATTAAACAGCAAACCGTTCTGTTCGCAGGCGCGTACGCAACCCACCGTGCCTTCCGGCCGCAACGTCAGGCTATCGCCGTTGCGATCGATGAACGTATACATTTCTTTTTCGACGATGTCGGTGACTTCGCCGATCGAGCGCTTGAACAACTCGGTTTGTTCGAGAATCGGAAAGCGGATTTCCTGATAGCCGTAAGTGCCGAGCAATTGCGCGGCAATGCGTTCAATATATTGCCAAAGCGGCGTTTGTGCGGGGAGAAGGTCATTCATTCCCCGGATCGATTGGATCTTGCTCATCGCAACTCGAATTAATCGATGGTGGATCGGCGATGCCGGCGCGAGAGTTTCGCGCTGCCGGCGGCGGTGCGGCATTATATGCGAAACGGGCGCTCAACCCTGAGCGATCACATCTTTTTCTGCTTGCTGCTTCGCCGCCGCCTTGCGGCGTATCAGTTGCTCAAGGTGATCGACCAGTTCCGCGTTGACCACCTTGTGATCGGGAACGCCATCGACGTAAATCAGATTATTCGGGCTGGCGCCGGTTAAGCCGATATCGGCTTCCTTGGCTTCGCCAGGGCCGTTGACGATGCAGCCGATGACGGCCACATCGAGCGGAATATTCAAATCTTCGAGTCGGGTTTCAAGCGCATTCAGCGTTGCGATGACATCGAAATTCTGCCGCGAGCAACTGGGGCAGGCGATGAAATTAATACCGCGCGTGCGCAGCTTGAGGCTCTTCAGAATTTCGTAGCCGACCTTGACCTCTTCCACCACATCGGCCGCCAGCGAAATACGAATGGTGTCGCCGATGCCGTCCATCAACAACATGCCGAGACCCACTGCTGATTTCACCGTGCCGCCGCGCAAGCCACCGGCTTCGGTGATGCCGAGATGCAACGGCTGCTCGATCAGCACGGCAAGTTTGCGATACGCTGCGACCGCCATAAATACATCGGAGGCTTTAACACTCAATTTGAAATTCGGAAAATTCAAGCGATCGAGAATTTCGACATGGCGCAGCGCGGATTCAACTAACGCATCGGGCGTCGGCTCGCCGTATTTTTTCTGCAGATCCTTTTCCAGCGAACCCGCATTCACGCCGATGCGGATCGGGATATTTTTATCGCGCGCGCAATCGACCACCGCGCGCACGCGATCCTCGCGGCCGATATTACCCGGATTGATGCGCAGGCAATCGACGCCATACTCGGCAACTTTGAGCGCGATTTTGTAATCGAAATGAATGTCGGCGACGAGCGGTGTTTCCACTTGCTGGCGTATTAGCTTGAACGCTTCAGCCGCTTCCATCGAGGGAATTGAAACGCGCACGATATCGGCGCCCGCTTCGGTAGCGCGTTTGATTTGCGCCACCGTCGCTGCGACATCGCAGGTTTCGGTATTGGTCATGGTCTGCACGGCGATCGGCGCATCGCCGCCGACCGGTACCTTACCGACCCAGATCTGCCGCGATAGGCGGCGCCGGATTGGCGATTCAAATCTCATCGAAACATTCCGAATTAACTGCTGCGTGTAAACAGCTACAACCTACGATCAGCTGCTACCCACGATCAAGCGAGTGGAACGGCTGCCCTCGGCCACATCAACTTTGACCGGAATGCCGTTATACGCCATTACCACGCCCGGCGCATAGCCGAGCAGCACTTTAAACGGCCCGCGTCCCTCGATTTGCAGCTTTTCATCGGCGTGCTTCAGCGTGGCAACAATCAACTTGTTGTCGCGATCCTTAATTTCAATCCAGCAATCGGCCGAGAAGCGCAGACTCAATTGATCGGCATTGCCGGTCGCTGCAACATTGCCATCGCCGCTTTGTGCCGCAGCGGGGGTTGCGGTTTTCGCGGGTGAATTAGGCAGTAGCTGCACGCTATCGAGCAACGCGCTTTCGGCGCCGCTATTGAGCGCCGAATCAATACCTCCGGGCAATTCATGGGCGCCGCTGACATCGGCGGTCAGCGACAGTGGCTGTGCCTTATCGCGATGCTGCTGCCATGCCCATAACGCGAGAAGCACCAGCATTGTCGCGGCAACACCTGAATAACGTCGCCAATGGCCGACTTTAGTTTCCAGGCTTACCGGGCGCCATTGGACATGCATTGATGCTTGCTGTTTTTGCGGCATCGATGCCGTCGCAGTTCCGGCATGGATGCGCAGCACTTCATCCGGATTTATTTTTAGTAAACGCGCATAGCTGCGCAGATAGCCTTTGACGAAGGTCTCGCCGGGAAAGTGTTTGAATTCACCTTCCTCCAGCGCAACAATCTGACTGAGCCGAAGATTCAGTTCTTTAGCCACCGCTTCGCGCGTCAAGCCGCTGCGCTCGCGCGCTTGCCGCAGCAACAGTCCCGGTGTCGCCGCAGCATGGTTTGACATCGCTTGTTCCGCGGCGACGTTAGCGTTTTGTTCCAGCATCGCTGTAAACACTCTTGTATGCGAGATACTCTTCTGATTGCGGAAATAAGTTCTTCAGTGCTAAAGCATAGCTGGCTGCCGCATCATGATCGCCGGATTTATCAGCGAGACGGATGCCCAGCCAGAGCGATGCTGCCGACTGCGTCTGAACCTGTTTCCGATAGACTTCGTATAAGCCCTGTGCTTTAGCATAGTCGCCCAACTGGTAATTCACCTCTGCCAGTTGAAACGTCACCATGACGTTGCCGCGATCCATCAAATAGGCACGCTCGAATATTTCCCTTGCCGCCGCGTATTTTTTTAGCTTGACGCGAACCATTCCCAAATTGACAAAGGCATCCGCGCGCCTGTCGTACAGCAAGTCTTCTGCCACTTTCTCAAGTTGAGTCTCGGCCTCGGCGTAGCGCTTTTGATCGTACAGATAAGCTGCGTAGTTGTTGCGAATCCGCGCGTTATTGCCATCTTCCGCGATAGCGATTCGAAAGTGTTTATCGGCCTGTTCGTACTCGCCGGTGCGCCAAAAAACTTCCGCCAGCGTCTCGTTCGCTTCCGCATTGCGATCGTCGATCGCCAGAGCTGTTTTCAGGTGGCGCTTGGCCGCTTCCCAGTTGCCCTCTTGTATATAGTTGCGCGCGGCCTCAACCGAATATTCGACGGCTTTCTTCGGGTCTTTTTTATCTCCGAAACCGCCGGTCTGCGTCGTCACGCAGGCGCTCATCAATGCCACTGCGATCAGAATTGCGATAAATTTCACTAATGCATTCGGCATACAGCCGCCTCTACTATTGTGCTGGGCCGAATCATTATAGAAGCCGTATCGGTTCTGGCTCGATTTGTCGCTCGCGATGGCGCTCGCTACGTCGCGTGCGGTCGGTGACCTGACCGACCAATTGGCCGCAAGCGGCATCGATATCGTCACCGCGCGTCGTGCGCACAGTCACCACATAACCCGACTGCGTCAGCGCTTCCCAAAATCGCGTAATGGTCGCTTTGCTCGGCCGCTCGTAGCCGGAATTCGGAAACGGATTAAACGGAATCAAATTGATCTTGCAGGGTAATTGGCGCAACAAAGCCGCCAGCTCGCGTGCCTGATCGAGGCTGTCGTTAACACCGGCGAGCAGTGTGTATTCGATCGTAATTACGCGGTGCGTATCGGTTTGCTTGTCGAGATAACGCTGACAAGCCGCCAGCAATTCCGCGATGGGATAGCGCCGATTGATCGGCACCAATTGATCGCGCAGCGTATCGTTCGGCGCGTGCAGCGATACAGCTAACGAAACATCGCTCACCTCACCCAGCCGGTCGAGCGCCGGCACCACGCCCGAAGTACTCAGCGTGACGCGGCGCTTGGAAATGCCGTAGCCGAAATCGTCCATCATCAGGCTCATCGCGTCGACGACATTGTCGAAATTCAGCAGCGGTTCGCCCATTCCCATCATCACGACATTGGTGACAACACGGTCTTTGGCGCCAAAGGCGGAAAACGAATTGATCGCCAGCCATATCTGGCCAATGATTTCTGCAGCGCTCAAATCGCGTTGAAAACCCTGTTTTCCGGTCGAACAGAAACTACAATCCAGACTGCAGCCAACCTGTGACGACACGCATAAAGTACCGCGCTGACCATCCGGAATCAGAACGGTTTCGACGAGACTGCCACCTTCAACGCGAATTGCCCACTTGCGGGTGCCATCGGCGGAATCCTGCTGACTGACTATTTCGGGCGGGCGGATTTCAGCGATTTCCTGCAGACGCTGGCGCAGCGGCTTGCCGATATTGGTCATCGCGGAAAAATCGGAAATTCCGGATTGGTGAATCCATTTCAAGAGCTGCTGCGCGCGAAATGGCTTCTCACCGAGCGAGACAAGAAACTGTTCCATTTTGGCGCGAGAAAGGCCGAGTAAATTGACCTTGCCCAACGGTTGTGCAGCATTTTCAATCATGGCTATCGATTCAGGCGCGACTGCAAATTTCGCTGGTTGCGAAGAAGTAGGCAATTTCACGCGCTGCCGAAGCTGTCGCATCGGAACCGTGGACGGCGTTAGCGTCGATTGAATCGGCAAAATCCGCGCGAATGGTTCCTGGCTCAGCATTTTTGGGATTGGTCGCTCCCATTAATTCGCGATTTTTCAATACGGCGTTCTCGCCCTCCAACACCTGCACCGTGACCGGACCGGAGGTCATGAAATCGATCAAAGCCGGAAAAAACGGCCGGCCTTTGTGTTCAGCATAAAAGCCTTCGGCCTGTTCACGGCTCAAGCGCAGCATTTTGGCGGCAACAATCGATAGGCCCGCTTTCTCGAACCGGCTGTAGATTTCGCCGATTACATTTTTTGCCACAGCATCTGGTTTTATAATGGAGAGCGTGCTTTCAACTGCCATGAAAAACTCCTAAAAAAGAATGACTTGCCGACTTATCAACAAAAGCTAGAAATAGGGTTAGAAAAGAGAGCGGAAAATTATACGCAGATTTACGAGAAATTTGTACGGTAACGCCTCAAGCTACAATTAAATAACCGCACACCGCTGGCTAGATGGCATTCGATTTCGATCGCAATGCAGGAACTACTTTAAGTAACAGCGCCGCCGCGATCTCGACGTCTTGCTGAGTTGTAAAGCGACCAAGCGAAAATCGCAGCGCGCTTTGCGCTAGAGCATGGTCAACACCCATTGCACGCAGCACATAAGAAGGCTCGACGCTGGCCGAAGTACAAGCCGAACCACTGGATATCGCAATATCCTTGAGTGCCAGCAACAGCGCTTCACCATCGACGCCGGCAATACTGAGATTCAAATTACCCGGTAATCGCCGTTCGCTATCACCATTGATAAACATGGCATCCAGCTTGCCCACCAAATCAAATAATTCTTTTCTTAACATCAGGATGCGATCACTTTCTAGAGTCATTTCAGCTTTAGCAATAGCGCAAGCGGCACCCATACCGACTATTTGATGCGTCGGCAGTGTGCCTGAACGCAGACCGCGCTCGTGCCCACCGCCGTGCATTTGCGCTTCAATCTCCAAAGGAGGGCGTCGGCGCACATACAACGCTCCAACTCCTTTTGGTCCGTAGAATTTGTGTGCCGACAACGATAGAAGATCGATCTTCATAGCCGCGATATCAATCGGTATCTTTCCGGCACTCTGCGCTGCATCGACATGCAGAAGCACGTCGCGCGCGCGGCAGATCGCGCCAATTGCGGCGATATCGTTGATAGTGCCGACCTCGTTGTTAGCGTGCATGATCGACACAAGAATGGTGTTATCGGTCAGCGCGCCGGCAACCTGTCCGGGATCGATGATTCCATCACTGCCCGGATCCAGATACGTAACTTCGAACCCCTCGCGCTGTAATTGCGCGCAGACATCGAGCACGGCTTTATGTTCGATTTGTGAAGTGATGATGTGGTTACCGCGCCCATTTTCACGACGTGCATGCGCGGCGCCCTTTAACGCCAAATTGTTCGATTCGGTGGCGCCGGAAGTCCAGACGATTTCGCGCGGATCAACATTAATCAGCTCGGCGACTTGCGCGCGCGCATTTTCGACCGCTTCTTCCGCGCGCCAGCCATAAACATGCGAGCGCGACGCGGGGTTACCGAAATTGCCATCGAGCGTAAGACAGCTCATCATCTTTTCGGCAACGCGGGGATCGACCGGTGTCGTCGCTGCATAATCAAGATAGATAGGAAGTTTCATTAAATTCGATATCAATATTGCCGGCGGATCAATCCACCGATTCACAACGGATAGTATTTAGCTCGCGTTCGCGCAGATTCTGCCGCGAGGCGACAGTTTGAATTTCGCGGCGCGCCACCAATTGCGCCAGGCTGATGCCATTGAGAAAACGATGAATTTGTTCGCTGAGATCGCACCACAGATAATGCGTGAGGCACGTTTCGCCGTCCTGGCAATCGGCGCGCCCGCCGCAATCGGTGGCATCGATGCTTTCGTTCACTGCATCGATAATTTCCGCAACGAAAATTTCGCTACTGGAACGGCTTAACAGATAACCGCCGCCTGGACCGCGCACGCTGGTAACCAAATCGTTACGTCGCAACTTGGCGAACAGCTGCTCCAGATAAGATAGCGAAATTGCCTGACGCCGGGAGATATCGGCCAGACTGGTCGGACCCTGCTCCACTTGCAGCGCAAGGTCCAACATGGCGGTGACCGCGTACCGACCTTTCGTGGTTAAGCGCATAACCGTATCCGCTGTAAAAATCCAAAACGAAACGGCAGTATGCAAAAGCCCTACTTTATAGGTCAACCATTATTGCCCACCCGCCTTGCGCACCCAGCATTGGGCCGAGGTCAATATACCGCGCAGCATATTGATTTCCATCGCATCGAGTCGTGTGCGCTGAAACAGTCGGCGCAGCCGCGCCGTGGTTTGCTTCGGCGCATCGGCTTTTAAAAATCCCATTTCCGCCAGTGTCTCGTCGAGATGCACAAAAAAACGCTCGACATCATCGGCGTGCGCAAATGGCAAATCCCAATCCGCCATCGCGTCGCTCGATAATTCGCCCGCTAGATGCGCCATCCGCAATTCATAGGCGATCACCTGCACGGCCATTGCGACGTTTAGCGAGCTATATTCGGGGTTGGAAGGAATATGAATATGCAGCTGACATTTCTGCAGCTCATCGTTGGTCAGCCCGCGATCTTCGCGGCCGAAAACCAGTGCGACTTTATGGCGAGCGGTTTCGGCATACGCCTGTACGCAAGCCTCGCGTGCATTTAATAAAGGCCACGGAATCGTTCTTTCGCGCGCGCTGCTGCCGATAACCAGGCCGCAATCGGCAATGGCGGCATCGAAACTATCGACAACGACTGCGCGCTCGAGCACATCGGCTGCATTGGCCGCGCGCCATGTCGCGTCATCGGCAGGGAATCGTTTGGGAGCGACCAGATACAAATCGCGCAGGCCCATATTTTTCATCGCGCGCGCGGCGGCGCCAATATTGCCGGGATGCGTCGTATTGACCAGTACAATGCGGATATTTGCTAGCGAATTCACGGCGGTTTACACGTTTTTCAGCGGACCGCCATTCTAGCAGTTTGTGATAAACTCTCGCGCCATTTTACCAGCGCCACCAGAGTACATTTCCCATGCAACCGATGCTCACCATCGCTCTGAGAGCCGCCCGCAAAGCGGGAGAAATTATTGCGCGCAGCGTCGATCAGCTCGATACGGTGCGCATCGATGAAAAATCGGCGAATAATTTCGTGACAGAAGTCGATCGCGCCTCGGAAAAGGAAATTATCTATCACCTCAAGAAAGCCTATCCCGATCATGCGTTCCTCGGTGAGGAAAGCGGCGCCAGCGGCGTCGATGGCGCCGAATATCGCTGGATTATCGATCCGCTCGACGGCACCACAAACTTTATTCATGGCATTCCGCATTTCGCCGTTTCGATTGCCTGCGAATATCGCGGCCAGCTCGAACATGCGGTCGTGCTCGATCCGATTCGCCGCGAGGAATTTACCGCCAGCCGCGGTCGCGGCGCGCAAGTCAATGGCCGGCGCATTCGCGTCAGCGAGCGCAAAAGTTTGGATGGCGCGCTGATCGGCACCGGTATTCCATTTAAATCGCGCTGCGAGGCGCAAATACCCGCGTATGTGCATAGCCTGCAAGCGGTCGCGGAAAAAACCGCGGGATTGCGCCGCGCCGGTGCCGCCGCATTGGATCTTGCCTATGTTGCAGCGGGGCGGCTCGATGCGTTTTGGGAAATGGCGCTGGCGCCGTGGGATATTGCGGCGGGCACGTTGTTGATTCGCGAAGCGGGCGGCCTGATCAGCGACTTCAAAGGCGGCAACGATTACATGGAAAATGGCAATGTCGTGTGCGGCAATCCGAAATGCTTTAAAGGTCTGCTGCAGCTGGTGCAACCGTATTTGAAAGATGTTTGATCGAGTTTTTATAATTTGCAGTGACAGCAAAATCGAACTGCCACATCGAAATAAACTATCATGCCGAAACGCAATGAATTAAGGACGACCGCCGGTCGCTCCTTCCTTTTGCACCGGTGCCGAAACCAAATCTTCGCGCGTGACATTCATCGTCATCAGAAATGATGCCGCTACATACGTCGATGAATACACGCCAAAGAAAGTACCGATCGCGAGCGCGATCGAAAAACCGCGAATCATATCGCCACCGAAAATCAGCAACGCAATCAGCGTCAGCAATACCGTGACTTTGGTGCCGATCGTCCGATCGAGCGTCTGCGTCAGCGAAATATTGATAATTTCAACGGTCGTGGTTTTACGCTGCTTGCGAAACACTTCGCGGATACGATCGTACACCACGATGGTATCGTTGACCGATGAGCCGATAACCGCAAGCACGGCCGCCAGTACGGTTAAATCGAATTCCCATTGAAACAACGCAAAACAGCCGATCACCACGAACACATCGTGAAACAGACCGATGACCGCGCCGATCGAAAATTTATACTGAAAACGCACCGCAATATAAGCACCGACGGCGAGTAACGATAACAATACCGCCAGTCCGCCCTGCTCGCGCAGATCATCGCCGACTTGTGGGCCGACAAATTCAACGCGGCGCAATTGAATGCTGCCGGCGAAATTCTTTTGCAGTAATTGCACTAACTCTTGACCAATATTCTTATCGGTGCCGGCTGCGAGCCGGATCGCGACATCGGTCGCAGCGCCCAAATTCACTACCTGCGCGCGCTCGAACCCGCCCTGATGCAGCGCTGCGCGAATTTTTTCGAGCGGCGCCGCCTCGCTGTAAGTCAGCTCGACCAGCGTTCCGCCGGTGAAATCGAGACCGAAGTTAATCCCGCGCGTCGCCAGCGCGCCGATGCTGATGATCATCATCAGCAGCGAGAACGCGCCGGCGTAGAGCCGAAAATTCATGAAATGAATAATTTTGTTTTCTGTCGCTGTCGCCATTATTTTTTCTCCGCCGCGAATCGGCTTAATTCCGGTCGATCAAATCCACAATTTCGTTACGCGGCGGCCGCCGACCGTTAAATTGATAATCGCGCGCGTTACCGTCAATGCGGTGAACATCGATGTGATGATACCGAGCGCCAGCGTTACCGCGAAGCCGCGCACCGGTCCGGTTCCGACCGCATACAGAATAATCGCAACCAACAACGCCGTGAGATTCGAATCGGTGATGGTGACGAATGCGCGCTCGAAACCGGCGTGAATCGCCGCCTGTGGCGACATGCCATTTTTTAATTCCTCGCGAATGCGCGCAAATACCAACACATTCGCATCGACCGACATGCCCACCGTCAACGCGATACCGGCAATACCGGGCATCGTTAGAGTTGCCGACAGTAACGACATGCACGCGATCAGCAAAATAATATTAATCGCCAGTGCGACCACCGCGGACAAACCGAACGCGCGGTAGTAATACAACATGAACAGCGTGACGAGAATGAAGCCGACCCACACCGCGGTCACACCCTGATGAATATTTGCCGCGCCGAGCGATGGACCCACGGTGCGCTCTTCAACGAAATCCATCGGCGCGGCCAATGCACCCGCTCGCAATAACAATGCTAATTCAGCTGCCTCTCCCGGCGTATCGAGACCGGTAATACGAAAACGGTTGCCGAGCGTATCGCGAATCGTCGCCAGACTGATTATTTTCTTTTCGTCGTACGGCACATGCACCGGCACGTCCTTGCCGTTCGCGTCCTTCTCGTAATGCGTGCGCAATTTGCGCTCGATAAACAGCACACCGAGGCGGCGATTGACGTTGTGACGCGTCGCCTGACTCATCTGACTGCCGCCCTCGTTATCGAGGACGATATTCACTTCAGGCTGACTGCTCTGCGAATCGAAACCCGCCTTCGCATCGGTGACACGCTCGCCGGTGATGACGACGTCGCGCTCAAGATAAGCCGCTTTTTGCCCGAAGCGCGCATCGCGAAATTCAAATTGCTCGCGGGTGGATGCATCGTCGCCTTTCGCTTCAAGTCGAAATTCGAGATTCGCCGTTTTACCGAGAATTCGTTTCGCTTCCGCGGTGTCCTGAATGCCCGGCAGCTCGACAACGATACGATTGCGCCCCTGCCGCTGCACCAACGGTTCCGCGACGCCAAGTTCGTTGACACGATTGCGCAACGTTGTCAGGTTTTGACCGACCGCGTAATCTTCAATTTCTTTTATTTTTGCCGGCGGCATTGTCCACGTAATGAGGACGCCATCGGCATTCGCTTCGCTGGTTTGCTGCAATTCTGGATATTCGCCGTGAACCGTGTCGATCGCTTTAGCGGCCAAATCTTTATCTTTGAATTTGCCGACGATACGGCCGTCGCTTTGCTGCTCGATAAATCCGCGCACCTGTGTTTCGCGCAATTTGCGCTTGATGCCGATGGACGCCAACTCCAAGCGCTTTTTTACCGCCGCCGGCGTATCGACTTCCAATAGAAAATGCACACCGCCGGAAAGATCGAGACCGAGCTTCATCGGCCGACCGCCGATGGCTGCCATCCAGCCCGGCGTGGTCTGCGCCAAATTCAACGCCACCACAAAACCGTCGCCCACCGCGCGCTGAATCACCGCCTGCGCGACCAGTTGCTGTTCGCGATCGCGCAGCCGAATCAATCCACTTTTACCTTTATCCGCGATGACGGCACCAAAATATTGAATATTCGCAGCTTGCAGCGCCTTCGTTGCGCTATCGAGCGTCTGCTGCTCGACCAGCGTCGCACTGCTTTCGCCGGAAATCTGCACCGCCGCATCGGGCGCAAACAAATTCGGCGCCGCATAAAAAAAGCCGACGATCAATACGAACAAAATCAGCAGGTACTTCCACAACGGGTACTTATTCATAGAGATTCCAGATTCGGTATGAGCTTGCACCACTTGTTATTGTCGTGGGCTGCCTGCCGCGATGGCGAAAAGCGGGCCAATTATACGTAAACTCGCTGACACAACAACCGCGATGCGCGGTTTGTTGATACAAAACGCTGATTAAGTGCTTTTCATTTTTAACTATTGCACCAATCTCGCAGCGGGTTGGCGCCGGAGGGGGTTTTCTTTTTCAGGACGAGAAGGTGATCTTATCGAAGCTACGGTGCCATTCGTCATCGGAGCAGTCGACAAATTCTGCTAGGCCGGCCACACCGGAGTTATTTGGATGCTCGCCACGGTAGTCCTGAAAAAGAAAACCCCCTCCGGCGCCTCATGCTCTGCTACAGCGTGCCTTCTTAAAAATCAGTTAACCCATACCCGCGCATTGCGGAAAATTCGCAGCCATGCGCCATCTTCCTGCCAATCGTCCGGTCGCCATGAATTTTGCACGGCGCGAAATACGCGCTCGGGGTGCGGCATCAGCAAGGTCACCCGGCCATCTTGACTGGTGACGCCAGCAATACCGGCCGGCGAGCCATTCGGATTGGCCGGATATCGTTCGGTAACCTGCAAACGATGATCGATGAATTGCAGCGGCACTTGATTGCCTGCCTGCAAATCGCGCAATTGCCCGGTATCGGTAAACTCAGCGCGGCCTTCGCCGTGCGCAACTGCAACTGGCATATGCGAACCGGCCATGCCAGCGAAAAACAGCGACGGCGATTGCGGCACCTGCACCAGCGCAAAACGCGCTTCAAATTGCTCCGATAAATTGCGCACAAAACGCGGCCACAATTCCGCGCCGGGGATCAGCGTTTTTAAATTTGACATCATCTGACAACCGTTGCAGATGCCGAGCGAAAATGTATCGGTGCGACGGAAAAACGCTGCGAATTGTTCGCGCGCACGCACGTTGAATAAAATCGTTTTCGCCCAGCCTTCGCCGGCGCCGAGTACATCGCCGTACGAAAAGCCGCCGCAGGCCGCAAAACCTTTGAACGCATCGAGCGCGACGCGACCACTCAAAATGTCGCTCATATGCACGTCGATCGCATCAAAACCGGCGCGATCGAATGCCGCCGCCATTTCGATCTGACCATTGACGCCCTGCTCGCGCAAAATTGCGACGCGCGGACGCACGCCGTGCGCGATAAATGGTGCAGCGATATCATCGTTCTGATTGAAGGTTAAGCGCACGCTGCGGCCTGGATCATCGGCATCGAGTAGCGCATCGAATTCTTGCTGCGCACATTCGGGGTTATCGCGCAGCATTTGAATACGATATCCGGTTTCGCTCCACCAGCGTTGATACTGCACACGCTCGCCCGCGAGCAGAATTTTTCCCTGCCAATGAAATTGCAATTCGCTGCCGGGTTTCGCTTCGCCTACTACATACACCGTATTGGCAAGTCCGTGCTGCGCGAATTGTGCGAGTACCGCAGCGCGATCGGCGCGGCGCACCTGCAACGCGGCGCCGAGTTCTTCGCTAAATAATACCGACAGCGCATCGCTGCCGAGCAAACTCAGTTCGACGTTAAATCCGCAATGACCCGCGAATGCCATTTCGCACAACGTTGCGAATAAACCGCCGTCGGAGCGGTCGTGATACGCCAGTATTTTTTGTTCTTCGAGCAGTTGCTGCATAACTGCAAAAAATCCTTTCAGCGCCGCTACATCATCGACATCGGGACAACTGTCGCCGATTTGATTGAACACCTGCGCCAGGCACGAACCGCCGAGCCGATTCCTGCGCGCGCCGAGATCGACAAAAATCAAATCGCTCTCACCACGATCAGTACGTAACTGCGGCGTCACCGTTTTGCGCACATCGAGCACCGGCGCGAACGCGGAAATAATCAGCGACATCGGCGCAGTAACCGCTTTCGATTCACCCGCATCGCTCCACGCCGTGCGCATCGACATCGAATCCTTGCCGACCGGAATGGTAATGTCGAGTTGCGGACACAACTCCATGCCGATTGCCTGCACAGTATCGAATAATTTTTCGTC
>DASXYH010000132.1:0-6018 GCA_036502545.1 Spongiibacteraceae bacterium
CTTTCTTTCTGTCCTTACTGTCTTTGCCGCCTTTGACCGCGTCGATATCGTCATCGTTATCGTCGTCGGTTTCTTCCAGCACTTTCGATTTACCGCCGCCCATAATAACGCGATAGGCGAAAAATCCGAGTCCAAGAATCAGCAAATTCCCGAGCACGAGACCGCCGTACAATACCCATTTGTGCCAATCCTTTTTGTTATCGGCGGGAGCGATTGCCGGCGCCGGCTCAGCCTTTTTCGTTTCTGCGTGAGCAGGCGCGGGTGCGGCCGCCGGCTTCGGTTCCTCGTGCGCGGTTTCCGCAGCCGCGGCTTGCTTTTGCGGCGGCGCAATTATTTGATTGCCGGATTGACCGATCGCAACAGTGGCCGAGCGATAATTGAATTTCTCGCCATTGGTGTTCTGTCCGGCAATATCGAAATAGACCTCGATGCGGCCGCTCTGCTCAGCGCTATCCAGCGTTAACGTCCATTCGCGATCGGCTACCGCTATGGCTTGATCGACAGTTTTACCGTCGCTCGATTTGATATGCGCGGTCACTGCGCTCGCGCCGCTGTCAATAGCAGGATTCTGCGCGAACAATGTCACGCTGTGAGCGGGCGGAATGCTATCAGTTGCGGCGACACGCACATCGAAGTTTTCGCGCACTGCGACTGTTTGCTTCTGACTGCGCTGAAATGTTTTGCCGTCGGCGTTGATCGCCAAATCATAAGTACCCGGTTCGCCGAGCATATTCATTGCGCCGTGAAAATAGCCATCGGCGGGCGTGGGATTGTCCGCGGATAAATCGAGCGTCCACTGCTTGCCGTCTTCGCGGCGCTGTATCGTCGCTCCGAATTTCACCAATTTAAGAAAGATTGGATCTTTAATCGCTTCGCCCTGCTGTTTCAGCGCCGCCGTTATTTCAGCCGGCACGCTGTCGACGAATAAACTTTCGGAGAAACGACTCGCGGCGAGGCTTAAATTCGAAACGATGGTAATGCGGCTGCCCTTTTCCAATTCCGCCACCGCGGTCCATTCGCCTTCGTACGGTTTCGTTACCGTGATCAAATCGAAGCCGTCGCCTTGGAACCATTTGAAATCGTCGCCGTGATTGGCAAAGCTGTGGTGTTTATTATCGGGCGACACCAATTCAACCGGTTTGCTTTCCTTGTGCAGCACCAGCGCCGTCAATTCCTCGATCGACGAATCGACCAGAAAATGATTTCCCGCTAACGGCACCTGTTCGGCCGGCGCAGCGGCATCGAACGCCTGTAAAAATACTTGCTTGAGCTGATCGGCCGTTTCCGCGACGGCAAACAAACCGCCGGTATCGGCGGCGAGCCGTTCCATCAATTCGCGATCGGCCGATTTGGATAGTGCAATCGAATGCACGACAACGCCGGCGCTGCGCAGACGCGGCAGAATGTCATTCAGCAGATGCTGGCGCGCGGCCCTGTTTTCGGCTTCCGACTTGGAAATATCGACCATGCCGTCGGTGAGTAAAATAAAACTGGTGCGATACGTGTTATCGATATTTTCGGCGGCGCGCTCAAGTGCGGCGGGAATATTGGTATAGAGAGAATCCGAGGTAATTTGCACGGCTTTGCTGCGCGCAATTGCGCGCCAGCCTTCGCTGACATTTTTATCGGGCACCAACACCGCGACGTTTTCGCCGAAGGTCCAAACGCCCGCTTTCGCTTCTTTGGGAAACAGTCGCACCAGCAAATCCAGCGCGGGCTTACGCAAATTATGCGGATCGTTTTGCTTCATACTGCCCGATATGTCGATCAGCACGCGTACATCGGGATGCGTTGCGGTTGCGGCCGGAGCCGCCACACTGACGCCGACTAGCAGCGACATCGCCAGCATGGGAACCGCCGTCAACCGCCACCACGGAATTATTCTCATCAGCGCGCCCTGCCTATATTTAAAATCGTTTCTCAACAACTATTTATGAAAACTTATTGAAGAAGTTATAGCAGTTTATCGAGAAAGGACAAAACTTGGCGTGAGAAGGTTTTCAGGCGCGGCGGCGCAGGCGGCGAACAACGCCAGCGATAATGACGAGCACGATCGCGGCAATTGCGCCGAGCATCAGGCGGACCAATACCGAGGCGATTAATTCCGGCGTTCCGGTGAAAGGACTGAGCACGACAAAAATCATCGCCGGCGCCAGCAGTGCACGACCGGGGACCGGCGCCGGCACCAGCAAAAACACAGTCAGCAGACTGCCTAGCAACCAACGAATATCGGCTTGCCAGCGCCGCGTCAGCCGCAGGTATGCCAGCAAAAATACAAACGCCGCGGCAAGGTAAACGCTCCAGGCAAAAGTGTGATCCCAGACTGTAGTGTAATCGGCAAAATCGAGCATGCGATTCTCAATGTACGCTGTCGGATGCGGCGTCGGCTTCCGGGGTCGGCGGCATCTGCAGGTAAAAACCGTTGTGCGCGATCGCTTCCAGCACTTTTGCAATTTCGGCGCGCGCAAGTTTACGTTCGGGATACAACGCCAGCGTCATCGCCAGAATCGGCTTGCCGAAGCTGGCCAGCAACGTTTCCGGCACGCGCGCCAAATCATTTTTTTTATCGACATACAAATACATTTCGTCGACATTGGAGCTGCGGTAAACCGCGCAAATTATTTTCATCATCAGCCCATCGTATGCAGCAACGCCAATAAAGGCTCGCCGATAATTTCGCGACGCCAACCCAGCAATGCGTCGGGCAATGTGCCCGAGCGCAACAGCGTTTCGCAATCGCGCTTGCGCGCCAATATTTCCGCGGCAATATTCAGTTCCTGCGCGCGTTCCTCAACCAGTTGTCGCAATTGTTTCAGACGATCGCCCAATTCGCGTCGCAATGGAGCCGGCGGCGCCAATGGATAGTCTGAGGGCGACGCTTGCCGCGCCGCAGCGATGATGTCGAGAATTTTGGAACCATCGATCCGTACCTGCTGCGGATGCAATTCCGGCGTGCCGGCAAGTTCGGCAGCGGTGTGCGGCAATACGCGCGCAACTTCCAAACATTGCGCATCTTTTAAAATACGGCCGCGCGGTACATTGCGCGCGCGCGCTTCATGCTCGCGCCATAAACAAAGCTGCTGCAAAGCGGCGACCTGAATGCCGCTCAAACGCCAGCCACCTCCGAGCTTTAAGTAATAGTGCTCGAGTGCGACAGTATCGCGACTTGCCGCGAGCGTTGTGCGACCTTCGCTCTCCCACCACGCCATGCGATTGGTTTTATCGAGCCGCTCCGCAATGCACGCAAACACCTCCGGCAAATACGCCACATCGAGCGCGGCGTAATGGCATTGCTCTTCACTCAATGGACGCCGCAGCCAATCCGAGCGCGTTTGCTCTTTGCCAACTTCAATGCCGAGGCATTCTTTGACCAGCGCCTGATAACTGAGGCTGAAGCCGAACCCAGCGAGCGCTGCGCCGACTTGCGTATCGAACAACATTGTCGGCAATGCGCCGATCAGCCGCGCAAACACTTCCAGATCTTCGCTGCATGCGTGCAATACGCGCGGCTTCGACTGCGCGAACACTGTGCGCAATGGCGACCACTCATCGATCGTCAATGGATCGATCAAATATTGCTGTTGCGCATCGCCGAGTTGAATTAATCCCGCGATCGGATAAAACGTAGTTTCGCGCTGAAATTCGGTATCGAGCGCCAGCAGTGGTCGCTCGCAAAATTGCGCCGCCAGCTCGGCGAGCTGCTGGTTATCGGTAACGTGTAGCGGTTGTACGGTCTGGGCATTCATTCGACCGCGCGCCGCCCGTTCAATGCATGCGCCAACGTACCGCTATCGACATATTCGAGTTCTCCGCCCAGCGGCACGCCGTGCGCAATGCGGCTGACCAGCACGCCGCGCGCTTTCACCTGCTCGGTGATGTAATACGCGGTCGCTTCGCCTTCGACCGTTGGATTGGTCGCCAAAATAACTTCCTTAACTTGCTGCTCGCGCACGCGCTCGATCAAACCATCGATACCGATTTCTTCAGGGCCGATACCATCGATCGGCGACAAGTGTCCCATCAGCACAAAATACACACCGCGATAACCGCCCGCCTGTTCGAGCGCGAGCACATCCGCCGGCGACTCAACCACGCACAGCGTCGTTTGATCGCGACGTGGGTCGGCGCAAATTCCGCAGATATCCAATTCGGATAAAGTATGACATTGCGTGCAATGGCCGACCTGAGTGAGCGCGACCTGCAGCATCTCCGCCAATTGCAATCCGCTTTCGCGATTGCGTTCCAGCAAGTGAAAAGCCATTCGCTGCGCAGATTTGGGGCCGACGCCGGGCAAACAACGCAGCGCTTGTACCAATTGATCGATCAGAGGACTGAATTTCATAAGTGATAGTTGTTGATACTTAATTGTTGGTTTTTAGTTAAACAAAAAAAGTCATTGTCGGTAGACTCAACTAAGAACTGATAACCAACAACTAACAACTTCAAAATGTCTAAAAGGGCATTTTGAATCCGCCGGGAATATTCAAGCCCTGCGTCAACCCGGACAACATACCGCGATTGTTTTCCTCGACACGGCGCACCGCATCGTTCACCGCTGCGGCCAATAAATCCTCAAGAATTTCCTTGTCCTCTTTCAACAGCGAAGGATCGATCGTTACGCGCCGTACATCGTGGCGTCCGGTCATTATAATTTTCACCAGACCGGCGCCCGCCTCGCCGGTAACTTCCGTATTCGCCAATTTTTCCTGCGCCTGTTGCATCTGCTCCTGCAATTGTTGCGCTTGTTTCATCAGATCACCGATATTGGGTTTCATGGCTGCCACCTTTCAATTTCACTCGTCAATCATCGAGTGGTTGTATTGAGCTTTCGTCGAGCGTTGCGCCGAATGATTCCTGCAGCAAGCGCACATTCGGATCATCGTGAATCAATTGTCGCGCCTGCCCTAACCGCTCCTGCCGCAGGTGTTCGCGATAAGCCGCCGGTGTTTCGAGCGCCGGTTCGCCGATAACAATATGCACGCGCACCGGCGTATCGAATACGCGACTAATCTGATCCGTTAGGCGCTGCGTATGCGTGGGATCGAAAAAAGACGCGTGATTTTGATCGAGCACGAAATGCAGCTGTTCATTCTGTTGTTCCTGCAGACAACAATGCGCAGCGATCGTGCCGACCACACCGCCGATACCGAACTCTGCGAAACGGGTAATCCATACCGCATTATCAAACATCGATAACGTCAACACCGGCGCCACGGTTGGCGTTGCCACACGCGCTGGCCGAACTTCGGATTTGATGCTCGGTACCGCGCGCAACACCGGTTTTTGCGCAGGCGCTGCAGCTGCGATTTCGATCGCCGCCGGCGCACGCTCGGATTGCACAGCTGCCACGGCACGCGAAGACGCATTCGCCGCGGCTTGCGCCGCGATGGGCGCATCAGGCTTTTTTGCGACGATGCTCTCCGCCGAATTTTGGTTTACCGGTGCGCTCGCATCGACCGTTTGTCTAAGCGACGACTTTGCGGCCGCCCGTTCAATGGACCCACCATTAGCCAGACGTTCGCGCGGCGGTTGCGGTACGCCCTGCGGTTTGAACGCGAGCATGCGCAACAGCGCCATTTCCAACCCGGCGCGCGGATCGCCGGCAAGCGGCAAATCGCGGCGACCGTGCAAGCCGATCTGATAAAACAATTGCACATCTTCAGCGCTAAATTGCGCCGCGTATGCCGCGATGCGCTCGCGATCGCCGCGACTGTTGTCGAGCGCATCCGGCACCGCCTGCGCAATGGCAATGCGATGCAAAGCCGCCAGTAATTCTTCGAGCACAGTGCCGAAATCGGTCGCGTATTCCGCGATATGTGCAACCGCCGCCAGCAACGCGGCGCCATCAATCGCCGCGAGCGCATCGAGCAACGCATAAACGGCATTTTGATCGATGCTGCCGAGCATTGCGCGTACATCGACTTCGACAATGTTGCCGGAACCGAATGCAATCGCCTGATCGGTGAGGCTCAATGCATCGCGCATGCTGCCATCGGCGGAGCGGCCGAGCAGCCATAG
>DASXYH010000133.1:0-11883 GCA_036502545.1 Spongiibacteraceae bacterium
GGCGTCCGGCTTCGATATCCTGCAGCATCGACGAGCGATTTTGCGCCGTGTCGCGCATAACGCGATACACCGCTTCACGCAATTGTGCCGCATGCAGCGATAAGCCTTCCGCATTTGCCACTGTGACGAATTCATCGCACAACGCCGCGACGATAGTATCGATAGCGGGCAATTGCAGCAACTCGCCATTGCGGCAGCGGTGAATGGCGCTGAGCGGATTGATCACGCAGTTGACGGCGAGTTTGATCCACAACTGTAGTTGCATATCGTCGGCCATTGCGATCGGTAATTCGCATTGCAATGCGCGCACCGCGTATTCGGCCAGCAATTGTTGTTGCGGCAGGATCGCACCAATAACGGTATTGCCGCGACCGGCGTGCGCGACATCGAAACGCGCACTGCGATAAGCGCCTTCCGTAGTGATCGCATGCAAAATTGTCGCGTCCGGAATTTCACGCTGCACTAATTCGCGCACGCCCATGCCGTTCTGCAACAAAATCAATAGT
This sequence comes from Spongiibacteraceae bacterium, assembly GCA_036502545.1. GTDB lineage: Bacteria > Pseudomonadota > Gammaproteobacteria > Pseudomonadales > CAMLJR01 > CAMLJR01. The sequence continues at coordinate 507 of DASXYH010000133.1, forward strand.
GGCTTTACCGCGAAATGCGCTTTGATTGCCGTTACGGCAGTGAGCGTCTGCTGGGCTTTGGTGCAGATCAACAGCTGCGTAATCGGTTGCGCAATTGTTTCCGGCGTTGCCGCGTCGATCGCAATTGTCGTGCATTCGTCGCCGTGCCGCAGCGCGAAGCCGCTATTCGCGTGCAGCTGTTGCAGTGTCGCGTCATCGCGCACGATCGCTTGCAGGGCAACGCCGGCACGGCGCAAATACGCCGCAAATAAACAGCCGATAGCGCCGGTGCCGAGCAAATGCCATGCGCGTTGTTGGTTAATCAAGAAATCGCTCCGTTAAATAGGTAATCATCGCTGCAAACGTTTGCTCGCTGATACCGCAATGGTAATATCGCGGCAGCCAACGAGCCACGCTTTAATTTATCCCCGGAGACAGCGCCATGCCAGCGTTCGATATCGTATCGGAAGTCGATCTGCATCAATTTACCAACGCGGTCGATCAGTCCAGCCGCGTGATAGAAACGCGTTTCGATTTCAAAGGTATCGATGCCCGCTTCGAGCGCGACAAGCTCGATGTAACGATTTTTGCCGAGGCCGATTTTCAGGTCGATCAAATGCAGGATATTCTGCGCGGCGCCCTGATCAAATGCAAAATCGATCCGCTGGCGATGGAGGTCGGCGAACTGCAACCGACCGGCAAGCTGGTGAAAAAAACGCTGACGATGAAAAACGGTCTCGAACCCGAGCTGGCGCGAAAAATCATCAAACTGATCAAAGATAAAAAATTAAAAGTGACGACGCAGATTCAGGATCAACAAGTGCGCGTCACCGGCAAAAAACGCGATGATCTGCAGGAAGTCATCGCTATGCTGCGCGAAACGAAATTGGAGCAGCCGCTGCAGTTCACTAATTTTAGGGATTGAGCCGCAAAAACTTTATCGCAGCTTTTATCGATGGAGAAAATGATGGACGATATTCCTGTTCTAGTTTCCATAGAGCTATCGGCGGACGCCGTTACGGTGGGTGTCGTACATCTGCTAGTGCTACAGCTAATCTGGATTTTTACCTTCCGGAGTGTTTTCTAATACTTCACCCGTTATTGCATCCACGCCCACCTCCTGCGTCACTGAGCCGTTTTTTATGTCAAAGGAATAACGAAGACCGCTTCCCCCTTTTTCATTTTCCAGTTCTTCATCTGAAATTTTTCCGGGAAATACTTTCAGCGCAAAAAATCGCGCTTCTTGCAGGCTGATTTTTGCTTTTTTATTCAAATTAGCGCCCGATTCTCCTATATCAGCGGCAATAGATGCACCAGCTATTAAGACAATAGCCAGCACTGCAATGGTCCGAAATATTTTCATAATAAAGAGCTCCAGTTGAATAAGGAATTTTTATTCTGCTCCGCTTTCCTTACGGGATTCTTAATTTAACGAAGAAAAAATTAATTACCGGTTCTCGTTGCTTTTAATGGAAGAATTTATTGATATAGTCGGCTAGTCAGCTTCAAGTCAGTATTTTTTCTTCGCGGCAGCCAACGAGCCACGCTGTAATTTATCCCAGAGATGGATTGAGGGTAGGCGAGTGATTGATGTTTATGAGTGACTGTAACCGCGTTAAATGCAAATCTGGAAAGCGGTCATCGAAATATATGCCTGTAAAGTCTGCGCAACTTCCGGTTTTCGTCGAAATGCGGACATAAAACTTAATAATTTGTTTAACACAATACTTTTGAAAAATTTCAATCCAGAACCCGAGTCGAAGCCGCTCCTTGTGTTTAATTGCCTCGCAGTTTTTGAAGCTGATGTTTTAGCGATTTAACTTCTTGCTGTAAGGTATCGATCCGATCGAGCAGTTCGAGGCTCAGTGCCAGCCCTGCCAGATTTAATTCCAAATCCTGGCGCAGGCGTTGCGCACGGTGCAGACGCGCCAGCGAATCCACACTGAACTGCCAGCGATTATTGTTTGTTTGCTCGTCGACCGGTGCAACGATTCCGTATTCGACCATCTCAATAATAATTTCCGCGTGCACGCCGCAGCGTTCACAGATTTCGCTTAACGTAAATAAAGGCGCATCTGCAGCGGCCAAATAGATAGTGGGTGTCGACATGTTCACTCTCCCAATGTTGCGCGCGGATTAAATGCGGATTCTTGCTCGGCAATTTGCCGATACAAAGACTCGGTTAGCTCAGAGTGTTGTTTCGGCAAATTGACCTGCAGTACGACCAATTGATCTCCTGGCGGGTCGCCAGATAAGCCTTTACCCTTGATACGCAATTTGTCGCCGCTGCTCGAGCCTTTCGGAACTTTTAATTTGATTTTGCCGCTTAAGGTTGGCACTTCAAGGGTGGCACCAAGTGCCGCTTCTGGAGCCGTCACCGGCAGAGTGAGAATGATATTTTTGCCGTCGACGCTGAAGTATGGGTGCGGCGCGAATTCAATTTCCAGAAATAAATCGCCGGCTTCGGCGCCGCCGATACCCTGTGCTCCTTGCCCTGCCAAGCGAATGTGCTGCCCCTGGGTGACTCCGGCCGGAATTTTTATATTCAGGTTTTTTTCGCGATGCGTGACTAAACCATATTCATCCGTCTCTGGAACACGCAGCGTAATCTGGCGCTGACCGCCGCGTTGCGCCTCTTCCAGAAACAGCGCGATTTTGTAGTGAATGTCCTGACCGCGCATCCGAAAACTACGTTGCGCGCCTTCACGCGAATAACTGCGATGCGCCGTGCCCGCATTGCCAAAAATCGATTCAAAAAAATCACTGAACTGCCCGGCATCGGCGTTGGTATAACCGCCTTCGGAAAAGTCGGCGGCGGATTTCCAATCGGGCGGCGGGCGGAACCGGCCGTCAGGCTGTTGTGCGCCGAGTTGTCGCAATTGGTCGTATTCAGCGCGCTTTTCCGGGTCTTTCAAAACCTCATAAGCTTCGCCAAGTTCTTTAAATTTCTCTTCAGCATCTTTTTCTTTGCTGATATCGGGATGATATTTTCGCGCCAGCTTTCGATAGCTGGTTTTTATTTCCGCGGCGTCCGCGGTTGCGGATACGCCAAGAATTTTGTAATAGTCTTTGAATTCCATGCAACTGCCTCCGCGATTGATCGGCGTTATTTCTCGGGTTCAGGTTGCGAATCACGTATCGCTATCAATTATCGGCCGAGCAGCGGATGTGCGTTCGTAGGCGAGCGCACCGACTTAAATAAATTGTACGGTTGCGCTCAAAGCCGCTTCCTCTTTGCGCGATTCTTGCCGGCTTAAAAAATTAATTGAGGTGCTGCGCTCGACGTTTGCCCCAATTTTTAATCCTACCGGTACATGCAATTTACCAAATTGTTTTCTCGTCGATGCCGTTGTCAGCTTCAAGTCAGTATTCCTTCTTACTGCTGTCACACTACCTATCGATACTCATCGGATATCGCTGATAACTCTTGGAGGTTTTATCGTGTTCAATTTACACAGATCAAAAGCATTGGCATTATCGATTGCGGCACTCTTGACTCCTCATGCATACGCTTTTGACATGGATGGCAATGATGCAATTAAACGAGTATTGCTGATCAGCATCGACGGAATGCATGCATTGGATTTTGAAAATTGTGTAAAAGGCGGTTACTGCCCAAATCTTGCCGCGCTCGGTACAACCGGCGTCAATTATACGCGCACATCCACATCCAAACCTTCAGACTCGTTTCCGGGCCTCATGGCGCTGGTAACCGGGGGCACGCCGCGCACGGTCGGCGCATTCTATGATGTCGCTTACGATCGCGTATTGGCGCCGCCGCAACACACAACCGGTAATGGCGTTGCGGGCGGTACTTGTACTCCCGGCGTGCCGAACGGCACCACTACCGAGTATGAAGAGGGCGTCGAGATCGATCAGATGCAGCTCAACGGCGGCGGTTCGTATGCAATTACTGACGGCGGTATTAAATCGATCGATCCAACTCGTCTGCCGCGCGATCCCTACAATCATTGCGCACCGGTTTATCCGTGGAATTTTATTCGTACCAATACCATTTACGGCGTTATCCATGCCGCCCACGGCTACACCGCCTGGTCGGATAAGCATGCGGTTTATGCGGCTGTTTCTGGCCCGAGCACTAATGCCAGCAACGTCGACGATTATTATTCTCCGGAGGTTAACTCCGCAGTCATTCCACTGCCCAGTGTGACCACGGCGACCGGCGCTTCGTGTGCGACGATTCGCGATACAACGCAGACCGGCGCGTGGACCGACAGTTTCGACAACATTCAGTGCTACGATCAATTGAAAGTTAATGCACTTCTCAATGAGATCAATGGTAAAACTCACGATGGTGCGCGCAGCGCTCCGGTGCCGAATTTATTCGGAATGAATTTCCAGGCCGTGAGTGTCGGACAGAAACTTATCGAAAATAAAACACAATTCGGCGGTTATACGGATGCGCTGGGTACGCCGACACCGCTGATGCAAAATGAAATTACATTCGCCGATGCGGGTATCGGGCAAATGGTCAAAGCGTTGAAAGCCAAGGGGCTGTTTGAATCAACGCTGATAATTGTCACCGCTAAACACGGTCAATCACCCATCGATTCGCATCGCTTTTTTCCAATCCCCGGTCACGGCGGCAACAACGGCACTTCGCCCGCTGATTTGATTGCGGCTTATCTGCCTGATTCGGAATCGCCATTAAATCCCAACGGCATCGGACCGACGCAGGATGATATTTCCCAGTTGTGGCTGCGCAATTCTGGCGATACCCAGGCGGCTGTCGGAATATTGGAGCAGAACGCAACAGCGGCGGGAATTGGCGAGATCTTTTATGGCGCTTCGCTGCAAACGATGTTCAATGCACCCGGTCTGCCGCCCAGCGGCGATCCGCGCACGCCGGACATTGTCGTTCAACCCAATGTTGGCGTTGTTTATACCGGCAGCACCAAGAAGCAGGCTGAGCATGGTGGCTTTGCGCACGATGATACGAATGTGATGATTTTGGTTTCCAATCCTAATTTTAAAGCGCGCACCATTACGAGCTTTGTCGAAACCACGCAAGTCGCGCCCACTATTCTCAAAGCGCTGAAACTCGATCCGAACAGTCTCGATGCAGTGAGAAAGGAAGGAACGCCGTCATTGCCAGGACTATCATTCGATAACGAACGCAGATTTGATGGCGATCATAGATAATAAAAAGATTGCAGGCCATCGGTCAGCGAATATCAATCTCGAACGCAGGTCGAAGCACGCTACCTGTGGCTGGAACCCACGGACCCGCTAATTGCGGTACGCCGTTGGCATTGGGTGATGTGTTGACCAGGAAATTGGTGCTGCCCACAGCGGGCGCATCGTCGAGCGAATAATTCCAACTACCTACAGCGTCTTGCGCAGTAGGGCCGATGACGAGCCAATAAGTTGTGCCCGCTGCGAGATTGGGATGCGCGACCGAGAAAATATGTTCCGGCGAGCGAACCGGGAACGGTTGAGTTCTGATGGGGCGCGCAGCGAATGCCTCGATAATTGTTCCCGGTTTGCCGCCGGCGTCGTTCGCAATCCACAATTGGAACGAATTGGTGCCGTTTCTCCAACCGATAGGAACTTGAATCTGTTTCAAGGTGCCGGCTTGGCCGAGTGAAAAGCTGACCGCCAGCATCTGCGTGGCCATCGGCGCAAGTGCCGCGCATCCGGTTCCGTTGGCACCGCAAATTCCATTGGCATTTTGGTTCAAGCAGTCGTTGCTCCTGACCTGCGCAGTGGGACACGAGGTGGTGGGGAAGCGCCAGGGTCCGAAGTTGCTGGAAGCTGGAATATCGCAGCTGCCGCCATCGCAGCAAACACCGAAGACTGGATGCACACTGCCATTCGGGCAGGCATAACAATCCGGACACGCATTGGCAGCGACGGTGAAGTTGGACGTGGCAGAGACGGTCCGCGATGACGTTTGACCTGAAACCGAAACCGAGTGCGCGCCGGGATTCAGGCAACACAACGTGCTGTTCCACGGCACCGAATAATTCACATTATTGGAATGCTCGGGATCGACGCCGTCGACTAATATTTTTTGCCCGTGCGTGTAGCCGTCGAGGCCGACGCTTTCGGTAACTTTAATTTCCTGCGGCATGCTCACCGTGGAGCTAGCGGCGGGCGCTGTTACGGTGAGTGATGTGCATCCGCTCAGGTAGGCAGCGAGCACAAAGCCGGCGCATATTTTCAAAGCGGAGCAGACGTTTAAAAAAGTTGAGTAGACGTTCAAAAAAGAGGAATTGATTCGAGAATATTTTATTGTCATGTTCATCGATCCTTCAGATAGCCGCATGTGCGCGAATGGTTGTGTTTATTGAAATTCTGGCGCGAATCTACGCGCAATCACGTGCTTAGTCACTGGCTTTGTACTTATATCGGTGGCTGCGGCTGATTACGTCGTGCCATATGCTTGACCGTATTGGTCCAGCCGATGCCGAATTTTATTGTTGGCCAATTATTGTTGATGTGCCGCTTCGCAACAACGTCAATTCCGCCAAAATCGCAATCGCAATTTCCGACGGTCGTTTGCTGCCAATCTTTAATCCCACCGGCGCGTGCAATTTTGCAATTTGCTGTTCGCTCAGATCAAGTAGCCGCAAACGCTTTTTGCGCGCGGCGGATGTGCGTTCGGAGCCGAGCGCGCCGACGTAAAATAAGTTGTGCTGCAGCGCTTCCATCAGTGCCATGTCGTCGATGCGCGGATCGTGGGTCAGTGTGATGACGATGCTATGCGCATCGTCGCGGCAATAATCGCGCACCGCGTCGTCGGGCATGCAATTTAATAATTCGATGCCGTCGAGATTCCATTGCGCGATTAAATCGCGCCGCGGATCGCACACCAGCACGCGATAATCGAGCAGTTGCGCCATCGCAGCCAGACTGCGCGCGATTTCGCCAGCGCCCACCAACAGCATTTGCAGCCGCGGGCCATAACATTGCACCAGCGATATCGGAGTGAGCTCAAGCGAAACAAAATGGTCGATTTCTGCAATCGACCAAACGCCGGTGCGCAGATCCAGACTGCGATTGGCAATGCGCCGTTGCTGCAACAGCGAATGCAATTGTTCGAGTTGCGCGAGCAATATCGGTGTCGGCTCCCAGTGCTCGACGAGAATATGCAGGCGACCACCGCACGGCAGACCGAGTCGCTCGTTTTCTGCAGCGGTTACGCCGTATTCGAGCTGCTGCGGCGCTGTAATCGACAGCGCGCCGCTGAGCAGTTTCTGCAATAAATCGTCTTCGACGCAGCCGCCCGAAAGCGATCCGATTAATTCGCCCTTCACGCTATAAGCCAGCAGCGAACCGACCGGTCGCGGTGAGGCGCCGAATGTCGCCACCACGGTGCACAGCCAGCACGCGGTGCCGGTGTTGAGCCAGGTTCGGACCTGCTGAAAGACTTGTTGATCGATACTGTCCACGGAGGCACCGTTAATTTGCTGCGACAGGGTTTGGTTCGATACTCGCCAGTATTTTGCTCGATGTATTGATTGTACGATTTACAAGTGTGTTGCGGTGCAGATTTTTATGCATCGACGGCTGATACACTTGGCGAATAAGGATTTAATTAAATCGAATTCAGGGTAATCGATAATTTAGAGTAATAGACAATGTTGCATTGCATACATCGCGCCTCTTGCGCGCGCTATTTTTTTATTGCCGTCGTGGCGGGGCTGAGCGCCTGCCAGATGACTAAATCGCCGCCCGTGCTGTTAGCACAACCACCGGTGGCAACGCATGTGTTCACGCTGCGCGCCGAGCACGACGATGTCGTCGGCCACTTGCAGGTAACGCGCGCGCATGCGGAGGACACGCTCTCCGATATCGCGCGTCGCTTCAATATCGGTTATGAAGAAATTGCGCGTGCGAATCCCGGTGTCGATCCGTGGCTGCCGCGCGAAGGCACGCCGGTAATATTGCCGACGCAATTCGTATTGCCCGATGCGCCGCACAGCGGGGTGGTGATCAATCTCGCCGCACTGCGACTTTACTATTATCCGCCGACGAAAAAAGGCGAGCCGCAAACGGTGATCACCCATCCGATCGGCATCGGTCAGATCGGCTGGTCGACGCCGGTAGGCACCACCAAAATCACGCGCAAAAAAGCCGATCCGACCTGGTATCCACCGTCTTCCGTGCGCAGGGAACACGCCGAGGATGGCGAAACGCTGCCGGCGCAAGTGGGGCCGGGTCCGGATAATCCGCTGGGACGCTATGCATTCACGCTCGATTGGCCGAGTTATTTGATTCACGGCACCAATCAACCGTATGGCGTCGGTTTGCGCGCAAGCCACGGCTGCATTCGTTTATATCCTGAAGATATCGCGCAGTTGTTCGATCAGCTTCCGGTCGGCACCAAGGTGACGGTTGTCAATCAGTCGCAGGTTTACGGCCTGCGTGGCGATACGCTGTATTTGCAGAGCTATCCGGTGCTCGACGATTACGCAACGAAAGCGAACAATAAAACAAAGAGCGCAAAAGCCGACGCGGTTAAAACGCCGCTTGCGAAAGTCACCGCTACTAAAATCGCTGCAGTAAAAGCGCAATCGGCTGACATTGCCAGCGCAAATCGAGCGATCGATAAAACGGTCGTCGATGAGTTAATAAAAAATTCAAATGGCATCGCGTTGCCAATTTCGCAACCGCAGATGACGTTGGATAAATTTGTTGCCGCCGCGCCGCGCGTTGAAAATCGCGTGCCCGATAACGCGACCTGGGATGGCGTGGAGTAAACGTGTTATGCAGCAGCAGGCGGTTACGCAACGGCAAGCGGCGCTGCAAACACCTGCACCCAATAATGATGAAACGACAATCTATCGTGTTCGATATAACAGTAACCAAAACCGGTTTCGGTAAACTCCGCTTTGAATAAATTGGCGCGATGCGATTCGCTGGTGAGCCACCATTGCATGACTTCTGCCGCGAATTGTTTTCCCGCTGAAATATTTTCGCCGGCCCAGCGATAGTTGTAACCGGCCGCAAGCAGGCGTTCGCCGACGCCTCGACCCTGCGTATCGATGTGATCGAAATAGCCTTCGCCCGCCATTGTCGCCGCATGATTCTGCGCGATCTGCAGCAACAGCGGATTCATGCGCAGCGACGGTAAACCGGTTTGCGCGCGAGCATCGTTCGCCAGCGTTAACAGGGCGGCTTGTAGGGTCATTTGCGGTTTTGTGAAACGCGTCGCGGTTTGAGGTGGCTACACTTAAAGCAATTCATAATTAATTTCACTGATATTAAGGAGGGTTGGCTCATGGCTATCCCGGCGGCCGTGGACTCTCTGCTGCGCGAGCATAACATTCAGTACGATGTGGAGGCACTGCCGCCACATACGCGCCTTCCCGCCGATGCAGCGCGCGCGGTGATGATGCAGGATGGCGATCATCATCTGCATGTGCTTTATCCCGCGCACAGCCTGCTCGATGTCAATGCGCTGCGGCGCATGACCGGTCTGCAATTGAATGCGTTGCCGCCCGATCAGGTTGAGCAATTATGTTATCGCCGCGATTTTACGCATCTGCCGGCGTTGCCGGGCGCGATGAATGTGCCGACGCTGGTCGATAAAAAACTGCTCGCCGGTGGCACCATCGCGCTGAGTTCGGGCACCGATTCCAATCTGCTGCATTTGCATATCGAACAATTCAAACAAAGTCTACAGGGCGTCACGCTCGGTGATTTTTCGGTTGATCTGAATTCATTGGGCGGCAGCAATCTCGATGCGATCGAAGACGTCGATCAAATCAATCAGGCGGTGGCGAGCTTCACGCAATTGCGCATCAAACAGCGTCTTGAAGAAACGCTCGAAATTCCGCCGCTGCCCGATACTGCCGCGCGCATTTTGAAATTGCGCGTCGATCCGAATGCCGACGTGCGCCATCTGACCATGCTCGTCGAAACAGACCCGCCGCTGGCGGCACAGGTCATCAGCTGGGCGACCTCGCCGTATTACGGCTACACCGGTAAAGTAAAATCGGTGCACGATGCGATCGTGCGCGTGCTCGGTTTCGATGTCGTGTTGAATCTCGCGCTGGGACTCGCGCTCGGTAAAAGTTTGAGTCTGCCGAAAGATGCGCCGAAAGGTTTTACCTCGTACTGGCAGCAGGCTGTGTATTGCGCAACGGCGGTCGAAGCATTGGCGGGCTGCATCCCCACGCAACAGCGGCCGACGGTCGGCGTCGCTTATCTGGCCGGCTTGCTGCACAACTTCGGCTATTTGATTATGGCCGAAGTTTTTCCTCCACATTTTTCCAGTTACTGTCGTTATCAGGAAGCGAATCGGCAATTGAGTTATACCGCGATCGAGCGCTTTTTATTGGGAGTAACGCGCGATCAAATGGCGAGCTGGCTGATGGGTCTGTGGTCGATGCCCATCGAAGTATGCCGCGCCGTGCGTTTTCAAAACGAATCCGATTACGCCGGCGAAGACAGCGCGTACGCCAATTTGATTTATGTGGCGATGCGTTTATTGCGCCGGCACGGTATTGGCGATGCGCCGCTCGAATCGATACCGGAAGAAGTATTCGAGCGTCTGCACCTCGATCCGCAGCGCGCGGTGCAAGCGATTCAGCATGTCGTCGATGCCAGCCAGGAAATTATCGAACGGATGTGAGACGTGGGAATTCAACATGATATCGTTTGAAATTCTTGCACAATAAATTCTGCCTGCAACGTTAATGTTTCCAATTTATCGAGCAGCGCACGACGCTCCGCCGGCGCGCGCCAGTAATGCGGCGTCATCCGCGCAAGCTGGCCGATCGCCATTCCTTCCAGCGTAAATCGATAATGCAGCGTTTCGCTGTGTGCGAGTGTGAAACCTTCGTTCAATAACGCCGGCGCGGTATGGCTGTCATCGAGTTTGACGTTGTCGTAAAGCACATCGCGCAACTCGCGCAGATGTTGCGCTCCCGGTCCCACCAATAATAACGTTCCGTGTTCGCGCAACACGCGTTGCGTTTCCGAAACATGCGGTCGGCAAAAAATATTGATCACGACATCGAGACTGCGATCGTGAAACGGCAACGCGCGACTGGTGCCGATGCACCACGTTATTTCACGCGTTCGGCGAGCGGCGATGGCGAGCGCGGGCTTGGAAATATCGAGTGCATACACCGTGCGCTGCGCGCGCGCGAAAGCCGCGGTGTAATAACCTTCGCCGCAGCCGAGATCGAGAATTTGCTGGGTGTGCTGCGTACGTTGTTGTAATTGCGCGAGCCGTTCGAGCACGCGTTCGCGTAGCGGCTGATAATGGCCTGTGTCCAGAAATGCGCGCCGATCGGCGATCATTTCCGCGCTATCGCCGGGCGCTTTGCTCGGCCGCTGCGAACTCAACAGCAGATTGACATAACCCTGCCGCGCGATATCGAACGCATGGTTATTCGCGCAAATATAACGCTTTTCTTCCGCG
>DASXYH010000134.1:0-8253 GCA_036502545.1 Spongiibacteraceae bacterium
GCTGTGCGCTGTGATGGGCATGGCCGGCTCCTTTATTTCATTGCTGCTGTCGAAGTGGCTGGCAAAACGCAGCGCCGGTGTTCAGATCATCGAAACGCCGCGTACGCGCGAAGAACAATGGCTGGTTGCCACCGTCACCGAGCTGGCGCAACAGGCCGGCATCAAAACACCTGAAATCGGTATTTTTCCGTCACCTGTTTCAAATGCATTCGCCACCGGCTGGAACAAAAACGCCGCTCTGGTTGCCGTTTCCGAAGGATTATTGCAACGCTTTCGCTCCGAAGAAGCCAAAGCGGTGCTGGGGCATGAAATCGGTCACATCGCCAATGGCGATATGGTGACGCTGGCTTTGATTCAAGGCGTGGTAAATACGTTCGTGATGTTTTTCGCGCGCATCATCGGTTCGATTGTCGATCGCGCCACCTCGCGTGACGGTCGCGGCGGTGGTATGGGTTATTTCATGGCAACGATGTTCGCGCAGATGGTGCTCGGCATTCTTGCGTCGATGATCGTCTATTGGTTTTCGCGCTGGCGTGAATTTCGCGCCGATGCCGCGGGCTCGAAGTTGGCCGGAAATCAAAATATGATCGCAGCATTAGAGCGTTTGCGCGCGGAGCAGGGTTTGCCGAACGATCTGCCCGGCGAGATGACCGCATTCGGAATCAAAGGCGAGTTTAAACAACACTTAACCGAATTGTTCATGACCCATCCGCCGCTCGAAAAACGCATCGCGGCGTTGCGTGCTGCCGCATAACATTCATTTTTGCGCTATCTGTCTGCCGCAATCAGGCGGATAGCGCTTGACGGACGCTGCGCGCGCCATCTAGTCTTACCCTATGAAACCGAACTCCTCTCTCAAAAGCGATCGACTGCCCCTGCTGCGACTGTGATGCAGGGCGCCCAGTTTTCTTCGGTTTTTCTACGTTAATTTCAATCGATCGCGATGCAATGAATACTTTCCTCACCTCATATTTTTTTACCGCCGCCAATCTGGCCGCTCTGCTGCTGCGACTGCTGCGCAGCCGGTGTGCCATGAAATAACGGCGGTGCACACCGGCTCCCTCACCAGCCGCCAAGCATTTTATTTTGGCAATTGATTCGGCATGAGGAGCAACACAATGAACGCATTTAATTTTCACAAATACACCGCCAACGATGCAGTGACATTATCCAATCGACGCTGGCCCGATCGACGGTTAATCGCAGCGCCGCACTGGTGCAGCGTCGATTTGCGCGACGGCAATCAAGCGTTGCCCAAACCGATGAATACCGAGCAGAAGCGACGCCTGTTTATGCAATTGGTCGCCATCGGTTTCAAAGAAATCGAAGTGGGTTTTCCCGCTGCATCGCAACTTGATTTCGATTTTATTCGGCAGCTGATCGCGGAAAAGTTAATTCCAAGCGATGTGACGATTCAGGTATTGACGCAGGCGCGCGAAGATATTATCGCGCGCAGCTTCGAAGCATTGCGCGGCGCTGAGCGCGCCAATATGCATGTGTACAACTCGGTATCGCCGGCACAGCGCCGTTACGTGTTTGCTACCGATCGCGATGGCGTTCGCAATATTGCCGAGCAGGGCGCGCGCTGGGTAAGCGAATACGCCGCGCAGCAACCGGAAACGGAATGGACCTTTCAATATTCACCGGAGAGTTTCACACAAACCGAACTCGAATTCGCGCGCGATATTTGTGTTGCCGTATGCGATATCTGGCGCCCGGATCAGGGCCAGCGCGTCGTTATTAATTTGCCCTCCACCGTCGAAGTGCACACACCAAATGTGTTCGCCGATCGCATCGAATGGTTCGGCGATAATTTTCATTATCGCGACCACGTGCGCCTGAGTGTGCATACGCATAACGATCGCGGTTGCGCGGTGGCGGCCGGCGAATTAGCGGTATTGGCGGGCGCCGATCGCGTTGAAGGCACCTTGCTCGGCAACGGCGAGCGCACCGGCAATATGGATATCATAACGATGGCGATGAATCTGTACAGTCAGGGAGTCGATCCGAAATTGCAGTTCGGCAATATGGATACGATCGTGCGCTGCGTCGAAGAGTGTACCGATATCGTCACGCATGTTCGGCATCCGTGGGTGGGCGAACTGGTTTATACGGCGTTTTCAGGCAGCCATCAGGATGCGATCCGCAAAGGATTGCAGGCATGGAATAAAACATCGCCGTGGGACGTGCCGTATTTGCCGATCGATCCGCAGGATATCGGTCGTTCTTATGAAGCCATCGTGCGCGTTAACAGTCAATCGGGTAAAGGCGGCGTCGCTTTTGCACTCGAACGCGACTACGGCTTGCAATTGCCGCGCGCATTGCAAATTGAATTCAGCCGCGCGGTGCAACAACACTCGGAAGCAATCGATGGTGAAGTTAGCAGCGCCGATATCCAGCGTATGTTTCAAGACAGCTACGTCAATCGCGGTGAGCCCTGGCGGTTGCGCCATTATCAATTAGAAACAAAGGGGCAATTAGAAACAAAGGGACAGATTTTAACGAAAGGTGATGATCGCGTCGCATTAAACGCCGAGCTGAGTAATGTCAACGGTGCAACAGCCGTATTTAACGGTGAAGGCAATGGTGCGCTCGCCGCTGCGGTTAACGCCTTGCAAGATATTTGCGGCGCGCGACCGGAAATTATCGATTATCACGAGCACGCGCTGCAGCAAGGCACCGCGGCAACGGCCGTCTGTTATCTGCAGATTGATATTGATGGACAGCATTGCTGGGGTGTCGGCGTTGCCGATGATTCGGTGCGCGCAGCATTTGCCGCGTTGCTGAGCGCCATTAACCGCAATGTCGTTAATATGCGTGCTATGGCTTAATTAGTTTCGAGTATCGAAACGCACGCTTCACAATAAATTTTTCTTGCGATGAAAGACGCAATTATTACCCGGCAACGAGTATTGCCGGGTAATAATTGATTCATGGATGAATCCGTGCGGCCTTAGCCCCGAAAACAAATGACATGAGGAAGCTATACTTTGTTGCCAATTAATAAGTTTGGCATTTTTCAAAAAGTGCATTCGTAATGCCAGCCGTCCGCCGCGCGACGCGATCGATGTCGAGTTCCCGCTTGCAGAGGATCGCCCAGCGCATAACCGCTATCGTTAGGATATAAAGCCACCGGTCCGCTCGCGGTCTTCACAAGTTTCGGCAGGATTTCAATAATCGGCCGCCCGCGATACATAGTTTCCACATCCTGCGCTGAATCACACGTACTGAGCTCGCTCAACGCAATAAAAGTCGGTGGCAGCATTTCAAGTTCGCCGCTGCGGTGCGCAGCCAATGCCTGCTTCGGATTAATCCAGCGATGCGTATCGATTTCACCGCCATCGACCAGCACATCGGCTGCGCCCGCGCCGATTGCGGTTGCGAAAAACCAGGTTGCGTAACGCTTAATCTCGCCTTCCGGCGTCGTCCAATGCGCAAAAAATTGTAGCGTGCAATCATCGATAACGAGCCCGGCTTCCTCGCGCGTTTCGCGAATTGCCGCGCGCTTCGCTGCCGCCATGATGTCGTCCGCAGCGCCGGCAAAATCGGCATCGTCAATACGACCGCCGGGAAATACCCACAGTCCGCCCGCGAACTGGACCGCGGCATTGCGGCGCAACATTAACGTTTCCAAATGCCCCGCGTGCTCACGCAGCAATACCACTGTCGCCGCCGGCCTGATCGCACTCATCGTATTCTCCCGCTATGATCGGCACTCAGAATAACGATCCGGGACGTATCTCTCAACGAAAATGCTGGAAACCTTGAAGCACTGGCTCAGCGAATTGGATTTGGCCGCCGTCGCTATTTATACGATCAGTATCCAGATATTGGCGATCATTGCAGCGATGGAAGCCATACTCAAAACGCGAACGGCGCAGGGAGCAATCGCGTGGGCGCTATCGCTATTGCTGATGCCGACCGTGATGCTGCCGGTGTACTGGATTTTCGGCCGGCGCAAATTTCGCGGTTATGCCAAAGCGCGGCGCCTCGGCAAGCATGCCGCGCACATGCCGCGCGACACCTTGCGGGGCGAAATACCACCGCAATTGGAGAGCTATCAATTGGCGCTTGAGCGCATCGCGCAAATGCCGTTTACGCGCAGCAATCGCTGCGATTTGTTAATCAATGGCAAACAGACATTCGCCGCACTTTTCCGCGCTATCGACAGCGCGAAACATTACATCCTGCTCGAATATTACATCGTGCGCGACGACGATATTGGCCGCCAGCTGCGCGATCGCCTGCTGGAAAAAGTGCAGCAAGGCGTTGCTGTTTATTTTCTTTACGACGAAGTCGGCAGCTTTCAACTGAGTCGCGATTACATCAAGCGCTTGCGCGTAGGCGGCGTCGATATGCGTTCGTTCAACACCACCAAGGGCAGACGTAATCGACTGCAATTGAATTTTCGCAACCATCGCAAAATTGTGATCGCCGATGGCCTCATCGGTATGATCGGTGGCAATAATATCGGCGATGAATATCTCGATAAACACGCGATATTGACGCCGTGGCGCGATACCAGCGTGCAACTGCAGGGTCCGACGGTACTGGCACTACAGTTAACATTTTTAGAGGATTGGTACTGGGCATGCGAACAAGTGCCGCAATTGCATTGGCAGACGCCGGAAACGGATGGCGCGATCGACGCGTTGATCGTTCCAAGCGGACCGGCCGATCATATCGAAACCTGCCTGCTGCTGTTTCAGCAATTAGCGCAAATCGCAAAAAAAAGATTGTGGATCGTCAGCCCCTACTTTGTTCCCGATGCATCGATCATCAATACGCTGCAGCTTGCCGCCCTGCGTGGCGTCGATGTGCGTATCCTGTTACCGGAAAAGCCCGACAAACGCATGGTATGGTTATCGTCGTTTGCAAGTCTCGACGAGGTGCAGCATGCCGGCGTTAAAGTCTATCGTTATCAGGCGGGCTTTCTGCATCAGAAAGTTTGGTTGGTCGACGACGATTGCACATTGATCGGCACCGCCAATCTCGACAATCGCTCGTTTCGTTTGAATTTCGAGGTAGGAGTCGTGATGCGCAGCAGTGAATTTGCGGCGCAAGTCGAAGGGATGCTATTAAACGATTTCGCGCAGAGCCGGCTATTGCCGCGCGGCGAACTCGCCCGTCGTGGCTTGCTGTTTCGACTTGCGGTACGCTGCTCGTATTTGCTGGCGCCTATTCTGTAAAACAAAAAAGCCGCGCATTTGCGCGGCTTTTTTAACTGCGTATTATTTTTAAGGTTTAGTGCCTACAAACATAAATCCTTTATCGCGCGCAGCATTAAGCGCTGTCACCGAAAGCTTCTTAGTAGATGCGTCATACGTAGCAGCACCCGTAAAAGTACCCTCAATAGTATATGCGCACGTGCCTCCGTTATTAGTAAATGTCACCGCGGTAACATCATAGACATTACCTGTAGCGTGCGCCGCGACTGTCGCTGTAAAATTGCAATGGCTCGACGACTCCATGCCGACGATGGATCCATCCGATGCGATAGTCAGCGTTGCTCCCGTCAATAGATTGGTGCCAATACCCGCCGAACCTGTATAACTACCGGCAACTGTCGCCACATCCGGCGTGGATTCATAAGCCGCCGAGTAATTCATCGCAAACGTTCTTGCAACTGCTGGGTTAGCGGTATTATTCGCCAGCGTGTAATCGATGATGAGCGTCGCACCGGAGGTTACAGATTTGAGTTGAATAGTTCCGCCACTCAATGTAAAGCTCTGCGCGCTATAAAAGGAGGCGGCGCCGGCTGGCGGTCCAGCTGGGTGTGTTGAATCAGTTAGTTGGATACCGCCGCAACCACCGCCGGGTAAGGTATCTAGAGAGCCGGCAGTACAAGCAATAAAACTGACTAAGCTACCGGTTTTATTCAAGCTATATGAACCAGTAGTATTGAGCACAATGGACTGAGTGAGGACTGGGTTCGATATAATCCCAGCAAACGGGTTGGGGTTGGAGCTGGCGCCCAGAGGAGCAAGATCGATCGCCACCGAGGTCGCTACCGACATCGTCAAAACACCGGCACCGTCCAGTGTCGCAGTACCACTGCCGCTACCGGAAACAGGCAAGGCCAGGTTGATGGGATCGCCGTTATCGTCGACTCCCTGGAAGAAAAGCGCCGGAGTTTCCGGTGCCGAAATTACGGCAAAGGTTTGGGGGAAAGTGACGCCAGTGATAATGTCGGTGCTTTGATATGCGCCGGAAGCCGGTGTCCCCGCTGTGCCCAAACTGGTTTTTTGGAGATAGGGCGCAGTTAAACTGCCACCGGCAGTTACGCGATGTGCAGCGAAATTAAATTCGCGTAAATCGTTTGAAGCAAAATTTCCGCCGGTGGGATTCGCCGCCGTAGAGGTACCGGCGCCGGCAATAAAACCTGCAGCAGAGGAATCGGTCGTTTTGGTGTACACAAGCCAATAATTACTCACCGACGAGCTGTCGGCAGTCATCACAACACCATTCAATGTACGGGCATCATCGGTCGTACCCTGCCAAAGACCTTCAGCGGTGGGCGATGATGCAATGACAATCGTTGCCGTACCAGTTGCCGCCCCGCCAGCGCCGGTACAAGTAACGCTATAGGTTTTGGTGCCGGCGGTAGTCTCCGTTTTAGAACCTGTGCTTGCCGCACCGGTAGCGCTACTAAAGTTGCTCGAACAAACCGAGGCTCCGGTCGAGGTCCACCCCGCCGTGAAGGGGAAACCGACAACACCCGTTGCCGGTGCGGTCACTGTCACCGTTGGCACTGGCGGCGGCGCTACAAAGGTAAATTGATCGGCAGCGGCAGTTGCGGAGGTTCCCGCCGATGTCGTTACGATAACATCAACAATACCGGCACCAGACGCAGGAGAGGTGGCGGTAATTGACGTCGCGGTATTGACAGTAAATGAGGCAGCATTCAAAGCACCGAATTTAACGGCGGTCGCGCCGGTGAAATCGGTGCCAGTGATCGTTACTGTATCGCCGCCAGCCATGGCGCCACTACCAGGAGTTATGCCTGTTACAGCAGGTGCCGGCACCGCATAGGTGAATTGATCCGCAGCGCTGGCTGTGCTGGTGCCGGACGGTGTGGTCACCGTTACATCGACTGCGCCAGCAGCGGACGCCGGCGTTATAGCAGTGATCGAGGTTGCGCTACTAATAGTGAACGAGGTTGCGTTCGCGGTGCCAAATTTAACGGCGGTTGCGCCACCAAAATCGGTGCCGGTAATCGTTACGGTATCGCCGCCAGCCGTGCTACCGCTAGTTGGACTTATACTCCCTACAGCAGGTACCGGCGGCAATACATACGTATATTGATCCGCAGTGCTGGCTGCGCTGGTGCCGGCCGATGTAGTCACCGTTACATCGACTGCGCCGGCAGCGGACGCCGGCGTTACAGCAGTGATCGAGGTTGCGCTACTAATAGTGAACGAGGTTGCGTTCGCAGTGCCAAATTTAACGGCGGTTGCGCCAGTAAAATCGGTGCCGGCTATCGTTACAGTATCGCCGCCAACCGTGCTACCGCTAGTTGGACTTATACTCGTTACAGCAGGCGGAGCGGCGGGCGAATCCGTATGTCCACTACCGCCACAGGCTGTCAGAAAAATAGAAAATAGCGCAACTGAAAGTATTGCGTACCAACGCGATTTCATGGTCGTCTCCTGCGATTTTTATAATTGACTAACGATTTATTAGAGTTTTTGGCCAGAGACGTATTAGAAGGCGCTGGCCCGCCACTTATATTTGTAGGACAGATAGTAACTATTGTTACGCAGGTTTAGCAATCAGAATATCGTTAGTGGATTTCCGGAATGGGCCACGAAAAGGGTCAATGCGGGTATCGAGGTTCAATTACTCCTGCCCGCTTTGCAACTCCTGACACATAGCGAGCATTAACAGCCGCTGCGGCGGTGGTAATTCGTTGAATGAAACGCCGTAGGTAAACGGATTATCGGCAGCCTTTTCGTCGCGGCCAAACGCCCGTTTGATTTCGCCGTGCAGTTCGAGCGTATGTTCCATATCGGCCACCTTCACTTTCGCGGTCAACAGCACTTTGGTGGCGGCGCTGGTTAATTCCTTTTCCAGACCGACGCGCGCACCTTGCAAACTGATGTCGCAAAAACGTCCGCGCAATTTTGCGGTGGCGATTCCCATCGCGCTAAAAGCGGTTAAATTTAAAGGGGCTTGCAGCGAAAAGCGCGGGTAACGCCGCAGCGGTTCCAACTCGATTTTTTGCGGCCAGGCAAAATGCAAATACGGATATGG
>DASXYH010000135.1:0-3122 GCA_036502545.1 Spongiibacteraceae bacterium
ATGCAGGTGATCACGATTTAAAAGATCCTTATCTCTCGCCGATATTTGCCGATTTCAGCAGCGGCTTTCCGCCCACGCAATTGATTTCCGGCACGCGCGATTTATTTCTGTCGAACACGGTGATTTTGCACAGGGCGTTACTGCGCGCAGGTATCGAGGCCGAGCTGCATGTGTTTGAAGCAATGCCGCACGGCGGCTTTCATGGCGCACCGGAAGATACCGAAAGTCTTGTCGAGCAGATTCGATTTATCGATGAGCATCTTGGGCAATAACGATCAAGCGATTCGCTAGCTATCTTTTTTTACTTTTATACGTTGGTGCCAATAAATCCAATAACTCGCTGCTATGGCCGCAGCCATTATGCTCGGCGCTAGCAGCGCACTGAATTGAAACCGGGAAAACAGCAAGGAACCGACCACGCCACCGGCTATAAATCCAACAATGAGCGTAAGATACAAAATTATTTTTCTTTTATCCGCCTGCTGCCCGCGAAAGCGAAGCCCAAGCGCGACGCCGAGATCGGTAAATAACCCGGAGACATGCGTCGTTCTTATCACCGCTCCGCTATAGGTGCTGGTCATCGCATTTTGCAGTCCACATGCTGCAGATGCAAAGAAATGACCGGCCTGTGACCCGTGATTAAGCAGATACATCGATACAAATAATAATAACGATTCCGTCATCAGCGCCAAGCTGTAACGACGACCCAGTTTTAGCGCCGTATTTCCGATAACTAGCCCGCTAAATGCCGCGCCGGCAACGAAACTCGCAATAACGATAAGCAAATGGGTAATTTCCTGCGTATTGTCATTGGCAATTTCCAACGACAAAAATGTGGAGGTTCCCGTTAAATGCGAAACAGCCTGATGCTTAAAGCCGAGCAGGCCAATCGCGTTTATAAAACCGGCGTTCAGTGTGAGAAAAAACCCTCCGATCTCCACCCATTTTGGTAATTTATTTATCATTGGATTGATTCTTGATAGCTAGCACTGACAATGGTGGGCCAATAAAGCGGCATTTAAGAATATCTTCAGTGAATATAGCCTTTGCCGAGCAAACCGTCACATCGCTTTCAATTCATCGCAACCTCTCGAATATAAGATTACGATTATGCGCATAATCGGCGATTGCTCTCAGCATCATGGATTCATCGTGCGCAATCAGTACAATGCGAGCGACCCGTAACGCAGCAATAAAAAATAAATTTCTGATCACACCGTGTACCGATTCGACCGGATGTTATGGTTTCGCCCGACGTGCTGTGTCAATATTCGGGCTGCAGATTTATCGATTTACTATCCCCAAATTATGAGGTTTTCCAATGGCCACTGCACGATTCGATTGGGCCGATCCGCTGCTGCTCGATCAGCAGTTGAGCGAAGAAGAACGCATGGTGCGCGCCGCCGCTGCGGCTTATTGTCAGGGCAAGCTCGCGCCGCGGGTTACGCAGGCGTTTCGCAACGAGCAAACCGATCCGGCAATTTTTCGCGAAATGGGCGAGCTGGGTTTGCTCGGTGCAACTATTCCTACCGAATACGGCGGCGCCGGACTGAACTATGTCGCTTACGGTTTAATCGCACGCGAAGTCGAGCGCATCGATTCCGGTTATCGCTCGATGATGAGCGTGCAAAGCTCACTGGTGATGGTGCCGATTTTTGAATTTGGCAATGAAGAAACGCGACGCAAATATTTACCAAAACTCGCTACCGGCGAATCGATCGGCTGCTTCGGCCTCACCGAACCGAATCACGGCTCCGACCCGGGCTCGATGGAAACGCGCGCAAAAAAAGTGGACGGCGGTTATGCGCTTTCCGGCGCCAAGATGTGGATCACCAACAGTCCCATCGCCGATGTGTTCGTCGTGTGGGCCAAGGATGAAAGCGGCGCGATTCGCGGCTTCGTATTGGAAAAAGGTTGGAAAGGTCTCTCCGCGCCGACCATTCACGGCAAAGTCGGATTGCGCGCTTCCATCACCGGCGAAATCGTGATGGATGAAGTATTCGTCCCCGAACAGAATGCTTTCCCCGACGTACGCGGTTTGAAAGGTCCTTTCACTTGCCTCAATTCGGCACGTTACGGCATCTCCTGGGGCGCGCTCGGCGCCGCCGAAGATTGCTGGCAGCGCGCGCGTCAATACGTGCTCGATCGCAAGCAATTCGGCCGGCCGCTCGCCGCCAATCAATTAATGCAATGGAAGCTCGCCGAAATGCAGACCGAAATTACGCTCGGTCTGCAGGGCTGTCTGCGGCTCGGGCGAATGAAAGAGGAAGGCACGGCCGCGATCGAACTGACTTCGATGATGAAACGCAACTCTTGCGGCAAGGCGCTGATCGTTGCGCGCATGGCGCGCGACATGCTTGGCGGCAACGGCATTTCCGACGAATTCGGCATTGCACGGCACATGGTCAATCTCGAAGTGGTGAATACCTATGAGGGAACGCACGATATCCACGCGCTTATTCTCGGTCGCGCACAGACCGGCATCCCCGCCTTTTAACCGTAATCACCGCTCAACATAATCATTATCAAATCGATAGCACCCTGCCGCGGCGTTATCGATTAATATTCGATTTCGGCGAAATAAGAATTTCATGCGCCCGTGAGGGCATAAATAAACCAGCGAGCGCAATAAATAAAAAGGCGAACATAAAATTGCAGGGCTTTGACGCAGCAAAATCCACAGCGATCGATACCAACCTTGAGCGCACGACCATCGTGCTTTGCCAAACGCTGCTGGTCGCAGCGCTGATTATATTGCCGTTGTTTTACACGCTGGTGCCGCCGCTCGAAGATTATCCGAATCATCTGGCGCGTATGTTCGCGCTCGCGCAGCTTCCGCATAATGAATTCTTAGCGCGTTTTTACCAGACCGCGTGGGCGCCGATTCCCAATCTGATTATGGATCTGATCGTGCCGCCGCTGGTGCCGTGGCTCGGTGTTTATACGGCCGGACGCATTTTTATCGGACTGACATTGCTGTTGCTGCTGTTCGGCCCGATGGCGTTACATCGCGCGCTTTATCATAAATGGTCGGCGTGGCCGTTGGTCGGTGGCCTGTTCGTTTACAACGGATTTTTATTTATCGGCCTGATGAATTATTTATTCGGCGTCGGCGTTGCGGT
>DASXYH010000136.1:0-2171 GCA_036502545.1 Spongiibacteraceae bacterium
ATGCCGTACGCGCAAACCGAGCGCGGCGATTTTTGCGCCGCTGCGAAGATAAACGCCCGGCGCATCCGGTTTCGCCATCGCTTCGATGCCGTAACGTGCGAGCACGGCAATAATGCTGTTTTCGATCGCGCTGACCAGCGCACGCACACCGAGTTTGCGCCGGCGCAGATCGATCAGCAAGTAGCCGACGATCTGGCCGGGGCCGTGATACGTGACCTGGCCGCCACGATCGACTTGAATTACCGGAATATCGCCGGGCGCCAACACGTGTTCGGCTTTTCCCGCCTGACCTTGCGTGAATACGCGCGGGTGTTGCAGCAACCAGATTTCGTCGGGCGTGTTCGCATCGCGCGCGTCGGTGAACGCGCGCATCGCGTCCCACACGTTTTGATAATCGGCGAGGCCGAGTTTGCGTATACGCAGATTCATCGTCACCGCTACAGCACCACTTGCACGCGACCGGAGGCTTTCAATTCTGCAAAAATATCTTTCAATTGCTGTTCGCCGCTCGCGGTAATGGTGACACGAACCGATAAAAATCGACCGCCACTGCTGGCGCGTACATCGATCGTTTCCGCGTGGATCTGATCGGTGTGGCGCTCTAACACCGCAATGACGAATTCGCGAAAATCAGCGGCCGCGTGACCAACAATTTTCAGCGGATACGCGCAGGGGAATTCAATTTTTGGCGGCTTTGCATCAGCCATCATTTACACTCAAAAATAAAAATACAGTTGTGCGGTTTTACCCTTTAAAGTTCGCACGAAATGCGCGATACCATTGCCACACCTGCCGAAACACCGGACCGGCAACGCCGCTGCCAACGCGGTTGCCATCGAGCGTGCCGACCGGCAGCATTTCGCGCGTCGAGCTGCTGATCCAGATTTCGCTCGCGGTGCGCAATTCGGCGCTGGATACCGGCTCTTCGCGCAAGCTTAACCCGTGCCGCTGCGCCAATTCCACGATCAGATCGCGCGTGACGCCCGCCAATATGCATGCGTTTTTCGGCGCGGTGCGCAACACGCCATCGACCACGGCGAATACATTGCTGCTCGCGCCCTCCAATACAACCCCATTGCGCAACAAAATTGCTTCGCGCGCGCCGGCATCGAGTGCCTGCTGCGTCATCAATACATTGCCGAGCAGCGCAATACTTTTGATATCGCAACGCTGCCAACGGATGTCCTCGACGCCGATGCAAGCGATCGGCGCCGGGATTTCGATCGCCGGTGCGGCGAGCGCGCGCGCCATCGCAAATACCGTCGGCACACAGGGCTGCGGAAATTTGTGCTCGCGCTGCGGCGCAACACCGCGCGTGATCTGCAGATAAATGGCCTGATCACCGCCGCCGTGCGCTTCTATCAATTGCGCGAATACCGCCTCCCACTGCGCATGCGTCAACGGTTGCGGAATGCCGGTTTCGCGCAAACTGTAATCGAGCCGCTGCAAATGTTCGGCAACGCGAAAACAACGACCGCCGAATACCGGTATGGTTTCGTACACGCCGTCGCCGAATAAAAATCCGCGATCCATTACCGATACGTGCGCCTGCTCGACCGGTAAATATTCGCCATTCAAATACACGGTGCTCATAGATGCTTGCTCTCAAACTCCCTCCCCTGACAAGGGGAGGGCGGGGAGGGGTTTGTTATATACAGAAATCAAAACCCCTCCGTCGCTACGCGACACCTCCGCTTGTCAGGGGAGGGAGGATCAATGACTCAACAATTTGGTGAAGAACAACACCAGCGCGTCCCACATGCGATGAAAAATTCCGCCTTTGTCGACCGCTTCGAGCGCGACCAACGGCGTCTTGAAAATGGTTTCGCCATCGAGCGTCACCACCATTTCGCCGACCGACTGATTGGCGGCGATCGGTGCATGCAGATATTTGTCGATATTCATTACCGCCTGAATTTGCTCGCGTTTGCCACGCGGATATGTCAGCGCGATATCTTTATCGACGCCGAGCTTTATCGCGTCCTTGCTGCCGCCCCACACGCGCGCATGCGCGACTTCAGCGCGGGCCTGATAAATTTTGCTGGTTTCGAAATAGCGAAAACCGTACGCGAGTAATTTTTCGGTTTCCTGCTCGCGTAGATTGATGCTATCGGCGCCCAGCACCACGGTGATCAAACGCATATCGTTGCGCTTGGCCGAAGCCACCAAAC
>DASXYH010000137.1:0-11031 GCA_036502545.1 Spongiibacteraceae bacterium
CGGTGTGCGATTACCAGTGTGGTGCGGCCGATCATTGCCTGTTCGAACGCCAGTTGGATGAAGCGTTCGGATTCATTATCGAGCGCCGAGGTTGCCTCATCAAGTACTAGAATCGGTGCGTCTTTCAGCAATGCGCGCGCGATAGCGATACGCTGCTTCTGGCCGCCGGATAGTTTGACGCCGTTCTCGCCGACCAGCGTTGCGAATTTCTCCGGCAGCGCTTCAATGAAATCGAGCGCATAAGCCTGCCGTGCCGCTTCGCGGATGACATTTTCATCGCGTTCGATACCGCCTTTTCCGTACGCAATATTGTTGGCGACGGTATCGTTAAATAGCGTTACCGATTGCGTTACCAACGCAATTTTTTCGCGCAGCGCATACAGATCGTAATCATTGATTTCTATATCATCGATCAGTATCGATCCTTGCTCGTGCCGATAGAATCGGGAAATCAAACTGGCGAGCGTGGACTTTCCGCTGCCGGAACGCCCTACCAGCGCCACTGTTTGTC
This sequence comes from Spongiibacteraceae bacterium, assembly GCA_036502545.1. Taxonomy (GTDB): domain Bacteria; phylum Pseudomonadota; class Gammaproteobacteria; order Pseudomonadales; family CAMLJR01; genus CAMLJR01. Next base: position 512 of record DASXYH010000137.1, read on the forward strand.
CCGGCAAAATGGTCAGATTGATATGATCCAGCGCCGGCTTGGTCGCATCGGGATAAAAAAAAGTGAGATCGCGGATTTCAATTTTTCCGCGCGCATTTTCCAACCGGCGATTGCCGCTATTGATCTCTTTAGGCAGGTCGAGAATTTCAAACACGCTTTCGGCCGCCGCAATCCCTTTTTGAATGACGCCGTTGATTTCGCCGAGTTGACGCAATGGTTTTGGTATCAACGCAATCGCCGTGACATAGACGACGTAATTCTCGACGCTCATCTGATTCAAAAACGCCGGCTGCAAAATTAAAAACATGATGAAGCCCATCGCGCAAATCACCAGCAATTGCAACACGGGCGTATTGATGGAAGCAATTTGCACCATTTTCAGCGAGCGCCGCAGATTATCTCTGCTCGCGGTATTGAAGCGCTGTATTTCATAATCCTCACCATTAAAACTGCGCACCACGCGATGGCCGGAAATCGTTTCATTGCATACCTGCGTCAACTCGCCGGCCGAGTACTGCATTTTTTTGCTGAGCTTGCGCAAGCGGTTGCCTACCCGGGTTACCAGCAGCCCAATCACCGGCGCGACCGCGATGAACACCAACGACATTTCCCAGTTCAGATAGAAAACGTAAGCAAATAAGCCGATGACAGTAAAGCCTTCTCGTATCACCGTCTTTAATGCATCGGTCGCGGCGGCGGTGACCTGGCCGGTGTTATAAATGATGCGCGAAATGATATGGCCGGAATTGTTGTCGTCGTAAAATCGTGTCGGCAGATAAATCACGTGATTAAACGTCTGCGTGCGCAGATCGTGCACGATATTATTGGACACTTTGGAAAGATAATAACTACCAACGAAAGAGGCGGCGCCTCGTATGAGGTAGAGCCCGATCAAAAACAGCGGAATGTAATAGCGGGCATCGGGATTTTTTGTTTGCGCCGCTTTGACAAACATACCCAGCAGCTTCGCCTGCAGCGGTTCGGTGCTGCCGAAAATCAAAAATCCGACAATGCTGAGCAAAAATAAAGCCGAATACGGTTTGACGTAAGACAACAAGCGCAGATAGACGTGGAATCGGTTCTGCGTGGTGAGTTGTTGCAATTTCATACGGATCGAAGCGTCGCGCGGCGAATCAAGGCGCAGAGTATACGGCTTTTTGCGGCGCCAACGGACCTCGCCGGGCGCTGTGCTATCATGCCGCGCGACAATCATTGCGCGGAATTTCAACCTCATGGCAACGACCGTGCCTCGCTTCGATAACGCCCGCGTCCTCGTCGTCGGCGATGTAATGCTCGATCGCTACTGGCATGGCGGCACCGCGCGCATTTCGCCGGAAGCACCGGTGCCGGTGGTTAAAGTCGACATCGCCGAAGATCGTCCCGGCGGCGCCGGCAACGTCGCACTGAACATCGCCGCACTCGGTGCACGCGCGCAATTATTCGGCTTGACCGGCGATGACGAAGCGGCCGCGGCGCTGACCACGCGCTTGCATGCCGCCGCTGTCGAGTGTCATTTTCATCGCGTCATCGATCATCCCACTATCACCAAATTGCGCGTCATCAGCCGCCATCAACAATTGTTGCGGATGGATTTCGAGCAGCCATTCGCGCCCGCCGCGGCCGACGAATTGAGTGCGCTGGCGCAACGCGAAATCGCGCACTGCAACACAATTATTTTGTCCGATTATGCCAAGGGCGCGCTGGCCGACCCGCAACCGCTGATTCGCGCCGCGCGCGCCGTGAACGTGCCGGTGCTGGTCGATCCGAAAGGCAGCGACTTTCAGCGCTATCGCGGCGCGACATTGTTGACGCCAAATCTCGGCGAATTCGAAGCCGTGGTCGGCATTTGTCAAAACGAATATGAACTGGTCGCGAAAGGTCAGCAATTGATGCGCGATCTGCAACTCGACGCGCTATTGATCACGCGCGGCGAACACGGCATGACGCTGTTGCAGCCGAATCAACCGGAACTGCATTTGCCGGCGCAAGCGCGCGAGGTGTTCGATGTCACCGGTGCCGGCGATACCGTAATTGCAGTGCTGGCCGCAGCATTGGCGGCCGGCGAAGCGCTGGCAGATGCGGTGATGTTAGCGAATCTCGCCGCCGGCATCGTCGTCGGCAAGCTCGGCACCGCTGTTGTCAGCGCTACCGAATTACGCCGCGCATTGCAGCGCCAGCAGGGCCGCAGCCGCGGCGCGATGAATCTCGAACAGTTGCAGGTTGCAAGCGACGATGCGCGCGCGCACGGCGAAAAAATCGTTTTCACCAATGGCTGCTTCGATATTCTGCACGCTGGCCATGTCGGCTATCTACAGCAGGCGCGCGCGCTCGGCGATCGCTTGATCGTCGCCGTTAACAGCGACGCATCGGTGGCGCGCTTGAAAGGACCGGGCCGGCCGATCAACGCGGTCGAGCGCAGAATGGCCGTGCTGGCCGGACTCGAAGCGGTCGATTGGGTCATTGCGTTCGAGGACGATACTCCCGAAGCGCTGCTCGAAAAATTGCGACCCGATATTTTGGTGAAGGGCGGCGATTACTCCAAGCAGCAAGTCGTCGGCTGGGAAATTGTCGAAGGCTACGGCGGCGATGTGCGCGTGCTGTCATTTTTCGACAATATGTCGACCACAGCAATTGTTGAAAAAATTCTTGAGAAAAATTCCGCACGCTGATCACTGTTATCGTTAACATCTGCTGCACAACAGCCGTAAGCTGCATCATCACACCGTTCGAAATATCCACGAGGTAATCCTGGAAATGCATACATCGCTGACATCGCCATGCATCGCCGTATTTTTCGGCGGGCCTTCGTCAGAGAAAGACATTTCGCTCGATAGCTGTCGCACCTTCGTGGACGCAGTGCGCGGCGGCATTCCCGACGACAATCTGCACGTATTTTTTCTTGCGGAAACGTTGGCGGTTTATCGCATCGGCATCGATTGGCTGTACTCGAATACGATCGGCGATTTCTGGCCATTAGCAGAGGACAGCAGCGCGCGCGGCGTGCTGACACCGATGCCGAATCTGCAGGAATGTTTGCGCGACGCCGATGCGATTTGCTCGTTCGTACACGGCACATTCGGCGAAGACGGCGGTCTCGCGCAAATCTGTGAGCAGGTGGGACGCTCCGCTTATTTGGGATCGCGGCCGGCCCCGCTCGAATTAACATTTTCGAAATCGAAAACGCATCGCTGGTATGCGCAGCACGGCTACACCGTGGCCAAGCAAATCGCGGTGGAAGAGAGCGACGCGATCGATCGCATCGACATCGCAGCACTCACGCAAAAAAATGCGTCCGTTGTCGTCAAGCCGGCGCGCGGCGGTTCATCCGATGGCGTTGCGATCGTTACAGCGCGTGATTTGCCGCAGGCGATCGGCAATGCGCGCGAGTTTTCCAGCGATGTCGTTATCGAAGAATTAATTCAGGGCCTGGAATTTTCCGTCGTTGCAATTCAGGATGTGGACGACACGATTATCGTGTTAGAGCCGACCGCAGTCATTCCGCAAGTGCCGGCCGGTGCCATGCACGCCACGCCGTTTTATACGCGGCTGCAAAAATACATGCCGGGCTCGGGCGCGCAGCATCGCACGCCGCTGTCGGTCGCGCCGGAATTGATCGAAACAATTCGCGCGCAGGTGCAGACAATTTTTCGCGATTGCGAATTGCGCGATTGGGCGCGTCTCGACGGCTTCATTCGCAACGGCAGCGACTCTTCCTCTGCAAACCTTTCCCCCGCAAATATTGTCTGGAGCGAAATCAACGGCGTGCCCGGTTATGGCGTTGATGGTTTTTTATTTCAGCAGGCGGCCGTTGCCGGCCTCAGTCAGCGCGCGATTTCATTGCTGCTACTCGAACGCTGTCTCAATCGCGAAGGCAAATCGATCGCTGCGCAAGCGATGCAATCGGCACCGAAGCGCAATATTGCGGTGTTGGGCGGCGGCGCGTCGTCGGAGCGCGCTGTTTCGCGCATGAGCTGGCTCAACGTCATCCATAAATTGTCGGTGTCGGGCGACAATCGCGTCGCGCGCATTTTTGTCGGCGCTTCAGAAAACAATGGGGAGGGCCGCTATTTCGAAGTCTCCGCGTTTATTTCGCTGCAACACACTGTCGAAGAAATCGAAGAACTGATTGCCGATCCGCGCGATTATTTGCGTGCGAGTAGATTATGGCAGCAGCGCGCGCAAACATTTTCGCCGTGGTTGCGCGCACGCATCGATACCGATAATTTCGCGCCGCGCGCAACCACAATCGAACAACTCCAGCAGGCGGAAAATTTTATTTTCATCGCGCTGCACGGCGGCTTCGGTGAAGACGGCACACTGCAAGCGCAACTCGATCGTCTCGGCTTGCCGTACAACGGCTCAGGCGCGGATGCTTCGAAGCTGTGCATGAACAAAAATAAAACCGCGCTCGCGCTAACATCGTTTAACATTTTTGGCTTTCGCGCACCGCTGCAGGCGCATATTCCGATCGCCAGCATCGTCGCTGAATTGCACGCGAACGGCGTCAACGACAGCGCACTGTCGCGCATTCTGGAGCGCATGCGCGGCGGCGATTTCACCGCTGTGCGCAACGACCCCGCATTCGCCACGATCAGACGCACGCTCCATGCGCGCGCTGCCGCGTGGGCGCAGCTCGTTAAATCGCCGGGGGGACTGGTGTTGAAACCCGCCGCCGACGGCTGTTCGAGCGGCGTGCTCGTCACGCGCGAGCCGTTCAACGATTTGCCGATTTATTTATTGGCCGTGCTCGCCGGTATCGAATTTATTCCGCGCATCGAGCTCGCGAACGGCGGCGCCGGCAAAGATAACGATTTCGCGCTGCGCATGCCGTCGGAGCGGCTGCAAGAATTGTTACTCGAAGAAAATATTCCGCACCGTTACGGCCGCAGCGCCTGTATCGAAATGACCGTCGCGGTATTCGGTTTGCGCGGCGAAGTCATTGCGCTGCTGCCCTCGGAAACGCCGTCGGATTTCTCGGGTCTCACGGTGGAGGAAAAATTCTGCAAAGGCATCGGCCGCAACCTGACGCCGCCGCCGCTATTGACGTGCGAACAAATCGTTAGCATTCGCGAGCGCATCGCGCGTTTCGCCAATGCGATCGGCATCGAAGGCTATGCGCGCATCGATGTATTTTATATTCCGCGCGACGATGAACTCGTGCTGATCGAAGTAAATTCGCTGCCGGGATTATCGATGGCGACGGTGACATTCACGCAGGCCGCGATTACCAGAGAAATCAAAATGCGCCCGAGCGAATTCCTCGAAGCGCTGGTCGGGCTTGGCGAAGCACGACTCGCGGCGCGAAGAAAGTAAAACAGCAAATCGCAATGGCCTCACGCATAATCAACGAGGACAAACGCATGCAGGATTTCAACAATAAAGTTGCAGTAATCACCGGCGCGGCCAGCGGCATCGGTAAAGCGATCGCTGCGCGGCTGATACGCGAAGGCGCAAAAATCGTGGTGGCCGATGTCGAGGTGCCCGCGCTGGAAAAAACGGTGACGGAATTTCGCGAGCAGGGCGCTGATGTACTCGGCGTCGTTACCGATGTCACCGATTACGCTTCAGTACAGGCACTCGCCGAAGAAAGTTTTGCGCATTACGGCGCCGTGCATATTCTGGTGAACAACGCCGGCATCGTCGCTCCCGAATGCCCGAGCCTGTGGGATATTTCGCTCAATACATTCAACTGGTACATGAACGTGCATTTCTGGGGCCTCGTGCACGGCATCAAAGCGTTTTTGCCGCGCCTAGTGGCGCAGAACACCGAGGCGCACGTCATGACTGTCACCGCATTTCCCGGCGGTTTGTTCAATGTGCCGTTGCTGCCGGCATATTCGGCATCGAAAGCGGCGGCGGCATCGCTCACCGAAAATCTGCATTATCAATTGCGCAAACAAAATTCGCCGATTCGCGTGCACTTACTTTTTCCGGGCCCGCACACGGTACCGACCAATACCTATACCGCGGGCCGCAATCGTCCCGCACATCTGGCGCCGGAGCCGAACGAGCCAAAACCGGTGGCGCTTACGCTGGAACAGATGCAGGAGTGGAGCATGAAAAATTTCGGCTTTATACGCCCGACCACCGCTGCGGAACAAGTCGCCGAAGATGCGTTTCAAAGTTTGCTCCACGGCAGTTATTGGGCATTGCCGCTGAGCGAGCCGCACGTAAAAGCCGTCATTCAGCACCATGAAGAATTGCTGGCGCGGCGCGATCCGGTGCAGCCTTTCGAAATAACTTAATTTTTTGACGCACGGTGCGAGCAATCATAGACGTTGTCGAATTCGGGCCGCATCAAACGACTACTAGTTGAAACACTCGTTTAACTACGCGCTCAAACTAGGAGAACCGTCATGCAAACTCATCTGAAAAAAATCACGCCGTTTCTATGGTTCGATAAACAAGCTGAAGAAGCCGCAAATTTTTATACGTCGATTTTCAACAATTCAAAAATCACGCGCGTAGTTCGCTATCGCGCGACGACGCCATCCGGCAATAAAATAGGCGATGTGATGACGGTCGCTTTTCAACTCGACGGCCTGGACTTTGTGGCGCTGAACGGCGGCCCGCATTTCAAATTCAACGAAGCAGTTTCATTTGTCGTCAATTGCGCAACGCAACAGGAAATCGACCATTACTGGGAAAAGCTTTCCGCCGGCGGCGATCCCGCTGCGCAGCAATGCGGCTGGCTGAAAGATAAATACGGCGTCTCGTGGCAAATCGTGCCGGCCGAGCTTTCGGATTTATTGAGCGATCCCGATCCGGAAAAAGCGGCGCGCGCAACCAGAGCGATGATGCAGATGAAGAAATTGGATATCGAAGGTTTGCGGCAGTCCACTAAAACTTAAGGGGAATCTATGCGGCCACGCCGCTTTATTTTTATCGCGGTTGGCCTGCTGTTGTTGCTGCATGCATATATCGGCTGGCGACTTTTGCCGGCACTGCCGCTCGCGCTTACCGGTCGTATTATCGGTATAGTTTTACTCGGTATTTCCTGCGCACTGCTGCCGCTCGGTTTATTCGCGCGTTCAATCCAACGTCAGCCGTTGGCCGATCGCCTAGCATGGGCCGGCTTTTTGGCGATGGGTTTGTTTTCGTCGCTGCTGGTGTTGACGGTGTTACGCGATATCTCGCTTGGCATCGTCGCGCTGTTGCTGCCGCAGCACTATCCGACTTTCGCGAGCACATCCGCGTTGGTCACACCGCTATTCGCAATGCTGCTCTCGATAATCGGTTTGATCAACGCACGTCGCCCCGCAAAAATTGTTTCGATTGAAATTCCGATTGCCAATCTCGCACCAGCCCTGCAAGGATTTACGATTGCACAAATCAGCGATATTCATATCGGGCCGACGATCAAGCGCGATTATCTCGAAGCAATTGTCGATACGGTGAATAGCATGAATGCCGATGTCGTCGCAGTGACCGGTGATCTGGTCGATGGCAGTGTCGCGCAATTGGCAGCGCATACCGCACCGCTGTCACGCTTAAGCGCACGCTACGGCGCGTATTTTGTAACGGGAAATCATGAATATTATTCCGACGCCGATGCGTGGACAGCCGAAATTGAACGGCTCGGCGTGCGCGTATTAAACAATGAGCATGTGATACTACAGCACGGCGGTGCAAATATATTGCTCGCTGGCGTAACCGATTACAGCGCGCACGGCTTTGACGCATCGCAGCGGAGCGATCCACACGCTGCCATCGCCAATGCGCCACACAATATCGATTTCAAATTATTGCTTGCGCATCAACCTCGCTCGGCCAGTGCTGCTGCCGCCGCTGGTTTTGATTTGCAATTGTCGGGTCACACCCACGGTGGCCAGTTCTGGCCGTGGATTTATTTCGTACGTTTGCAACAACCGTATACCGCCGGATTACATCGACTCGGCAAATTGTGGATCTACACCAGTCGCGGCACCGGTTATTGGGGGCCGCCAAAACGTTTTTTGGCACCGTCGGAAATTACGCGGATAACATTGGTTGCAGCGATGCGTTGAGTTTTATCGCTCGCTAACATTAATAAGCGATGATTTGAATACCAAGTTCTCTTTGAACTGTTGCTGGGTCGATTTTTGACAACAAATCATAAACAAGAGATTGGTAAACAATATGTGCGAATATTGGTTGATTGCGATCCGTATCAGATGTATCGCACAGAACGTCCATCACCAAATCCACGCCATTATCCCAAATAGCGATCCGAATGAGCCCAATATGCAAACTCATTGGAGGCACTCGTTCAATTAGCGACAGTCGAACCTTTCCGAGCAGCTCAGGCCGCCCTGTAAAGTATCTGTTTAACTCATTGCTCAAATAATCTCGAATACTCAAAAATCTTGAGCTAAACGCCACGCGGGGTTGCTGCTCGTTACTCTGTAAATAAGCAGCATTCAATAACTGTGAAATTTGCTGTGTAAGAGTCGAGGCCTTATTGTAAAAATCATCTGGTGAAATTCGGAGCTCTTCATGTACAGCGATAATGAGCAGCTCTGGTTGAAAAATGAATTTTGTTTTAGGCTCCCTTAGCTGTTCATCGACATAGTTGGGCGGCAAAGACTCCAACAGAGCATTCTGAACCGCGCCATTTGCCCCTCCATTAATTAATTGAAATCTTACATTCGGGCCGATATTGTCGTCGTGCAAATAAAATATTTCGGTTCCTGCGTCCATCGCCTCATAATTTCCAGGATCTACATCGAGGCCGGTTGGCTCCTTGAACCCAACAGCACATACGAGATGACCCATATTTACTGTGGGAGATAGATATTTTCCCATTAGGATTACAGGATAGCCCGAACGAACAAATGCCGAGCATGTGAAAGCGAATTTTTTCTTGGAGAACAAAGGTAACAGATTCCCATTTGGGATATCTCCGTAACATGTTACAGGGGTGAGACTCTGTGCCTTAATAGCTTCTAATATTTGAAAAGGCTTTAACCCTTTTGACGGGAATACTCTATCCCCCAAAGAAGCCCGTGCATGCGCAGCTAATGTAATTGAAGCTGTAGTCGGAATTGAGTGATTAGCTGAATCGCCCCTAATCCCTTAGACACTACCGAGCCTCGCGAAATATTGTCGCTCATACTCTAGCGGAGAAAGCTGGTTGTTGTAACCATGTCGCCGCTGCGAGTTGTAGAACATCTCAATGTAATCGAATATATCGCGACGGGCTTCGTCGCGACGGTTGTAGATTTTTCGTTTGATGCGTTCGCGTTTAAGTAATTGAAAAAAACTTTCTGCGACCGCGTTGTCGTGGCAATTACCTCGACGACTCATGCTGCCGATCAAGTGGTGTGCCTTGAGAAAATCCTGCCAATCGTGGCTGCTAAATTGGCTGCCCTGATCGGAATGGATTATCACGGCGTGTTGTGGGCGTCGTCGCCACACGGCCATCAGCAGTGCATTCAATACCAGATCGCTGGTGATGCGCGCCTGCATCGACCAGCCAATCACTTGTCGCGAAAACAAATCCAATACCACCGCCAGCCTTCGTAGGTGCGGATGTAAGTGATGTCGGTCACCCAGGCGGTATTCGGCGCCAGCACATCGAATTGCTGCTGCAGATGATTCGGTGAAATCGTTGCCGACGTGGTTTTCCCAAAGAAAGCGCGACGGCGGTAACCGGACTGAGACTGCGGGCCTTCTTGCTCTCATCAAGCGCCATACATGCCGAGCGCAAGCGTCTTTTGCTTGCCCATGAAGCGATAGGCGAGGCGCCAGTACCGCCCGCCATCGGGTTGCACCAATAAGTGCAGACCACCGCCATCGGAAACCTTGAAAGGTTTGTCCTTCGGCTTTTCGTTCTGGATCGCCAGATCGGTGAGCTTGTTGGTTGAGCGCGACATTGTTGGTATTTAATCCGCGGTAGTTACCAAGTGCCAACGAATCTACCAACACATTCTTGGTATGTCTATGGATGCCACCAGACGCTACTGGAGCGTCAGGCATAAAAAAACCCGCATTTTCACGGGTTTTTGGTTGTTCTTGGATGTTGTCAGACTTGTGTATGGTGCCAGGACTGGACTCGAATTTAAAATAAAACTAATTGATTTTAAACAATATAAACTCCGTCAATTTAAGAATATACCCGTATTTGTACCCGCATTTCAGTCGCACTGTGGGGGTTTTGCGCCTCATTATGACTCTGATCATCAATAGTATTTGGAGGTAAAAAAATATTAATTAAATAAATTAATACTATCGTTGATAGGATTAGACATTTCATATTTTGACCTTCTGTGCGGATCGTGGCGCTGGCTTGCTTCGACGATTCAGGATGGCGATTTCTTTCGGGTATAGGCGCCGCGCCGCGTATGCCGCACGATTCTCAGTATGGCGCACGTAAAAAAAGTCTGATGTCGAGTCGGTGAACGAGGCGCTTTAATGGCGACACATTTGATGGAAAGCTAGTGTGCCGGTCTCTCAGGAGTTGGCTGTGGCGCTTGTGTCACGGGCTGCTGCGGCTCAGCGGGGTTTTTGAGCGTTACATAATGAGAGGCCTGAATAATAAG
>DASXYH010000138.1:0-9832 GCA_036502545.1 Spongiibacteraceae bacterium
TTCGTCATCGGAGAAGTTGTCGAGTTCTGCTAGGCCGACCACACCGAAGCTACTTGAATGCTCGCCACAGTAGTCCTGAAAAAGAGAACCCCCTCCGGCGCCTCATGCTCTGCTACAGCGTGCCTTTTACAAAAACACTTAATTAGGTTTTCTTAGCAAACGCGCTATAAGCCGAGTGAGTGCTTGGCGATAATGTTGCGCTGAATTTCATTGGAGCCACCGTAAATCGTCAATTTGCGCCAGTTGAAATACTGCTCGACAAGCGCTTGCGGCAGCGGCGCGCCGATTAAATTGTCGTGCTGATGCGGCGCGTATAAATCGCCGCCCATCGCATCCATCAATAAACGAGTTAACTGTTGCGCGATTTCGGTGCCGCGCAATTTCAAAATCGATGCTTCCGGCCCGACGCCGCGCCCTTGCGCTGCATTGGCGATCAACTGCAGTGTCATATATTCAAGTGCGAGAATATCGACTTCCAGTTGCGCGACGCGCGCGGCAAATCGCAAATCTTTAATCAGCGGCTGACCGAATTGCGGTTGTCGCTGCGCGATGCGCTTCAATAAACGCAGGCCGCATTTGGTGCGGCCGAGTTTTCCCGAATTGAGCCGCTCGTGACCCAACAAGGCTTTCGCATAATCCCAGCCTTTATTCAATTCGCCGACGACGCGATCGCGCGGCACACGCACGTCATCGAAAAACACTTCGTTGACTTCGCAGGTGCCGTCGAGCAATTTAATCGGCCGCACAGTGACGCCCGGCAAATCCATGTCGAGTAAAATAAATGAAATGCCTTCCTGCGGACGCGCCTCCGCATCGGTGCGCACCAGGCAAAACATTTTATTGGCGAACTGTGCATTGGTCGTCCACGTTTTCTGGCCGTTGACGATAAGGAAATCGCCCTCAATGCGCGCTTTCGTTTTCAGCGATGCCAAATCGGAACCCGAACCCGGTTCCGAATAACCCTGACACCACCAATCGTCGCTGTTTAATATGCGCGGCAGAAAAAAAGCTTTCTGCGCTTCGCTGCCGTATTTCATCAACACCGGCGCGAGCATTTTCACACCGAAGGCAAACACTTCCGGCGCGCCGGCCAGCCAGCATTCCTCTTCGAAAATATGCGTTTGAATCGGACTCCAGCCGGGCCCGCCGTATTCGCGCGGCCAGCTCCACGCCATCCAGCCGCGATCGTTCAGAAGGCGCTGCCAGCGAATATATTCCTCTTTTTCAACTTTTTCGTAGGCCAGTACTTTACGTTTGATTTCCGGCGGCAACGCATTCTGCAAAAAAGATTGCACGTCGCGGCGAAGCTGCAATTCGTCGTCGGACCATTGAAGATTCATAACTATTTTCCGTTAACAGTGCGCTCAAATAGGCGGGGCAATGTGCGATTACTATTTGCCACTGAATTTAGGTTCGCGCTTTTCAGCAAACGCCAGATTGCCCTCGGCGAAATCGTCGGTGCCGAACACGACCGCCTGCGCGAGCGATTCTTTCGTCAGGAAATCATCGAGGTTATCGCGGTGCGAGGCATTCAAAAGATTCTTCGTCAAACCGAGGCTGATGGCGGGACCATTGGCGATTTGCGTCGCGAGCTCGCGCACACTCGCGTTGAATTGCATTTTTGGCAGCACGCGGCTGACGAGGCCGATCGCTAACGCCTCGTGCGCATCGATGCGACGATTGGTGAGCAGAATGTCTTTGGCGCGAACCAGGCCCACGGCGCGCGGCAGGTTATAAACGATGCCGCCATCGGGAAACACGCCAACTTTGGAAAAACCCGATACAAAAAAAGCATCGTCCGCCGCCACGATGATATCGCCGAGCAATGCCAGCGACAAACCGGCACCGACCGCAGCGCCGTTTACCGCAGTGATCACGGGTTTTTCGCAAGAGGAAAGCAATTTGGTAATGCGATGTGTCCGCGCCATTCTTTCGCGAACCGCCACGGTGCGTCGATCGCCGCTCATGTTGCGCAGATCGCCGCCGGCACAAAAAATATTATCGGTGCCGGTGATAACCAAACAATGCAATGCTGCATCCGAACAAAACAACTGCGCCGCTTCGAACAACGCATCTTTCATCGCGCCATCGAGCGCGTTGCGATTACTTAACTGATTCATTGTGACGATCAGCGCGCGATCGTATTGTTCGAGAACAGTGGGTTTGTCGCTCATGAAAATCACCAATTAGATTTTTAGCAAAACCAATCCGGAAAAACAGTTATGTTCATTGCCCTTTAAAAACGCCGGGCCTGCGCGCGACAACTGCGTCGACACCTTCTTTGAAATCTTCCGACTTAATCAGAAAACCCTGCGTCATCACATTGGTCGACCATGTTTGTTCGAATGTATTTTCGAGCGCCTGATGCATGCCGGATTTAGCGGCGGCGTAGGCCAGCGGCGGCAGCGCGGCGAGTTCTTGCGCAAGTGCGATCGCGCGTGTTTCCAAAGCGTCCGCCGCGACGAGTTCGGTTGCCAAACCAATGTCGATCGCCTCTTGGCCGCCGACACCGCGTCCGCGCAGAATCATATCCGACGCAATGCCATAGCCGACTAACGCCGGTAATTTTTTCATACCGCCCATCGGTGGAATCAAGCCGAGTTTTATCCAGCTTTCCTGGAACAGCGCGCGTTCGGTGACGATGCGAAAATCGCAGGCGATCGCGGCTTCGCAACCGACCGTTATCGCAGCGCCGCCGACCGCGGCGACCGTCGGTTTTGGAAAGGTGTACAGCCGTCGCACCGCGCCTTGAAAATGGCGATAGATGCTGTCGCGAATTTCGATCAGCGTCGCATCGCCAAGCGTTTGCAAAAATGTCAGATCGCCACCGGCCATGAAATGTTTGCCGCGATGCCCGAGCACGAGCGCGCGCACTTTTTCGTTGTCTTTCAATTCATCGAATATTTCGCACAGCTGCTGCATCATCTCGGGCCGCGCCGCGTTCGATGCGCCGCCGCGATCGATACGCACGATGGCAATTTCGCCGCGGTATTCGACACTCACATCAGACAATTTCATTTCATTTTGACTGGTCATATTCGCTGGGTCTCAATAGAGCTCGGTAGTCAGACACTTTAATTACCTGAAAAGATTATCACCTGAATTAAATGATCTCACTCTCTACGGGCTGCGCGGTAAGCGGCGTGTACCGGGGTGACACCGCCGTCGATGCGCAAATCGGTGCCAGTGATGTAACTCGCCGCGGGCGAACACAAAAATTCAACGGCGGCGGCAATATCGTCCGGATTGCCCTGACGACGCAGCGGCGTGTTATCCAGCATCGTCGCCATTCCGGGCTGTTGTTCGAACTCGAGTTTGCTCATCGGTGTCGCGATAATGCCCGGCGATATCGAGACGATACGCGCCCCGCGTGCGCCCCATGCCGTTGCTGCTTGCTCGCAATAACGAATGACGCCGCGCTTGGACAGCACATAACTCAAAGCCGACGACACGCAGATTAATGCCATCTCAGACCAAAAATTATCGGCAAGCGGATTATCCAGCAGACGATCTCGATCGCTATCTGAAGGGGCTAAATGCCCCGCCGAAGATGCGATCATTACCGCGACGGTGCCCGGACCGGCCAACGGTAAAAATGCATTGCCCAATGCGACCGTCGACAATAAATTCAACGCCATGATGCGCACGCCATCGGCCATCGTCGGCGACAACCCGGCGGTGTGCACAAGCGCGCCGAACGGTCCGAACGCGGCGCACGTTTTAACAAGGTCGTTAATGCTATCGGCGACTGTAAGATCCGCGAGCAGCGGAGTTACTTTAAAACCCTCGGCAATTAACGTTGCCGCCGCCGCATCAATGCGCGTTGCATCGATATCCACCAGCACGAGCCGATGTAGGCGGCCGAGTTTGCGCGCGCACGCCAGGCCCATGCTGCCACCGCCGCCGGTGATAACTGCTATCGAATCAGACATACATAAACACTCTCAAATGAAAATATTTAGCGAGAGATTTTTCCCCATTCTTTCGCGAGTTTACCGAGATGGCGATTGAAAAGCCGAATGATCGTATCGTAGGCATCGCGCTTCGGTACCATCTCCTACTCCTACCTCTAACTTTTTAAGTAGCGCCGAGAATACCGCGGCGGTCCAATAGCGCCAACAGCGCATCGACGTACACTTCGATAAACGCCATGCCAGCATCGTCGTGCAGCTGACGAACAATATCGCCATCGAGGCGATACGCTAATTTTCCGCGCTCGAATAAGACCTGCTCCAGTGCCACCGCAATCGTGCTGTTACCGCTGCTCTGGTAAATAATCCCGATCACCGGCCTGCGACCGAAGTCATATTTTTTCGATTATCGTGTCGAAACCGGCTATTGCTCACTTCGCAGCAGCGGGGTCATCCTTGTATGATCGAAGTTCGATAGATGAAAATTGAAGAGGATTGTGCCATGGCTGCCGACACGCTTAACAAACAGGTCCCGCAAGAGCTGCTTATTTCCTGCGATTCGCATGTGCATTTTACCGACGAGTGGGTAAAAGCGCGACTGAGTTCGAGCATGCAAAAACTGTGGGATGAAGCGCAGAAGAAAGAAGAACATTACGCAGCCACGGTGCTGCGCGGCGGTCAGCGCCAACTGCAGATGGAAGATTTTGTCGATCTCGAAGCGGCGATGGACCCCGGTCATTTCGAGCCGAACGCCAAGCTCGCGGCGATGGATCGCGACGGCGTAGTGGCCGAGGTTATTTTTCCGGAAGTCGGCGGCGTGAAACTCTGCACGCCTGAATACATGGGCGATCACTGGCAAGAAGCGCTCCGCGGTTACAACCAGGCGATGATCGATTTCGCGTCGGTCAACCCCGACCGCCTGCTGGCCGCGTATCAGATATCGCTATTCGATGTTCCATACGCGGTGAGCGAGGTTTATCGGGTCGCCGATCAGGGCGCGCGCTGCGTGCAGTTGCCGAGCTTTCCGTCGGAATACGGTTTGCCGCAAGTTTATGATCCGCGCTATGACCCGCTGTGGAACGCGCTCAGCGAAACCGGGCTCACGGTGCTCAATCATTTGGAATTGCGCAAAGGTTTTTGGGATATATTCCGCGTCGATCCGACGCCGCAAAAAGGCATCTTCACCGCTATGCCGTCGATCGCGATGGCCGAGACCATCATGTTCTGGATTTTGACCGGCACGCTCGAACGCTTCCCGAAACTCAAGGTGCTGCTGGTCGAACCGTCACTGGGTTGGCTGCCCTGGTTCTTCGACAGTCTCGATAACAGAACAAAAATGCATTACACCTTCCCCGGCATGAAAAAACTGCCGAGCGAATATTTCAAAACGCAGATGGGCGCAAGCTTCATGGACGAGCCCGGCGGACTCGCCACGTGTTATGCGAAATTCGGTCCCGAGTGCCTGTTTTGGTCGACCGATTTCCCGCATCCGGCCACGTGCTGGCCGAATTCGCAGCGCCAGGTGAAAGAGCAATTTGCTAAAGCGGGCGTTCCCGAAGCCGATCGGCGCAAAATCGTTTACGAAAATTCGCGCAAAATGTTTGGTCTGAAAGCCGCCGCATAAAAATATCGCAAATCAAAAACGCTGAGTAGAGTACGAAAATCTGCTCAGCTGTCACCGACGCGCGGCAATTTATTTTTGTTGTGTTTGCCGCGCGGCACCTGCAAGCCATCGCTATAAGTTGCGGCTGATGCAATGAAAAAAATCCGACGCTTTCGACGTACGATCAATCTGATCAATGCAATCCCGGATATTAACAATACTGCTATTTCTGTCGATGTGATCGTGCCGGAGCCCGATCAGCTCGCGGCCGATCCGGTGATTTTGTTCTGCGCGCCGGGCGGTGGCATGTCGGGGCTTTATTACGATCTGGGAGATGATGCCAATCGCGATTTCAGTTTCGCGCAGGCGATGGCCGCAAGAGGCTGGATCGTTGTCGCGATCGATCCGCTCGGCGGCGGACGCAGCTCCGCGATCGACGATGGTTATCTGCTGCATCCTGCGCGACTTGCCGCCGCGCACAACGCGGCGATTACAGCGCTGAAAAAAGAATTTGCCGAAGGTTTCGAAAATTATCCCGCGCTGAAAAATTTTATGTCGGTCGGTGTCGGTCATTCGATGGGAGGAATGATCGTGAGTTGGGTGCAGGCGCATTTCACGCCTTATGATGCGGTGATCATTCTCGGCTCGGGTCCGTATGGTTTGTACGAACATCTCTCCGACGATTTGCGCCCGCTCGCGAACGAGCCGCAACGCGCGCGCGATGAAATTGTCGAGCGTCTGCGCGCGAACGGCACACCGCCGTTTGCGGAATTGAAATCGAATGAAAAAAGCCGCGCGATTTTTCGCGGCGGCAATGCGACCGCACTGGCGTATTTACGAAACGCGCGCATTCCAATATTTCTGGTGCCCGGTTCATTTGTCATGATTCCCGGCAGCTGGGCGCCCGAAGCCGAACGTATCAACGTGCCGGTGTTATTGATGTATGGCGATACGGATATCTGCACCGCGCCGCACAATGTGCCCGCCTATTTTAAAAACTCTGCCGATATCACCGTGGTGATTCTGCCCGACACCGGCCACTCTCACTTCGTGTTTCCGACCATCGCACATTTAACCGCGCGCGTCGGCACTTGGATCGGCGCACAGCAGAGAAATATTGCATGAATGACGATGATTTTTTTTGGGAGGGCGTCGATCAGGAAAAATTATTGGCGCAGCAATGCAGCGCCTGCAATGTCATGCGCCATCCGCCCTCGCCGATGTGTCCGCGTTGCCATTCACTGCAGTGGCATGCTGTGCAACTTTCTGGTCGCGGCCGCGTTTACGCGTGGCTTATTTCAAAGCATCCGAGCCAACCCGATGTCGCGCCGCGCACGGCCGTGCTGGTCGATCTCGAAGAAGGCCTGAGAATAATTTCAAACATCGATGGCGGCGGTGACATCGAAATCGGCGCGCCGGTTGAAGTCGTCTTTCGCGACATTGGCGGAAATAAGTTACCGCAATTTCGCCGAACCGGAGCAAGTCAATGAATCCGTTTCATAACACGGCGATCGCCGGCATCGGTCAGACCGAATTTTCGAAAGCGTCGGGGCGCAGCGAATTGCAGCTCGCGGCCGAAGCGAGTATCGCGGCGATCAACGACGCCGGTTTAACACCGTCGGATATCGACGGCATGGTTACGTTCACGTTCGACACCAACGATGAAATCGCGCTGCAGCGCAATCTCGGCGTCGATGAATTGAAATGGATCGGCCGCACACCGCTCGGCGGCAACGGCGCGTGCGCGACGATTCTGCTCGCCGCAACAGCGGTCGCGGCAAAAGCGGCAAAAGCCGTGCTGGTCTATCGCGCGTTCAACGAGCGCTCGGGGCAGCGTTTTGGACAACCGACCAACGGCGGTTACGCCGGCGGTGGCGCATCGCGCCGCTCGATGGCGTTTTCGTACGGGCTCGATACGCCGGCGAAACTCTACGCGCTTTGGTATCAACGCTACATGCATAAATACGGCATCACCAATGAGGATCTCGGCCATTACGTGGTGACTGCGCGCCGTCATGCCGCCACCAATCCAGCCGCGTGGTTTTATAACAGGCCGATTACATTGGCCGATCATCAGCAATCGCGCTGGATCGCCGAGCCGATTTTGCGTCTGCTCGATTGTTGCCAGGAAAGCGATGGCGGCGTCGCGCTGGTTGTTACATCGCTCGACCGCGCGCGCGATTTGCGTCAGCCGCCGGCGCGTATTGCCGCCGTCACTGAATCGTATCAAAACGGCAGCGATATTCTGGCGAATTATTATCGCCCCGATCTCGCCGATTATCCCGAAGCGCGCGCGCTGAGCCGCGAGCTGTGGTCGCAAAGCGGATTGGGACCGCGCGACATGGATGCGGCGCTGATATACGAGAATTTTTCGCCGATCGTATTCCTGCTGCTCGAAGCGCACGGCTTCTGCAAAAACGGCGAAGCGAAGGATTTCATCAAAAGCGGTGAAATCGGTTTGAATGGTCAACTGCCGGTCAATCCCAACGGCGGTTTGCTCGGCGAAGGTTATATTCACGGCATGAACAATATCACCGAGGCCGTGCGCCAGGTGCGCGGCACCGCGGCGAATCAAATAACGGATTTGCAAAATATATTTGTGACATCGGGGCGCAGCGCATTGATCTTAACTAACACGCACTGAAATCGGCGCCGAAGCGCCGCGCGAGATGGTCTCACCCCCTCTCGGCCATCAAGCCCGGGATAGCCTAAAAATAACGTGACCGGAGTATGAAATATGCCGCGACTGGAATTGCAAAAAAATATTGCAGCGGATTCTTTCCGCGCCGGTCCCGGTGCGGCGGCCGGTTGGTTTGGTATTTACTACGGTTGGTACACCGTTGCGATTACTGTGCTCGCGACCATGTTGATCGTCGGCAGCACCAATTACGCGTTTGCATTATTCGTTAAACCGGTATCGGCCGAACTCGGCTTGTCGCGCGCGAGCATCAATTCCGGAATGATTTTTTTCCACGTCGGCACGGCAATTTTCAGCCCGTTGGTGGGACGTGCGCTCGATCGCTATTCCGCGCGCAGCATCGCGTTGATCAGTGCGGCTCTTTTCGGCAGCGGTATGACAATAATCGGTATGACATCGTCGCTGCCGCTAATGGCGTTTTGCATCGTCTTTCTGGTCGCGGTCGGCTCGCTCGGCTGCGGTGGGTTATTTGGCGCGGTGGTTGTATCGCGCTGGTTTCAGCAATTGCGCGGCCGCGCACTCGCGATTTCGGCGATGGGTACTTCGTTCGGCGGCCTCGTGGTATTTCCGATCATCGCCGTATTGATCGATCGCTTTGGCTGGCGGATCAGTTTGATCGCGACGGGACTCGGTATCTGGCTCATCGTTTCATTATTGGCATTGGCGCTGCGGCAACCGCCGATCGTTGCGAAAAGCACTGCGGAAAAACTCGCGCAGGATATCCATTGGCCGCTGCGCGTTATTTTGTGCTCCGGTCAATTCTGGATTATCGCGGTCGCCATTTCGCTGATGCTCGGCGTCGACGGCGCGGTATTGGTCACCGTAACGCCGTACGCACAGGAGCGCGGTTTCAGTTTGAGCGAAGTGACTTCATTGATGATGGCAACCACGCTGTCGGCCATCGCCGGAAAAATACTTATCGCATGGGTCGCGGATAAAATCGATCTGCGGATATTGATCGTAATCACTGCTTTTTTGGGCGTCGTGCAGTGCGGCGTATTTCTGTTAACACCTTCTTATGAATTATTGCTGGCGATTAATTTCATCTCTGGCGCAGCGATCGGCGGCACTTATCCGCTGTACAGCGCCATCGTCGCGGAACGCTTCGGCGTCGCATCGTATGGCTGGGTCAGAGGATTGATGACACCGGTCAATTCGCTGTTTACTTCAGCGATACTTTACGCCATCGGCGCACTGTACGATCGCGACGGCCACTACATGAACGGTTATCTGACCCTGCTGATCTGCGCAGTGCTGGCGATAATTCTTATTCTTACGCTGAAAAAACGCGACCATTACCGCGGGCCGAATTTAATGGTGTCGGTGCAAGCGGCGTAAAATCTTTTTATAAAATTTAGAGCACCTGTAATCTGCAATTGAACCTCAACTGGACAGTTTTTACGCTTCCGGTTATTTTACGTAACAACTGAGGAGAGGTGCTCCAACTCAGTTGGCGCGGCCAACAGACGTATCTGTTTTATTTCCCAAATACCAAGATCAACAGACGCGTCTGGTTCATCTGGCAAAAGCAGACACGTCTGTTCACTGACTAGTTAGGCACCAATATGACCAAGGGATTCTGCGCGCTGGCCTTCGTGCTCGCGGCGAGCGCTGCTGCCG